>JBDHTA010000019.1:0-34101 GCA_039808465.1 Rhizobiaceae bacterium | reverse complement strand
GCTTTTCGAGCTGGTTGCCCTTTATCCATTCGGTCATGAGACCAACCACCGGTTCCTCGGTCGCGCCGAATTCGGTGGAGGATGCCTTCTCGACACCGGCGAGATTGCGGGCCGCCTCGATCACCGCCATCTGCATGCCGAAGCAGATGCCGAAATAGGGCACCTTACGCTCACGCGCAAACCGGGCCGCCAGAATCTTGCCTTCCGAACCACGCTCGCCAAAACCGCCCGGCACCAGAATGCCGTGAACCTTTTCCAGATAGGGCGACGGATCTTCCTTTTCGAAGACTTCCGATTCGATCCATTCCAGCTTGACGCGGGTGCGATTGGCGATGCCGCCGTGATGCAGCGCCTCGATCAGCGACTTGTAGGCATCCTTGAGGCCGGTATATTTGCCGACGATGGCGATGGTCACCTCGCCTTCCGGCGTGCGGAGACGGTTGCAGACCTCTTCCCACTGCTCCAGACGCGGTTTTGGCGCAGGCTCGATGCCGAAGGCGGCCAGCACTTCGTTGTCGAGACCCTCCTTGTGATAGGCCATCGGCACATCGTAGATATGCGCGACGTCGAGCCCCTGAATGACGGCGGACGGCCGCACATTGCAGAACAGCGACAGCTTGCGGCGCTCCGCTTCCGGGATTTCCCGGTCGGCGCGCACCAGCAGGATATCGGGATGGATGCCGAGCGCCTGCAATTCCTTGACTGAATGCTGGGTTGGCTTGGTCTTCAGTTCACCGGCGGCCGGAATATAGGGCATCAGCGTCAGGTGCATGTAGATCGCTGTGCCGCGCGGCAGGTCGTTGCCGAGTTGGCGAATGGCTTCCATGAAGGGCATGGCCTCGATGTCGCCCACCGTGCCGCCGATTTCGCAGATGACGAAATCGTAGTCTTCATTGCCCTCGGTCACGAAATCCTTGATTTCGTTGGTGACGTGCGGAATGACCTGCACGGTGGCGCCGAGATAGTCGCCACGCCGCTCCTTGTCGATGATGTTCTTGTAGATGCGGCCGGTGGTGATGTTGTCGGTCTTGGTGGCCGAACGCCCGGTAAAGCGCTCGTAATGGCCGAGATCGAGGTCGGTTTCCGCGCCATCGTCGGTTACGAACACTTCCCCGTGCTGGGTCGGGCTCATCGTGCCGGGATCGACGTTGAGATAAGGATCAAGTTTCCGCAGGCGCACGCGGTAACCGCGCGCCTGTAGCAAAGCTCCGAGTGCGGCGGCCGCAATTCCTTTTCCGAGGGAAGAAACCACGCCGCCAGTGATGAATACATATCGCGCCATGGGAGTCACCGGTTACCTTTTCACGAGGGATTCCGCCAGCCCGAAAAACAGGTTTTCCAGAGATTTCCGGAAACGGACGGAAAAAATTGAACAAAAGAAAACCGGCAGGTCGTTTCGAACCTGCCGGGATCATGAGGAGCGCTGACGATCAGGGGTTCGTCGGAACGCCCGTATTGTCTGCCGGGGCGGGCGTTGCCGGTGCGGCGGGCGCCGCAGCGCCATCGGTGCCCGCGGGCTGAGTGGCATTACCGCCGGCGGGCTGGCCGCCTGCCGGGCCAAGCTGGTCGAGAACGCCGCTGCCCTGACCGGCCGTGCCCTGCTGGATACGGTCGAGAATATCGGTCGGGCGCGATTCGTAGCGCGACAGGATGCCGAGGCCGAGCGAGGTTGCGAAGAACAGCGTTGCGAGAATCGCTGTCGTGCGCGTCAGCGCATTGGCCGTGCCGCGCGCCGACATGAAGCCGGAACCGCCGCCGATGCCGAGACCACCGCCTTCGGAGCGCTGGATCAGCACGACGCCGACAAGGGCGAGCACGATCATGAGATGGATGACGATCAATACGGTCTGCATGGGTTTCCAGTCCTGCCCCTCTGTTTCATGGGGCAAAGTCAAAACGCTTTGGCGGCTCCTTTACAGGAGGCCGCCGTTCATTCCAAGCCCTTTTGCGGAATTCCGGGCCTTTTGATCTTGCGCATGGCGTTATCGCAAAACCGCCGCGCATTTTTGCGCGGCGTGTTTTCAGCCCGCCAATTCCTTGTAAGCGCCGTATATGGCGAGGAAATCCTGCGCCTTCAAGCTGGCGCCGCCGACCAGCGCGCCGTCGACATTGGCCACACCCATCAGTTCCACCGCGTTGGAGGGCTTCACCGAGCCGCCATAGAGAATGCGCATGGTCTTTCCCGCCGCGCCGAAGCGCGAAACGAGTTCGCCGCGCATGAAGGCGTGCGCCTCGGTTACATCCGCCACCGTCGGCGTCAGGCCGGTGCCGATCGCCCAGACCGGCTCATAGGCGATGACGGTGTTTTCCGCCGTCGCGCCATCCGGCACGGAACCCGCCAGTTGCCGCTTGAGCACGTCGAGGGTCTGGCCCGACTGGCGCTCGGCGGCGGTCTCGCCAATGCAGACGATCGCCGTCAGGTCGGCGGCGTGGGCGGCCTGCGCCTTGGCGCGCACGATGGCATCGGTCTCGGCATGATCGGTGCGGCGCTCGGAATGGCCGACGATGACATAGGTGCCGAAGCAATCGGCGATCATGGCGGCGGAAATATCGCCGGTATGGGCGCCGCTTTCCTTCTCGTGGCAATCCTGCGCGCCGATGGCGAGCGGGCTGTCGGTGCACAGCGCGGTGGCGACGTAAAGCAGCGTGGCGGGCGGGCAGATCAGCGCCTCCACCCTGGCCGCCATCGGGCCTTTCACGCCTTCCGCGATGGATTTGATCTGGTCCAGCGAATCGCGGGTGCCGTTCATTTTCCAGTTGCCAGCCACCAGCGGCCGAACGTCAGGTGTCATGATATCCTCGCCCTTACCTTGAGTTTTCCCGGAATATCGGGGAATCCCGGCGTAATCAATGCCGAACCGTCAGCAGCCAGTTCAAAACCGCCCGCCAGTCGGTCATCCTGACCGGCGTTCCATGCGAGCCGGTTTCGAACAGCGTGAAACGCGCCGGATATTTCGCCTTGCGCAGCCGCTCGTAAAGCCCGATCTGATCGGCGCTCGCATAGACCTTGTCGGCGCTGCCGTGGGTGAAGAAAACCGGCTTTTTCGCCTTGTGGAAAGCGCTTTTCGTAAAATCCGGATCGGTTGCGCCGCCCAGCACCGCCATGCCCGAAAGCTGCGCGGCGGCGCCCGCATCCCGCGCCGCGCCCCAGCAGATGAAGCTGCCCATGGAGGCGCAGGCGAGGATGACCGGCTTTCCGGGCGATGCCGCGCTGGCATGCGCGATCAGCTCCGCGATCGCCGCCACGCCAGCCCTGTCGAAACTGCGCACGCTCGGCGCGTAATAGACGCCGCCATTGTCGACGGCGAGGTTCTTCAGCCGGTTGAAATTACCGCCGAAACTGTAATCGTTCGCGCCCAGCCGCCGGTCGCCGCCGCGCCCGTGGATGAAGATGACGGTGAAGGCCGCCCCTTGCGCCTTCCCGGCCCGGAACACGTCGAGCGGCCCGGAAGACAGGCCGAGCGTCTCATTGGCCTGATGCTTGCGCACGCCGAGCGAAACATAGGGCGCCTTGACCCGCTTTTCCGGAATCTGGTCGCGGCCGTTGATGTCGCGCATTTCCTGGTAATCCACCTGCCGGAAGTCGCCGCCGTCGCGCTCGGCAAGCACCGCGGCTTGCGAAAACAATTCGTCCTTGAAGGGTTTCAACGGCCCTTCCGCCCTCGAAACTGCGGGAAAAGCCAGGCAAATCGCCGCCGAAATGGCCGCAAAACGCAAATGAACTGTGGACATATCGCCGCCGACCTGTTTTGTGAACGGGCAGAAGACTTGCCATTGCGGGCGGCGCGGCGCAATCCTCTCCGGCAAATGTTCCCGAAATGTTTACGGGAATCACCTGCCCTGTGATATCTGGCGCAATCCGACCGATTCGAAAAAGGCCGATCTGACAAGCTCGATGGACGACAACGATCTTTTTTCCACCCTCCCCGCCGAACCCAAGGCGGCCCGGCGTCCGGCAGAACCGGCGGCGGCAAAGCCGGCGCCCGCGCCGAAACCGGCGCCCGTTCCGGCTGCGCCCGCCGCATCCGACGCCTATGACGCCTCGGCCATCCGGGTTCTCGAAGGTCTGGAACCGGTGCGCATGCGCCCCGGCATGTATATCGGCGGCACCGACGAAAAGGCGCTGCACCATCTGTTCGCGGAAGTGATCGATAATTCGATGGACGAGGCCGTGGCAGGCCACGCCAATTTCATCGAAGTGCATATGGATACCGGGGGCTTCCTGACCGTTACCGACAACGGACGCGGCATTCCCGTGGAAAACCACCCGCAGGCGCCGGGCAAATCCACGCTCGAAGTCATCATGACCAAGCTGCATGCGGGCGGCAAGTTCGACGGCAAGGCCTACGAGACCTCGGGTGGCCTGCACGGCGTCGGCGTTTCCGTCGTCAACGCGCTGTCGGATCTGCTGGAAGTCGAGGTGGCGCGCAACCGCAAACTCTACCGCCAGCGCTTTTCACGCGGCCTGCCGCTCGGCGGGCTGGAGGAACTGGGCGACGTGCACAACAGGCGCGGCACCCGCGTCCGCTTCCATCCCGATCCGCAGATTTTCGGCGATCACGCCCATTTCGATCCGGCCCGCATTTTCCGCATGGCGCGTTCGAAAGCCTATCTGTTCGGTGGCGTCGAAATCCGCTGGAGCTGCGATCCGGGCGTGCTGCCCGAGGGTTCCGACATTCCCGAAAAGGCGGTGTTCCACTTCCCCGGCGGGCTGAAGGATTACCTGCAAGCGACGCTCGGCAAGGATTTCACCGTCACCCGCGAGATTTTCGCCGGAAAGACGGAAAAGACCGGCGGCCACGGCGCTCTGGAATGGGCCGTCACCTGGTATGGCGGCGACCAGCAAATCCATTCCTACTGCAACACCATTCCCACCCCCGAAGGCGGCACCCATGAAGCCGGTCTGCGCATCGCGCTGACCAAGGGGCTGAAGAATTACGCGGACCTGACGCAGAACAAGCGCGCCTCGATCATCACCACCGACGACGTGATGATTTCGGCGGCGGGCATGCTGTCGATCTTCATCCGCGAGCCGGAATTCGTCGGCCAGACCAAGGACAAGCTGGCGACGGTCGAGGCGCAGCGCATCGTCGAAAACGCCTTGCGCGATCCCTTCGATCATTATCTGGCGGGCAATCCGCAGGAGGCCGCCAAGCTTCTCGACTGGGTGATCGAGCGCGCCGACGAGCGCCTGCGCCGCCGCAAGGAAAAGGAAGTCAACCGCAAGACCGCCGTGCGCAAGCTGCGCCTGCCGGGCAAGCTGGCCGATTGCGCCCAGAACACGGCGGAAGGCGCGGAACTGTTCATCGTCGAGGGCGATTCGGCTGGCGGCTCCGCCAAGCAGGCGCGCAACCGCGCCAATCAGGCGATCCTGCCGCTGCGCGGCAAGATCCTCAACGTGGCAAGCGCCGGCCGCGACAAATTGTCCGCCAACCAGCAGATCGCCGATCTCATCCAGGCGCTCGGCTGCGGCACCCGCACGAAATACCGCGACGAAGATCTGCGTTACGAGCGCGTCATCATCATGACCGATGCCGACGTCGACGGCGCCCATATCGCCTCGCTGCTGATCACGCTGTTCTATCAGGAAATGCCGGAGCTGATCCGCGGCGGCCACCTGTTCCTCGCCGTGCCGCCGCTCTACCGCATGTCGCAGGGCGGCAAGACGCTCTATGCCCGCGACGACGAGCACCGGCAGGAGCTTCTGCGCACGGTGTTCAAGGGCAAGAAGGTCGAGATCGGCCGCTTCAAGGGCCTTGGCGAAATGATGCCCGCCCAGCTCAAGGAAACCACCATGGATCCGCAAAAGCGCACCCTGCTGCGCGTGGCGATCGACGAGGTGGATTTCGAGGGCACCCGCGAGGCGGTGGATTCGCTGATGGGCACCAAGGCGGATGCGCGCTTCCGCTTCATCCAGGACCGCGCAGCCTTTGCCGAAAACCTCGATATCTGATCCCCGCCGCCGCCGGAAAAGCAGTCAACGCAGCTTCGCCACAATAGTCTGGCATAGGCAGGATCGGGAAGACGCGGCCGCATGGCGGCCAAACCGGCCTTTGCCTTGCATCGGCGCGGGCGATCTTCCATAATCACCCTCTTGTCACGAACAGGAAGAGCCGGAATTGAGCGTTCTCGAACCGATGAAACCCCGCCCCGAACAGAGATGGCTCAGCCCCGCCTCGGCAACGCGGGCGGCGCTGGTGCCCTCGGTTTCGGCGGCGCGCTGGCTGCTGATGTTGATCGTCGCGGCCGGTATCTATTTCTTCCACGGTTTCGTCGTTCCGGTTCTGGCCGCCCTCGTCATCGGTTTCGCAAGCTGGCCGCTGTTCAGCCGCCTGCAACGCAATGTCGGCGGCAGCTCCACGCTGGCGGCGTCCATCGCCATCAGCCTCATCGTCGCCTTTCTGGTCGTGCCGCTCACCATTGCCGTGCTCTACACGGTGGACGAGGTGCGGCAATGGGTGATGTGGGTGGTCGAGGCCAACCGCGAGGGTTCCACCGCGCCGCAATGGATGCTGGCCCTGCCCGCCGTCGGCGACTGGATCGGCACCATGTGGGACAAGCATATCGGCAGCCCCGGCGCCATCGGCAGCCTCATCCAGATCGCGAGCGGCGCCAATATCGGCAATATCTACCGCGCGGTCCTGGCGGCGGGCGGCGGCGCGTTCCACCTGTTCCTGACGCTGCTGTTCATGATCATCGCGCTGTTCTTCGTCTATCGCAACGGCGCGGATTTTTCCCGTCAGGTCGACCTGATCGGCGAACGCATCCTGCCGACGCGCTGGGGGCGCATTTCCCGCGTCGTGCCCGCCACCATCAGCTCCACGGTCACGGGCATGACGCTGATCGCCATCGGCGAAGGCATCGTTCTCGGCATCGCCTATTGGGTCACGGGCGTTCCCTCCCCGGTCACGCTCGGCGTCATCACCGGTTTCATGGCGCTGGTTCCGGGCGGCGCGCCGCTTTCCTTCACGCTGATATCGATCTATCTCGTTGCCAGCGGCACGCCGTTCGCGGGGCTTGGCCTGTTCCTGTGGGGATCGATCGAACTCTTCATCGTCGACAAGACGCTCAGGCCGCGCCTCGTCGGCGGGCCGATCAAGCTGCCCTTCCTGCCGACCTTTTTCGGCCTGATCGGCGGCGTCAAGACCATGGGTTTTCTCGGCCTGTTCATCGGCCCGGTGCTGATGGCGCTGCTCGTCGCGATCTGGCGCGAATGGCTGCGCGAAGCCGAACTCAGCAATGCCGAGGAGGATGCCCTGACGGCGGCCAAGCCGCAGAAGGGCGTGCATATCTCCAAGGCCGAGGATATCCCGGCCTGAGGCGCCGCTCAGGCCGCCAGCACCGCGTTGGCGCGGGCCATGTGCCGCTCCTCCGCCACTTTCAGCTTCTCCACCATCGCCAGCAATTCGTTGACGGCGAGATTGTCCGACATGCGGAAGCGCCGCAGCAGATCCTCGGCGATATGCGGCAGGCCCGATGCCTCGCCATGGGCGCTGCGCCACAGCAGCGTCGCTTCCACGAAGACCGGGCTGATATCCCGCGGCAGGCCCGCCGATTCGTAGAGCGCCCGGATCGCATGCGCCCGCCCGCCTGCCAGAATGGCGCGGGCGCGGCGCTCCTCCAGCCCCGTCAGGCAGACGAGGGCGGCGGCGATGAAATCCACCTTGCCGCAACACAGCGCATGCATGAGGAAAGCGGGCGTCAGCCTGCCCTCGCCGCGCAGATGCTCCACGAGGTCACGCAGTTCGGATGCCTCCGCCGAACCGATCAGGGCAACGGTCGCCGTTTCCTTGGCATCCTGCACGATGCGCTCCAGACGCCGCTCGCCGACCACGGCCTGCACCAGCCCGAAACCCGCCAGCGCCCTGCCGACATGCTGCATCAGGCTGTGGCGGGCATTGGCCGTCAGATCGTCCCGCATCAACAGCATGCGGCGGATATCGCAATCGTGGCCATGGCGAAGCGCCACGCGCTCCAGCGTAAAACGGCCGAGCGTCACATCGGGATTTTCGAGAAGGATCGCCACTTCCGCCACCTCGCCCACCTCCGCCAGCGCCGCCGCGACGGGGCGCGACAGGCAAGGGCGGGCGGCGATCAGCGCCCGTGTGGTGGCCGAGCCGCGCCCGATCAGATCCACCAGATCGTCATCGGTGAGCGCCGGGGAGCCGAGAAGGATGGTGGCGGCGATTTCCGGCTGGTCTTCCGCCAGCGACAGAACGACGGTGCGCGGCGCATGCGCGCTTGTGGCAACCGCTTCCGCCAGCGCCAGCCGCACCATCGGCGAGGGATCGTCGAGGATATAGTTAAGCGCCGTCGCCGCCGCCCCCCGTTCCTGCGGCGTGATGCGTTCCATCAGAAAAGCCCGGGCCAGCGCCTTCGCAGCCCGCGCCCTTTCGGGCGTCTTTGCCTTTTCCGCCCAGTGAAGAAATGCCTGAACGATCACGGTAACCTCGAAAACGATACAAGAATCGGAAACACTGGGATCAGACTAGCGGGCAATGGTTTAAGATTTCTTCACCATGTTTCTTAACGCTGACTTCGAGGCAAAGCTTATGATGCGCTCCTGGCTTCTGGTTCCGGCCAACGACGCCGAAATGCTGCGCCAGGCCCTGACCAGCGCCGCCGATGTGCTGGTCATCGATCTCGTCACCGTGCCGCTTTCCTTGAAGGAGCAGGCGCGGCAGGAGGCGGGGGCGTTTTTGCGGGAGCGCGGGCAACGGCGCTGTTTCGTGCTGGCCCACCCCCATGACACCGGCCTTCTGGACGCGGATATTGGCACGGCGCTCGGCGGCCGCGCCGATGGCATTCTGCTTTCCGGCGTGCGCGCCGCCGCCGATCTGCAACGGCTCGACGTCATGCTTTCGGCCCGCGAGGCCATCATGGGAATTGCAGCGGGATCGACGCGGATCGCGGCCCTCAGCGGCGACAATCCGGCGGGCGTTATGAGCAGCGGCGAAGCGATGGCGACAGCCTCTCCCCGCCTCGATGCGCTCTGCTGGTCGGCGGCAAGGCTTGCCGCTGCCATCGGCGCGGCCGATCCTGACGAGGCTGGCAGCACTGCCCGCGCCGCGCTGTTGTTCGCCGCCGCAACCGCCGGAATTGCCGCCATCGACACGGACAGGGAGACGGCAGACGCAGAAACCTTTCAGGCCGCCAGGCGGCAAGGCTTTGCGGGCTGCCTGACACGGGCTCTCCCGCAGCTATCCGCGATCAATCGCGCCTTCACCCCGGATGCCGAAGAAATAGCGATGGCAAAACAAATCCTTGCCGCGTTTTCCTCATGTGATGGGAAATCCGCTTTCCTTGCCGATGGTCATCCGCTGCGCGAGGCGGATCTCATCCGCGCCCGGCGGATTCTCGCATCCGCCGGAAAGGCCTGATCTCAGGGCTTCGGCGCGGCAGGCCGCATCATCTCGAACACTTCGGCGGCCTCGCAATAATCCATGTATCCCAGCCGCCCGAGCGGACGCGCCGCGCCCATATCGATGCGCCCGCCGCGAATGATCGATTCATCGATATGGATACCCACCACCTGCCCGAACACCATGATGGATTCGGAAATGCCGCCATCCAGCGTTTTCGGGCGATGGATTTCCGTCACCCGGCATTCCAGCACGGCCAGCGCCTCACCCACATAGGGCGCATCGACAAGCTCCGCCTGCCTCGGCGTCAATCCGGCAAGGATGAATTCGTCGGCGCCATGGGGAACGGCGATAGAACTGGCATTCATCTTCGCCGCCAGATGCCCGCTGGCGAGATTTGTGGTGAAAACGCCGGTCTCCTCGGCATTTCGGGCGCTGTCCTTGCGCCCGCTGGAGGAGAACATCACGATTTTCGGCGCATCGCTGACGATGTTAAAGAAGGAATAGGGCGAGAGGTTGCGCGATCCGTCCCTGCCCTTCGTGCCGATCCAGCCGATCGGGCGCGGCGAAACCAGCGCCTTGAACGGATCATGGGCAAGCCCGTGCCGGTTTTCATCGGTGGCGTAGAACATCAATCCGCCTCGCCAACCCATGTCACGATATCGGCCAGATCCGGGCGCGGCCGCTCGACGGCGGGAAAATCCGTGGAGCCGATATGAATGAACCCGGCAATCTTCTCCTCCGGCTTCACGCCGAGCAGCGGATATGCGCGCTGGTCGAAGGCGAACCACTCCGTCAGCCAGTTGGCGACGAAACCGCTGGCGTTGGCAGAAACCAGCAGGTTCATGCACAAGGCCCCCGCCGACATGATCTGCTCCCATTCGGGAATCTTCGCATGCGGCGCCGCCCGGCTGATGACGGCGACGACGACGGGAGCGCGGGTAAAGCGCGTGCGCTCCACCTGGATCAGCTCATCGGAAAGGCCGGGCTCCACCGCCAGCCGCAGTTTCAACAATTCCTCGCCGATGCGCGCCCGCTCCGCGCCGCGATAGACGGCCATCCGCCAGGGGGCGAGCTTGCCGTGATCGGGCACCCGCACCGCCAGCCGCAGGATCTCCTCCAGCTCGGCCTTGGAGGGGCCGGGCTCGCGCATCTGGAAGGCGGGAATGGAGCGGCGCACGGCCAGATAGTCACGCAGGGAAATCTTGTCGGTCATTCACGGTCGCTTTCGCTTGCAATGCCGGAACGGGCCTTGAATTTGCCACCGGCCTGGTTTTCATGGACACTCACGCAATCGTCCGGCGGACGGAATCGTTTTTACGTTGCGCCGCCGGTTCGAAGTGTTACAGCGGGCGCTTACGCCGCCGCAACAGAAATGATCCGGACCGCCATGCCGATACGCTTCACCGCCGTCCTTCTTCTTTCCGTGCTTTCGGGCGTCATGCCCGCCGCCGCGCAGGAGATGGATGCCTTCGAAAGCTTCCACCAGCTCGATACCACCGCCAAGATGCCGAAGCTGAACGCCTTTTCGCCCACCGGCTTTTCGGCGCAATCGCAAGCTTCCCTGCACGACGTGCAGATGCAGGCCAAGCTGACGGCCAATGGCGAGCCGATGGAGGAAGGGCTGACCTGGAGCGTCTTCAGCCCGATTCCCGGCGGCGACGGCAAATTGCCGCTGGTCGCCTCCTCGGAAGGCGGCACGGCGCATTTCCAGCTTTCGCCGGGCGATTATTTCGTCAACGTCGCCTTCGGCCGCGCGGGGGCGACGAAAAAACTGTTCGTGCCGGAATCCGGTGAGGTGGACAGGCAGGTGCTGGTGCTGGATGCGGGCGGCATCCTGCTCAATGCCGTCTCCGGGCCGGATGTGCGCATTCCCCCGAAGGAGCTGAGCTTCTCGATCTATTCGGCGGAAGTGCGCGAGGATGGCGAGCGTGGCCTGGTAATGGCCGATGTCGCGCCGGGCACCGTCGTTCGCCTCAATGCCGGCACCTATCACGTCGTTTCCGAATATGGCGAGGTCAACGCCGTCATCCGCGCCGATATCCAGGTCGAGGGCGGCAAGCTGACGGAAGCGACCATCCAGCACCGCGCCGCCAAGATCATCCTGAAACTGGTGGCCGAAACCGGCGGCGAGGCGATTGCCGATACCGCATGGTCGATCCTGGCAAGCTCGGGCGATATCGTCGCCGAAAGCGTCAGCGCCTTCCCCACCATGGTTCTCGCGGAAGGCACCTATACCGCCATCGCCCGCAACAAGGACAAGATCTACCAGCAGGATTTCACCGTGGAAGCGGGCCGCAATACCGAAGTGGAAGTTCTGCTCAACGCGCCCAAGGTGGCCGAAACCGTCGAATAAAACTCTTTCCGCAAGAAAAAGGCCCGGAAGGATGGCGATCCCTCCGGGCCTTTTGTCTTATGCCTGTTTGGCGCGGGCGATCTGGCGGCGCTTCACATCCGGCGGCGTCGCCTCGTCGACGAGTGCCGCCAGCGCGTCGTCCAGCGACATCGGCGTTTGCGCCTGGCTGCCAAGGCGGCGGATATTGACGGAACGTTCCTCCGCCTCCTTCTTGCCGCAGACGATGATGACCGGAACCTTGGTCACCGAATGCTCGCGCACCTTGTAATTGATCTTCTCGTTGCGGAAGTCGGTTTCGACCGTCAGCCCCGCGTCACGCAGCGCCTCGGCCACTTCCTGACCATAGGCATCCGCCTCGGAAGTGATGGTCGCCACCACCACCTGCACCGGCGCGACCCAGAGCGGCATGTGACCGGCGAAGTTCTCGATCAGGATGCCGAGGAAGCGCTCCATCGAGCCGCAGATGGCGCGGTGGATCATCACCGGCTGGCGCTTTTCGGAATTCTGGTCGATGTAGAAGGCGCCAAACCGTTCCGGCAGGTTGAAATCGACCTGCGTCGTGCCGCACTGCCATTCGCGGCCGATCGCGTCCTTCAGCGTATACTCGAACTTCGGCCCGTAGAACGCGCCCTCGCCTGGCAGGATGCCGGTCTTGATGCGCCCGCCCGACTGCTCCTCGATGGTCTTCAGAACCTCGGTCATGATCGCCTCGGCCCGGTCCCACAGCTCGTCGGAGCCGACGCGCTTTTCGGGGCGGGTGGAGAGCTTGACCACGATTTCCTTGAAGCTGAAATCCTCATAGACCGACAGGATGAGATCGTTGATCTTGAGGCATTCCGCCGCCATCTGCTCCTCGGTGCAGAAGATATGCGCGTCGTCCTGCGTAAAGCCGCGCACGCGCATCAGCCCGTGCAGCGCGCCGGAAGGCTCGTAACGGTGCACATTGCCAAATTCCGCAAGCCGGATAGGCAGTTCACGGTAAGACTTCAGGCCATGCTTGAAGATCTGGATATGGCCGGGGCAGTTCATCGGCTTCAGCGCGAAGATGCGGTTATCCGCGTCCTCGTCCTGCGGATGCGTCAGGGCATGGGCGGATTTCACCGCGAACATGTTCTCCTGATACCAGCCCCAGTGACCGGAAGTTTCCCACAGCGAAGCGTCCAGCACCTGCGGCGCGTTGACTTCCTGATAGTCGTTGGCGAGGCGGCGGCGCATGTAGGACACCAGCGTCTGGAAGATGCGCCAGCCCTTGCCGTGCCAGAACACGACGCCCGGGCCCTCTTCCTGGAAATGGAACAGGTCCATTTCGCGGCCGAGCTTGCGGTGGTCGCGCTTTTCCGCTTCCGCCAGCATATGCAGGTAATTGTCGAGATCGGCCTGCTCTGCCCATGCGGTGCCATAGATGCGGGTCAGCATCGGATTGTTGGAATCGCCGCGCCAATAGGCTCCCGCCACCTTCATCAGCTTGAAGGCGGTGCCGATCTGGCCGGTGTAGGCCATATGCGGCCCGCGGCAAAGGTCGAACCATTCGCCCTGATTGTAGATCTTGACGTCCTGATCTTCCGGGATCGCGTCGACGAGTTCCACCTTGTAGGCCTCGCCCTTGGCGGCAAAGACTTCCTTCGCCTTGTTGCGCGGCCAGACCTGCTTGGTGAAGGGCGCGTTGCGGGCGATGATTTCCTTCATCTTCTTTTCGATCTTCGGCAGATCTTCGGGCGTGAAGGGCTCGTTCTTGGCGAAATCGTAATAGAAACCGTTCTCGATCACCGGGCCGATGGTGACCTGCGTGCCCGGCCACAATTCCTGCACGGCCTCGGCCATCACATGCGCGGCATCGTGGCGGATCAGCTCCAGCGCGCGCGGATCGGCGCGGGTGATGATCTCGATGCGGCCATCGGTGACGGGATCGGCGAGATCGCGCACCTCGCCGTCGATGGCGATGGCGATGGCTTTCTTCGCCAGCGATTTGGAAATGGATTCGGCGACATCGCGGCCGGTGGCGCCCGCTTCGAAAGCGCGCACATTGCCGTCGGGAAATGTCAGGGAAACGGATTGGGACATGGATATATGCTCCTGTTGACCAGTCCCGCCAACGAATGCGGGTGGTGATATGCCAGCCGGAACGCCCGGCCGTGAATGCGCCGATATAGTGCGAAACCGGCAAAATGGGAAGAAAAAACCCGGCTTTGCACCGGAACGCCCGCACCGGCCCGGATCGCCGCAAAAAAATTCGCGGCCACGCGTTTTTTCGCTTGCGAGACTCGAAGCCGCTGAGTATTGAAGCGCCCACAAGCAGCACGCGCCCTTCGTCTATCGGTTAGGACGTCAGATTTTCATTCTGAAAAGAGGGGTTCGACTCCCCTAGGGCGTGCCACTTCTCCCGAAAATCATCAATATAATCAGCGTCCTGCAAAAAGGCGCGCAGTCAGCCTTCCGTCTGCGCGTGCCGGTAACGCCATGGGCGCCACCAGGCTGCGTTTTCATTCAGCGTCTCCGGCACCGGGTCGAAACCGCTGCCGCCGCCGGGGCCGCAGCGCGAGAAACGAAACAGCGCCATCCATCCGCCCGCCCAGAAGCCATGGCGGGCGACCGCCTCGTAACCATATTCGGAGCAGGTCGGCAGATAGCGGCAGGAACTGCCGATCAGACTGGAAAGCGTGATCTGGTATAGCCGGATGATGCCCATGCCGAGCAACCGGCCCGGCGTGCGGCGAAACGGCCCGGCATAATTGCGCGAGGGCCTCGCGGGCCGCTTCGGGGGACTTGCCGCCGCGCCGCCCTCGTCCTCGCCGTCATCCTGCATCAGACAGAACTGGCACATGGCTCAGGCCCCTACCGTCTCGCCGCGCTTCGCCTCGATCTGGCCGATGGCGTCGGCCACGGCATCGAAGGTCAGCATGGTGGAGGCGTGGCGGGCCTTGTAGTCCTTCACCGGCTTCAGGCAGCGCATATCCTCGAAACGGCCCGATGGCCCCTCGCCGTTCTCCGTCAGCATGGCCAGCATGTCGCGGCGGGCCTGAAGTATCTCCTGCGCCGTCGCGCCGACGATATGACGGGCCATGATCGAGGACGAGGCCTGCCCCAGCGCGCAGGCGCGCACCTCGTGGGAAAAATCCTCCACCCGGCCATCCTTCATCTTGAGATAGACCTTCACCTTTGAGCCGCAGAGCCTGGAATGCGCCTGAGCGCTGGCATCGGCATTGTCGAGAACGCCGGTCAGGGGAATATTTCCCGCGAACTCCAGAATGCGGGAATTGTAGATGTCGTCCATGATATCGACTTTCCGGCCGCAAGACCGGCTTGCAAACCGTTTCGCCCGGCAAGAAAACATGCCTGATGTCGCAATCGGGCACTTTGCGACGGCACCGTCTGTCATATATGTTATGGTGGACCAAGGCCATGGAAAAGCAATGGCCTTGACCTTTCGTCGCCAAACCACACATAAGGGGCCGATTTTCGGCTTGTGGCCAGGACGGCAGGCTCGGCCGGTCACCGTGACGTCACGGATCTCCGGCGCGGGATCAGGAGGCTGCTTCAGTATGGATGCCATTGTAAAGAATTTCCCATGTTCCGGCCCGGAAACCAACCGCCCGACCCAGCAGGAGGCGGAAGAAGCCGTTCGCGTGCTGCTGCGCTGGGCTGGCGACGATCCGTCGCGGGAGGGCCTGCTGGATACGCCCAAGCGCGTCGCCAAGGCCTATCGCGAACTCTTATCCGGTGATGAGCAATCGCCGGAAGATGTTCTCGGCCGCACCTTCGAGGAAGTGGCGGGCTACGACGACATGGTGCTGGTGCGCGACATCCCGTTCTATTCCCATTGCGAGCACCACATGGTGCCGATCATCGGCAAGGCGCATGTCGCCTATATTCCGGATGGCCGCGTGCTCGGCCTGTCGAAGATCGCCCGCGTCGTGGAAATCTTCGGCCGCCGCCTGCAAACGCAGGAAAGCATGACCGCGCAGATCGCCGATGCCATCGCCACCAGCCTCGAGCCGCGCGGCGTCGCCGTCATGATCGAGGCGGAGCATATGTGCATGGCCATGCGCGGCGTGCAGAAGCAGGGCTCCACCACACTGACCACGACCTTCACCGGCGCCTTCAAGAGCAATGCCGCCGAGCAGGTCCGCTTCATGACGATGATCCGCAGCCGCTGACGGCTGCCCGAATGGCTGTATATTCATGACCGTCACTTTTCCCGCGCCGCCCGCCGGCAAGGCCGCCCTCGAGGCGGCCGGAGATTTCACGCCCAAATTCGATGAAAAAGGCCTCGTCACCGCCGTCGTCACCGATGCGGGCGACGGCGAGCTGCTGATGGTCGCGCATATGAACGCGGAGGCGCTGGCGCTGACCCTCGAAACCGGCATCGCGCATTATTACAGCCGCTCGCGAAACATGATTTGGAAAAAGGGCGAAACCTCCGGCAATCTGCAAAGCGTGCGGGAGATGCGGGTCGATTGCGACCAGGACGCCATCTGGCTAAAAGTCTCGGTGGCGGGCCATGATGCGACCTGCCACACCGGCCGCAGATCCTGCTTTTACCGCGCCGCCAGCCTGGTGAACGGAAAGGCGGTTCTTGGCGTTATCGATGAAAAGCTGCATTTCAATCCTAAGGAAATCTATGCGGAGCCCAGCAGAAAATAGACAAGGCAAATAAAGGGCCTTGTCCGGCACAATGTTCGTACAATGCCGCTTGACTTAATTCTGTTTCCGGCACGCAATGATAACCAAATGGAAAGGCGGACAGGCATTTAATATCGGTGTGGATGTGTTCGGCAGAAAGGACGGCGTGCGATGCTGAACTGGGCCCTCAGTCGAAATGCTCAACCTGGAACGACGATCGATTCCGGGACTCCGCCGGTCGATGATCTGCCTGCCCCCCAGCCGAAAAAGACCCGTATAGCGCTGGCGCTGGGCGGCGGCGCGGCCCGGGGATGGGCGCATATCGGCGTGCTGCGCGCGCTGGACGAAGCGGGCATCGAAATCGGCATGATTGCCGGAACTTCCATCGGCGCCCTTGTCGGCGGCTGCTACCTGGCCGGAAAGCTGGATGAGCTGGAAACCTTCGCCCGCTCGCTGACCATGCGGCGCATCGCCGGGCTTCTCGATCTCACCATCGGCGGCGGCGGGTTGTTCGGCGGCATGCGGTTGACGAAGCGCATGCAGGAGCATCTGCAAGGCATTTTCATCGAGGATCTCGACCGTCCCTTCGTCGCGGTGGCAACCGAGGTCAATACCGGTCACGAAGTCTGGGTGACCAGCGGTTCGCTGATTACCGCGATCCGCGCTTCCTACGCCCTGCCGGGCATTTTCGAACCCGTCCGCAGCAACAATCGCACCTTGATCGACGGGGCGCTGGTCAATCCGGTGCCGGTCTCCGTATGCCGCGCCTATGAGCAGCCGCATGTGGTCGCCGTCAACCTGAACTACGATCTCTATGGCCGCTCTGCCGTGGTCAAGCACAATGCCAGCATCTTGCCGGAACCCCGGCCCGTGACGGACAACGTCAAGGAAGCCAGCATCGGCCTGACTTCGGTGATGGTGCAGGCCTTCAACATCATTCAGGATCGCATTTCCCGCGCCCGGCTGGCGGGTGATCCGCCGGATCTGTCGCTGCATCCGCGCCTCAGCGATATCGGCCTGTCGGAATTCCATCGCGCCGGGGAAGCCATCGAGCGCGGTTATGAGGAAGCGCGGATGAAACTCGCCGAACTGAAGCGGATGCAGGAAACCTTCCCGCGCTGAAGACGGCGGCCGCGCCGGGACGCGGCCGCTCGCCGGATTTCACACTCAGCCCGCGATATAGGCCTTGATGTCGGCGGCTTCCTGCTCGATCTCGCTGATGCGAGATTTCACCACGTCACCGATGGATACGATGCCCGCAAGCTTGCCCTCGCGTTCGACAGGCAGGTGGCGGAAGCGCCCGGCGGTCATCATTTCCATGAGTTCGTTGACCTTGGTTTCTTCCTGACAGCGCCGCACGATCGCGGTCATGGAAGACGACACCGGCTGTTCGAGGGTGCTTACGCCGGAACGGGCAATGGCATGCACGAGATCGCGTTCGGTGAAGATGCCCGCGATCGTTCCGTCCGGGCCTGCGACCACGATGGCGCCGATCTTGTGCTCGTTGAGCGTGGCGGCCGCTTCGCCAATCGTGGCCTGCGGCGGGAGCGTGACGACCTCGCGGCCTTTTCGGTCAAGAATGGCTTTGACTGTTTCCGGCATGAACTTCCTCCTGTTCACGATAATGGGTTTCAGAGCCAGGCCCGCAATGCCCCTTCCGCACCTGACTCATGCCCCGTCTCGAATGGTGCCCGTCCTCTTTGGCGATTGCAAGATGCCGCACCGCAAAATCAGGGGGAGAGGTCGCGGCGCTGAGGATCGAACAGGGGGAACAGCAGGAAGCCGAACAGGAAGCCGCCGATATGGGCTTCCCAGGCGACCGCGCCGATATCGCCAAGCAGCGGAATACCGAGCGCAAAGAGCAGGTTACCGGCAAACCACACGATAATGAACACCCGCACGGTGCGCCCGCGCAGCGCCTCGGCGACCGGCAGGCGCGGCAGAAGATGCACCGGCCCGTAGGCGCGGCGGTCATCCGGCGGAAAGGCGAAACGGCAGGCCGAGCCCATCAGCGCCGAGATGACGCCGGAGGCGCCGATCAGCAGCGACGGCTCGCCCCAATGCAGCGCCATGAACAGCAGCGCCGAGGCGATCGCCGACACGGCCCAGTAGATCAGGAAGCGCGCCGTGCCGATGCGGCGCACCACTGGCGCGCCGAAGGCGGCAAGCCACAGGCAGTTGAAGCCGAGATGCTCGATGCCGCCATGCAGCAGCGAATAGGTAACCGGGCTGGTGAACCATTCCAGCCCCTGCTGGCTCAACGGATAGATGTACCGGCTTGGGTCGAAACCGCCGTAAACGAACAATTGCTCGCGCAGACCGTCGCTCAGCAAATTCGTCGCGATGACATGGATCGCGATCAAAAGCAGGATGGAGCCCGTCAGCACCGGCGGCAGGTTGAACACCGGCGGCTGCCGCCCGCCGCCGCCATGGCGCAGATCGCCCTCCTCGCGAGAATCCGTCGGCTGGCTGGCGGCGTCGTTCATGAGACAGTCCCCGAAGCAAAAGATAGGCCTGAAGCGCGAAGATCCGCCCGCTCAGGTCGGCGCGCGTCAGGCCGCGCATTCCCATCCCATAAGACCGAATCGCCTCGCCGTCAAAATATCCAGCAGATTTAACGTGTTACTGCATGCCCTGCCGCGCCCGTTCCGGCAAAAAAGAAGCCGCCGGGGATAAACCGGCGGCTTTGCGCAAATGGAGGTCGTCGCGCCACGTTTTCCCGCGGCGCCACGCGTCTCTCGACGCGCTGTCTGACGCCGCGGAGCATCAGGTTTCGCCGGAGAACACCATATCCGGCGGCATGAGCGAATCATGGCACAGATGACGCGGCCGGGCAATGGAAACCCATCGTTAACCTTAATGGCCCGCATCTGGCACGCATTTCGCTGCGCCTGGAAACGAAGCGCCGCCCCGGCGCGTTTCGACCTGAAATCAGACAGGCAAGACAGGCATGCAGGCAGCAACGAGCATCGATCTTTACGAATACTGGACGCGGCTGCGCGGCGGCGAAGCCGCGCCGCTGCGTCGGGATTTCGAGCCCGCTTACCTGCGCCATAGCCTGCCCGCCCTGTTCATGCTCGAATGCGGCGGCGAGAACGATGCCGTCTTCCGGCTGGCAGGCACCGCGATCTGCGATGCCTTCGGCTGCGAATTGCGCGGCCTTTCCTTCGATAATCTCTGGCGGCGCGAGGACCGGCAAGGGATGGCCTCCCTTCTTGCCCGCGTGCCACGCGAATGCGACCCGCTTCTGCTGAAGGCCGATGGCCCGCAGCGGACCGGGCAACCGATGCCGCTGGAAATCCTGCTGGTTCCGCTACGCTCGCAAACCGGCGCCTGCGACCGCATTCTGGGCTGCATGACGGCCCTGCCCTCCGCATACCGGCATTGGGACAGCCCCATCGGCAGTCTCGAATTGAAACAGGCGGCAGCCGTGCGGATGGCGGCGAACGGCATGCCGTTCACGCTGCCGCTCGGCGATCCCCGCGCTGCCGCGCCGCAACGCCTGATGCGCCGCATAGGGCATGCGTTGCAGAGCATATTGGTGCCGCGCCCCCGGCAGCGCGCGCCTTTCCCGTGAGCGATATTCTACATTCTGGGGTAAATCCGCTGCCGTTTCACACCCCTTGCGCGCAACCTTCAGCGGGAAATGCTAAAATACCCGGTTGTGGAAACATATTATGTTAAGGGCTGTGTCCTACCCTGCGGGGAACAGCGAATCCTGCCCTTGATGGTGACATTATGCATTCTTCACTGCGAGCCGAAGGAGCACGCAATCCGCGCCATGCCGCGAGCGCGTTTCAAAGCGTAACCGTGAACCTGCCCGGCCGGCTGATGCTTGCCAGCTACGAGGAGCATGATTGCCTCGTGGTCGAGATGTCGCCGGGCGATGCGCTGATCGAATGCCACGGCCGCGCCCGCAATGGCGAGCGCATCGTCGCCTATGTCGATCATATCGGCCGCATCGAGGGCCATGTGATCGAGGCGCGCACCGGCAGCTTCACCATGTCGATCACCGCGACGGACCGCAAACGCGAGAAATTCGCCGCGCAATTGATCTGGCTTGCCAACAAGCACGAGCTGGGCCTGCCTGAAGACCGCCGCCATGACCGCCTGACGCCGCGCAACAGCATCGCGCAGCTCATGCTGGAAGACGGCACCGTTCTGCCCTGCCGCATTCTCGATCTCTCGCTGTCCGGCGCCGCCATCGACATCGATAACCGCCCGCCGCTGGGCACGCCGGTGCGCCTCGGCAACATGCCGGGCCGGGTCGTGCGGCATTTCATGGAAGGCGTGGCGATCGAATTCAACCGGGTGCAGTCCCGCGACACCCTGCAAGACCTGCTCTGACAGGCAATCCTCCCTCGCATCCCCTTCTCCAAGCCCGGCCATCGCGCCGGGCTTTTTGCTGCCGGGCGTTTTTTCGCCGCTTCCCTCAAAAAAATCCGAAAAAAATTTTTGCCTTTTTCGCGCCGGAGCAGCTGGAATGTGCCGGTTTGGCGCAGATTTCCGGGCGCAGGACGGCGGCTTCGGCAGGACGGCATGCGGCTGAAAGCGCCTGTCCCAAACCGGAACAGCGGGCGCGGCAAATCGTCCCCCGCGCAAAAAGCCAATGAAAACAACAATCCCGGCTCCGGAAATCCGAACAATTTGAAGCGAATTCGAGGCGAATTCGACGGGCATTTTAGCTTGTTTTTCCGCGTATTCTCATCAAGTTTTCCGCGTGTTTTATTAGACTAAGCCTTTATTTTTATTGCGGAATTTTGCGCCGAATAAAACCGGCCGTGTCATTGTCCCCTCAACGAACGGGGAGACTGGAATGACAAGAAAAACAGCACTCAGGAATGCCCTTCTGGCCGTGACCTTCTTCACCGCGACGGCAACGGGCGCGCATGCCATGACCTCGGCCATGACGATCACCGGCAAGGCCAATCCGCCGATCGGGCATTACGAATTCTGCAAATCCTTTCCGGGCGAATGCAGGCCGACCGGCCCGGATGCCGGGCCCGCCATTCTGACCCAGGACAACTGGAAGACGCTGCTGCGGATCAATTACGACGTCAACAGCTCGATCCAGCCGATGACGGACCAGGAGATCTACGGCGTCGAGGAACGCTGGGCCTATCCCACCACCGTCGGCGATTGCGAGGACTTCGTTCTCCTGAAGCGCAAGCTGCTGATGCAGGCCGGTTTCGCCGCCTCCGACCTGCTGATCACCGTGGTTCTCCAGCCGAACGGCGAAGGCCACGCGGTGCTGACGGTCCGCACCGATCGCGGCGATTTCGTTCTCGATAACATGCGCAGCAAGGTGCTGCTGTGGTCGGATACGGAATACACCTACCTCAAGCGGCAATCGACCACCGATGCCGGGCGCTGGGTGAAAATCCAGGATGGCCGCGCCACCGCGGTCGGCAGCGTCGGCCAGTAAAAATTCCGCCTTTTGGCCCGGCCTGTCCCGTTTCTTGTGGCCGGTGCCTGAAGCCGATCCCGCTGTCCCCGGGATCGGCTTTCTTTTTCACCGATAATTCACCATAATCGCCGAGCCTTGAGATCACGAACACGGCCCGGAGGAAATGGCGGCAGTGAAGAAGCCCGCAAGCGAGCGGCAGGAGCATCTCCCGCTCATCTCCCCCGCATTCATCTACAGGGTGGCAATCGCCGTCGGCCTGCTGGGCGTGCTGACGCTTGCCATCAGCATCGGCGGGCGCTGGCTGGGAGAGCGAATCTCGCTGGCCGGGCATTCCGGCAGCACCGAAACCGTGACCGTGGAAATCGGCGAGGACAGGATCGCGCTGCCGGTCAACACCATCCGCTTCGAGCGCCAGCGCCATTCCGGCCCGGCCGAGCGGCTGGATCTCTACCTCACCTGGCCGGAAATGCGCGGCTACGAGGCCGAAACCCGCCAGCGCTTCAACGATGTCGGCCAGACGGCAAGCCTCATCTTCATGCAGATATCGCAGAGCACCATGTCGCGGGACATGTCCGGCCGTCTGGAGCCGATCTACAGCCACCTGTTCGACGGGCCGGGCAAGCCCTTCGCCGACGGCCTGACGCTGCACCATATGCGCAAGGAAACCGGCTATGGCGACGAGGTTTTCCTGACGGCGCCGCGCCCCGGCAAGCCGGATTACGTCGTTCGCTGCCTGCTGCCCACGGAAACGCAGGAAAGCGGCACGACGGGCGATTGCCAGCGCGATATCGGCATCGGCAAGGATTTATCCGTGCTTTACCGCTTCTCCAGCGCGCATCTTTCGCAATGGCAACACATTGATGACGAAATCACACGCTTTCTGGAAGAGCGGCTTCAGCATGCCCCGCCGGGGTGAGAGAACCGATGAAGCGCCTTCGCCACATGCCAGCATAAAATTCGCCACACGCCGGAAACAATGCGTTCATCGTAAACAGATTGGTAACGGATCGGCGTCTATTATCGGGACAACGGTCGCACTGGAGGCGGCGCCCGGACGTGATGAACTGATTGGAAGTGAAGAGTAAACAAGTGTCTCAGTCTACATTGACCGAATCCCGCCAGACATCCGGAAAATCTCTCCTCAAGATCTGTGCCGGTCTTGTTGCCGCAGTTCTTTCGGCCTCGGCGCCGGTTGCGCAGGCCACGGCCGCCCCCGTCGACAACCCGAAATATGCGGGCATCGTCGTCGATGCGAAGACGGGCAACATTCTGTACGGACAGAATGCCGACAGCCTGCGCTATCCGGCATCGCTGACCAAGATGATGACCCTTTACCTCGTTTTCGAGGCGCTGGAATCGGGCCGCATCAAGCTCAACACGCCCGTTCCCGTATCGGCCAACGCCGCCGCCGAACCGCCGTCCAAGCTCGGCTTGCGCAAGGGCGGCAGCTTCACGGTCGAGCAGGGCATTCTCGCCCTCGTCACCCGTTCGGCCAACGACGCCTCCACCGCCTTCGGCGAATTTCTCGGCGGCTCGGAATCCCGCTTCGCCCAGATGATGACCGCCAAGGCGCGCGCGCTCGGCATGACGCGCACCACCTATCGCAACGCCAACGGCCTGCCGAACACCGCGCAGATGACCACGGCCCGCGACCAGGCCCGCCTCGGCATCGCGCTGCGCCAGCATTTCCCGCAATATTACGGTTACTTCTCGACCCGCAGCTTCACCTACGGCAAGCAGGTCATCGGCAACCATAACCGCCTCGTCGGCACCGTGCGCGGCGTCGACGGCATCAAGACCGGTTACACCCGCGCGGCAGGCTTCAATCTGGTGACCTCGGCGCAGGTCGATGGCCGCTCCATCGTCGCCGTCGTCATGGGCGGCACCTCGGGCGGCGCCCGCGACGCCCAGATGCGCAAGCTCGTCGCCGCCTATCTGCCGAAGGCTTCGCGCAGCGGCAAGGGCAACATGATCGAGGAGCCGGTGCAGACCCAGTTCGTCGCCAAGGCGAAGGCCATTCCGGCCGATGCAAGGCCGGTTGCCGCCGCCATGGCCGCCGCGCCGTCCCTGCCCGCCTCCGGCCCGGTTCCGGATGCCCGCTACGAGGAAGCCGTCGAGACCGCCTATGCGGTTCCGGTGAAGAAGTCCGCCGCCATCGCCGCCGCCGAAGGCACGCTGGAAGCGCAGGCGCAGAAGCTGGCCGCCCTTCCGGCATCGGCGCAGGAATATGTTCCCTCCGCTCCGGCGCTGCGCGTCGATCAGGTCACCACGGCCTCGACCAAGGTGCAGTCCGGCTGGGTCATTCAGGTCGGCGTTTCCCCGACCCGGCAGATGGCGCTCGATCTCTTGCAGACGGCGCAGCAGAAAGGCGGCAATGTATTGCGTGCCGCCACCCCCTTCGCCGTTGCCATCGACAATGGCAGCACGCAGGCCTATCGCGCCCGCTTCGGCGGCTTCGATAACCAGAAGATCGCGGTCAACGCCTGCAACCAGTTGAAGCGCAAGGGCATGAACTGCTGGGCCAGCCAGCAGTAATCCCGGCCAGCACGGAAAAACGGGCCGCGCGTGTTCAGGCGGCCCTCACCCTCGATAAGTATTGCGTACGAGGACAGACAATGAACAGGAACGAGAACGGCTTCGGCGAACCGCCGGGCAGGAAGAACAAGAGCAGCCGCATGTCCCTGCACCCGATTCACGAAGCCGCCATGCGGATCGCCGATCTCGGGCGCGGATTTCCGAAATCGAAAACCCGGGATCTGGTCGGCGCGCTTCTTTCGCACGGCGCCCGCGCCTGGCGCTCCTCGCAGCCGCGCGTGAAAATCCACCTCTACATCACATCCGAACGCGATCGCGCCCCGGTCTACCTGCGCATCGAGTAAAATTTCGGACAATATGATAAAGAGCGCTTCGGCCTGTGGCCGGAGCGCTTTTTTGTTGCGCTACAGCAGGCCGAGTTCGGCGAGTTCGCGGCGCAGATGATCCGGCAGGTCGCCCGCCCCGCCGATCGAAGCGAGATCGGAAGGCGCTTCCTCGCCCTTGAGATAGCGCCAGCCCTGAAAGGCGCGGCGCGGTTGCAGGGTGGTTTCCACCACTTCCGGCCCCAGAATCAGGTGGCAGCGGCCGATGCCGTCCTCGCCGGTGAAAGTGCGGATATCGAGAAGCTGCTGGCGCGCCTGCACCTGCCCCTTGATCACCCAATAGAGCGAGCCGCCGTCGAGCAGCTCCTGCATGCGCTTCGGCACCATGCGGGTGGTGTGGACGGAATGCGGCTCCAGCCCGGCGGCCAAGGCGTTCATCGCGCGGCTGGCGACCCATTCGCGCAGATCCTCGATGGAATCTGCGCCGACGCATAATTTCAACAGATGCAGAGACATGTTGCTGTTGAATGCTCTTTCGGGCGCGGCGTCAAGGCGCTCCTTTGCCGCAGTCCCGCAAGCCAGCCGGGAAAACGTGAGGGAATGCTCAGCATTCCACCACATTGACGGCAAGGCCGCCGGTCGAGGTTTCCTTGTATTTCTCGCTCATGTCGTTGCCGGTCTGGCGCATGGTTTCGATGCAGGCGTCGAGCGGCACGAAATGGCGGCCATCGCCTTTCAGCGCCAGAGAGGCTGCCGTCACCGCCTTCACCGCGCCCAGCGCATTGCGCTCGATGCAGGGCACCTGCACCAGCCCCGCCACCGGATCGCAGGTCATGCCCAGATGGTGCTCCAGCGCGATTTCGGCGGCGTTTTCGATCTGCTCCGGGCTTCCGCCCATCACGGCGGCAAGACCGGCGGCGGCCATGGCCGAAGCCGAGCCGACCTCGCCCTGACAGCCGACTTCCGCGCCCGAGATCGAGGCATTGTGCTTGATGATGCCGCCGACGGCCGCCGCCGTCAGCAGGTAATCGCGAATGCCGTTCTGGTCCCAGTCCTCGTGAAAATGCTCGTAATAGCGGATCGTCGCCGGAACCACGCCCGCCGCGCCATTGGTCGGCGCCGTTACCACGCGTCCGCCCGCGGCGTTCTCCTCGTTCACGGCCATGGCGTAGACGCTGAGCCAGTCATTGGCGAGCAGCGGGTTGGCGCGGTTGCTGCGCCATTCCTCCTGAAGCTTGTCGTGAATGGCGCGGGCGCGGCGGCGCACGTTGAGACCGCCCGGCATGATGCCGTCCACCTTCAACCCGCGCTCGATGCAGCTTCGCATCGCCTCCCAGATGCGGTCGAGACCGGCATCCAGCTCCTCCGGCGACATGCGGGTTTCCTCGTTGGCGCGCTTCATCTGCGCGATGGTGAGGCCCGAGCGCGCCGCCATGTCGAGCATCTGCTTCGCCGTGGAGAAGGGATAGGGCACGCGCGGCCCTTCGGCGGCGGCCTTCTTTGCCTTGCGCATCGCCTCAAGTTCGGTGTCGGTCACCACGAAGCCGCCGCCGATGGAATAATAGATGCGCTTCAGGAGCAGGCGCCCGTCGCGGTCGAAGGCGGAAAAGCTCATGCCGTTGGCATGGCCCGGCAAAGGCTGCTTCTTGTCGTAGACGAGATCGGTTTTCGGCTGGAATTCGTAGGAAGGATGGCCGGGCGGGGTGATGCGGCCGGTGCGCTCCACCTCGGCGATGATCGCGTCCATGCGATCGGGGTCGACGCTGTCGGGCCTTTGACCCATCAGCCCGAGCACCACCGCCCTGCCCGTGCCGTGGCCGATGCCGGTATGCGCCAGCGAGCCGTGCAGGCTGACCTTGATGGCGGCGACCGACGCGCCCGAAGGGCGCGGCCATTCATCCGACAGGATCAGGTCGAGAAAACGCACCGCCGCCGACATCGGCCCCATGGTGTGCGAGCTGGAGGGGCCGACACCGATCTTGAAAACGTCGAAAACGGACAGAAACATGGGCAGCGCCTCATTGAGCGACAGAGGGAATGGAAACGGAAAGCTACGTTACCGCAGAACCCGCTTGTGGCGAAACACCGACATCGGCTTGAGCCGGAACGACATCAGCGGTTTTCGCATGCCTGTCCGGCGCGCCCGCCACTTGCCGGAACCACGCGCAGGCGGCATATCAACGAGGCAAACCGGCGAGACCCGATTTCCATGCTGATCATCGATTATATCGCAATGGCCGTCTTCGGCATTCTGTGGTTCGGCTATTCCTATGTGGTGGAGCGCAAGACGCTGTTCAACCGCAGGAGCCTGACCGAAGTGATGTCCGAGCGGCGCAGGCGCTGGATCCATAATTCGCTGAACCGCGACCTGAAGATGATCGACACGCAGATCATGTCCGGCCTTCAGAACGGCACGGCGTTTTTCGCTTCCGCCTCGATGTTCGCCATCGGCAGTTGCTTCGCGCTGATCGGCGCGACGGACAAGGTCGACGCCGTCTTCCGCGACCTGCCCTTCGCCATCGCCAGCAGCCGCGGCGCCTTCGAGCTGAAGGTCGGCGGGCTGGCGGCGCTGTTCGGCTACGCTTTCTTCAAATTCGGCTGGTCCTACCGGCTGTTCAACTATTGCACGATCCTCTTCGGCGGCCTGCCGATGCTCGCCGACATAACTGACCGGAAAAAGGCCGAGCATGCCGCCGAGCAGGTGGTGAGGATGAACATCATCGCCGCCAAGAATTTCAACGAGGGCCTGCGCGCCATCTTCCTGTCCATGGGCTATCTCGGCTGGTTCGTGAACGCCTATATGTTCATGGCGATGACGCTGATGGTCGTCGTCATCCTCGTGCGGCGGCAGTTTTTCTCGGATGCGCGCAACGCCGTTCTCGAATCCCTGCCCTGATTCCCGCCCCCATTCCCATGCAAGGATGATTCCCCGATGGCTGCCACCACACAAACCGCACGCCCCCGCCTCGGCTGGCTGGATACGGCGCGCGGCCTCGCGCTCATCGCCATGGCGACCTATCACTTCGCGTGGGATCTGGAATTTTTCCGCTATATCGAAGCGGGCACGACGGCCTTCGGCCTGTGGAAAGCCTATGCGCGCGGCATCGCCTCCAGCTTCCTGTTTCTGGTGGGCTTCAGTCTGGTGCTGGCGCATACGCCGGTGATCCGCTGGCGGCCCTTCCTGAAACGGCTGGCGATGATCGCGGGCGCGGCGCTGGCGATCACGGCGGCAACCGCCTACGCCATGCCGGAAGGGCTGATCTTCTTCGGCATCCTGCATTCGATTGCCGCCGCCAGCCTGATCGGCCTGCTGTTCCTGCGCCTGCCCCCGGCGCTGACGGCGCTGACGGCGATCGCCGTCGTCATCGCCCCGTGGTATCTGCGCTCGGCCGCCTTCGATACGCCATGGCTGTGGTGGCTCGGGCTTTCGGAAACGCCGCCGCGCTCCAATGATTACGTGCCGCTGCTGCCCTGGCTCGCCCCCGTCCTGTTCGGCATCGCCGCCGCCAGAATCGGGCAGGCAACCGGCTGGATCGCGAAAACGGCGGGCGGGCCGCACCGCAACCTGCTTGCCCGGATCGGGCGGCATAGCCTCGCCTTCTACCTCATTCACCAGCCGGTGCTGATTTCGCTGGTCTATCTCGCCAGCCTCGTGCTGCCGCCCTCGGCAGAATCGCCCGAGGCCTACCTGAAATCCTGCGAGTCGAGCTGCGTCAAATCGCAGGATGCCGCCTTCTGCGCGGCTTTTTGCGAATGCACGCTGCGGGAATTGATGGAACGCAAACTCTACGAACCGCTCCAGCTTGGCGCAATCCACGCGGCGCAGGATGAGCGCATTCAGACCATAGCGCGGCAATGCACTGCCAGCGCTCAATGAGGGGACGGCCGCAATGAATGCCTATCGCGTGAAGCCCTTGAGTTTTCCCTGGCCGCCGCTCGTTTACGGGGCCGCCATTTTCGCCGCATGGATGGTCCACCAGTTCGCCGGGCTGCCCGCGCCGCTGCCGCATGAAAAACTGCGCTGGCTGGCGGGCGCGCTGATGATTGCCATCGCGATCGGGCTCGATCTCTGGGCCACGAAAACCCTGCTGGAAAGCTGCACCACCATCCTGCCGCACCGCGCCAGCCGCCATCTCGTCACCCACGGCCCCTATCGCTACACGCGCAACCCCATCTATCTCGGCTATACGCTGGTCACCATGGGAATCGGGCTGATTACCGGCAATGCCTGGTTCTTCGTCATGGCGACGCTTGCCGCCGTCTTCACCACCATGCTCGCCATCCGCCGCGAGGAAATGCACCTGCACGCCCGCTTCGGCATCGAATACGAGCGCTATTGCCGCAAGACGCGCCGCTGGATCTGATATTCCTGAAACGGGAAGGCGGAAATCAGGTGCCGACGCCGATTTCCGCCAGCCGCGTCAGGCAGGCTTCCTCGATGGTGTCGAGATCGGCGAGCGTATCCTCGATATCCTTGCGCTTCTGGCGCAATTCATCCCGCTTGTCGGCAATGCTTTTCATCAGCGCCGTCAGTTCGCCGACATTGCCGGGCGTTTCCTTGTAAACGCGGATCAGTTCACGGATTTCCGCAAGAGTCAGCCCGATCCGGCGTCCGCGCAGAATCTCCTGCACCAGCCGCCGGTCCTCGGCGCGGTAAAGCCGCGTGCGGCCGCGCCGGTCCGGGTGGATCAGCCCTTCGTCCTCGTAGAAGCGGAGGGTGCGGGTCGAAACGCCGAATTCCCGCGTCAGATCGGTAATGCTGAAATATTTCTCCACGCGCCGCCCATTCCCGCCGCCGCAACGGCATTCAATGAATATTGAACCACCAGGTCGCCAATCCGAGAAAGGCGAAAAAGCCCGTGCAATCCGTCACGGTGGTCACGAAAACGGATGAGGCGATGGCGGGGTCGGCGCCGAGCTTGTCCAGCAGCAGCGGCAGCAGAATGCCCGCCAGCGCCGCCGCCATCATGTTGATGATCATCGCCGCGCCGATCACCGCGCCAAGCTGGTAATCATGGAACCATGTTCCGGCGACGGCGCCGAGCAGCGTCGCGAAAATCGCCCCGTTCATCAGGCCGACGCCCGCTTCCCTGCGGATGATGCGCCCGGCATTGTAAATATCGAGATCGCGGGTCGCAAGGGCGCGCACCGTCACCGTCATCGTCTGGGTTCCGGCATTGCCGCCCATCGAGGCGACCACAGGCATCAGCACCGCCAGCGCGATCATCTTCTCGATGGATTCGTCGAACAACCCGATGACGCTCGCCGAAATCATCGCCGTGCCGAGATTGATGACCAGCCACAGGAAGCGCGAGCGCACGGTGGACACGATATTGTCCGACAGCTCTTCGTCGCCGACGCCGCCGAGACGCTTGATATCCTCGTCCGCCTCTTCATGGATGACGTCGACCACGTCGTCGATGGTCAGCACGCCGACGAGGCGGCCGTTATCATCCACCACGGCGGCGGAGAGAAGGTCGTATTGCTCGAAAAGCTGGGCGGCCTCTTCCTGGTCCATTTCGGCGGGAATGGGGTGGTTGGTCTCCCGCATGATCTCATCGATCTTCGTCTGCCGCTTGGTGCGCAGGATGCGGTCGAGATCGACGGCGCCGAGCAGCTTGAAGGTCGGGTCGATGACGAAAATCTGCGTAAAGCTGTCCGGAAGGTCCGATTCGTCGCGCATGTAATCGATGGTCTGGCCGACGGTCCAGAACGGCGGCACCGCGACGAATTCCGTCTGCATGCGCCGCCCGGCCGAACTTTCCGGATAATCCAGCGCCCGGCGCAGCCGCACCCGCTCGGTAAACGGCAGCTTGGCGAGAATGTCCTCACGGTCTTCCTGGTCGAGATCCTCGAGAATGTAGACGGCATCGTCCGAATCCAGCTCGCCGATTCGGGCGGCCAGTTCCTCGTTCGGCAGATGCTCGACGATCTCAAGACGGATGGCCTCGTCCACCTCCGTCAGCGCGGTCATGTCGAAATCGTCGCCGAGCAGCAGGATCAGCGCGATGCGCTGGTCGGGCAGCAGCGATTCCAGCAGGTCGCCCAGTTCCGATTCGTGCAGGCGGCTGACGTGATCGCGCAGATACAGCACGTCGCGGTCGCCAATCGCCGCGCCGACCATGGCGAGGAAATCCGGACGGATCGAACCGTCCTCGGCATAAATGTCCTGCTCGGCCTCAGGCGGCGCGGCGCGGCCCCTGTCGATGCGGGCATTGTCGATTTCGCCGGTATTCGTCATCTATCCGCCCTCGCGCCCGCTTCTGGGTTCCGGCGGCGCGAGGCTGCCTGAAAAACCTGTCTCAACAATCGGATAACCGCATCCGTACAGCCGAAGCCGATCCCGTGCGGCCCTTTCTGCTAACGCAAGAAAAAGCCGAGGTCCAGCCGTTTGCGAGCGCTTGTGAAAACACCGCTTCGCAACACCGCGCAAGCTGGTATGGATGACCGGAAAAACCGCGAAGGCGACACCATGGCGATACGACCGATTCTCCGTTTTCCCCATCCCGATCTGAACAGGGTTTGCGACAGGGTGACGACATTCGACGCGGAGCTTGCCGCGCTGGCACAGGATCTGGCCGACACCATGCGCGCCGCTCCCGGCGTCGGCATCACCGCCGCCCATATCGGGGTTGCGCGCCGCGTCGTGGTGATCGAGCTGGAAGGGCAGGCAGCGCCGCGCATCTTCGTCAATCCCGAGATTCTCGACGCCTCGCAGGAGACGCAGGAGTTCAACGAAGGCAGCGTTTCCATGCCCGGCGCCATCGAGAAGGTCACCCGCCCGGCCCGCATCCGCCTGCGCTGGCAATCGCTGGACGGTCAAACCGGGGAGGAGGAAATGAGCGGCTTCCTCTCCACCTGCATGCAGCACGAGATCGACCAGCTCGACGGCCTGTTCTGGCTGCAACGCCTGTCGCGGCTGAAACGCGACCGCCTGATCCGCAAATGGGAAAAGGCGCAGCGCTGACCCGCCCGAACCAAACCGCGTCTCCAACGTTTTGCAGCTACAGAACGTGAAGGAGAAGACCATGGCCGGAACCCCCACCGACGCAGACCGCCGCTCCCGCGAGGAGGACTATCGCGATTACGAAAGCCGCGATGTCGACAGCGGCTGGCCCTATGCCGACAAGCCGCTTGCCCCCGGCGTCGACAATCCCGATTACGGCCGCCCGCGCGCCGATAATGACGAAAACACCGGCTTTCGCGTCAGCGGCATCGACGGGGCGGGCAATCAGGCCGACCTGCGCGACACCGTGCTTCCGGCAACCGATGGCCGCGAGGAGTCCGACGATCTCGAAGAGCGCGTCACCGATGCCCTTTCCGGCATCGACGGGCTGGCGCTCGACGCCATCGACGTTCACGCCGATGGCCATGTGGTGACACTGACGGGCCGGGTGGACGATATCGAGCAGTTGCGCCGCGTGGAACTGGCGGCGTCCAGCGTCGACGGCGTGCGCCACGTCCGCAATCTCCTGAACACGCTCGGTGTCGACAGCCACATTCCCGACGAGGAATGATTATTCCGCCACGACCTCGATGCGGGGCGGCTGTTGCAGCGTATTGCTGATCGTGCACAGCCGCTCGGCGCGCCCGATGATTTCATGCCTGTGCGCGGGCGTGAAATCGCCGAGAATGCGGATCGTGGCGTTCATCGATTCGATCCGCCCGAATTCCGCCTCCGCCTTGCGGCCGGACACCGTGACTTCGACGGATTCGAAGCGGGAAAACCATCCAAGCTCGCTCGCCGCGATGCGGACGCTGAGCGCCAGACAGCCGGACAACGACGCGTAAAGCAGATCGACCGGGTTGAAGCCCGGCGCGGACGCCGCCGTGACAAGCTCGATCTTGCCGCCCGTTGCCGATTCCATGGCGACGCCGCCATGCTGCGACAGCCGCGCCGTCGCCCCTGTTTCCCGTTTGCGCACGCGCAATCCCGCCGTCATGGACAGATCTCCCCGGTTCGCTCCGCCACGGTTTTTCCGAAAACGCTTTCGAAAGCCTCGCGAAGCCGCATATCCACATCGCTCATCATCACCGGCAGGCCGAGATCGACAAGGCTGGTGACGCCGTAGCCGGTGATTCCGCAGGGCACGATGCCGCCGAAATGCGAGAGGTCTGGATCGACATTGATCGACAGGCCATGGAAGCTCACCCAGCGCCGCAGGCGGATGCCGAGCGCCGCCACCTTGTCCTCGGCCATGCCGCCATCCGGCAGCGCCGGTTTTTCCGGCCGCCGCACCCAGACGCCGACGCGATCCTCTCGCCGCTCGCCGCGCACATTCATCGATTCCAGCATGCGGATGATGACCTCCTCGAGCGCGGCGACATAGGCCCGCACATCCTGCCTGCGCCGCCTGAGATCGAGCATGACATAAACGACACGCTGGCCGGGGCCGTGATAGGTATATTCGCCGCCGCGCCCGGTCTGAAACACCGGGAACCGCTCCGGCTCGATCAGGTCGGCCGCGTCGGCGCTGGTGCCTGCCGTGTAAAGCGGCGGATGCTCCAGAAGCCAGACCAGTTCATCCGCTTTCCCGGCCGCGATGCGCTCCACCTCCCGCTCCATCTCCGCCAGCGCCTGCTCATAGGGAACAAGCCCCTCGGAAATGCGCCAGCGCGCCGGCGGCGAACCGTCCACAGGCAGCATCAGCATGTCGATATCGGTCCTAAGCATTTGAAACTCCGAAACTTCATGGCCGCATGGAAGGTGGTGCGAACAGGCCTGCCGCATGCCCTTTCCATGTTTTCATATAGATATTTTTCAAAAAGGAAAAAATCTTATCGAACGCTCTTGTGTCCCCCGAATGCTTTTGCTACACGCTCCCTCGCCGGCACAAACCGGCGCCTACCACGATGCGGTCGTGGCGGAATTGGTAGACGCGCAGCGTTGAGGTCGCTGTGGGGCAACCCGTGGAAGTTCGAGTCTTCTCGACCGCACCAAGAAAACCCGCTTCGGCGGGTTTTTTGCTTTTCCGGCAATGGCTTGGCTCTTTCACGATGCGGATTTGCGTGCCGCGGGCCCTTGACCGCCATCCTCCTGCTCCGGCCCCTCGCCAATACCTGCCGCAAGCCACATGGGCGACACGCGCAAGGCTGCCGCCAGCGCCGAAAGCTGCGCAATGGCAGGTTCTGCGCGATCGCGTTCCCATAGCCGGATCAGGGCCGCCCTGACGCCTGCCCGCGCCGCCAGCATGTCGAGCGAATCCCCGGAACAATCATGCGCACGGCTCAACCGCCCGCCCACAGTATCGCCGGTATCGGCAGACTGGCAATCGAGATAGAAATCCAGACTGGGCATGACGCCGCCCCTTCCTGCGCCTGTCACCCCTCCGGCCACGCGCGCGAGACAGGATAGGACAATTTCGGCGGCGCACCACCCTGCGCATCACGAAAAATTCGCCATTTTACCGGCCGGGCGAACCGGAAAACCGGCGCATGGTCTTGCAACACCGCGCAGGCCGGTTGATGACACATCGATCATTCCCGCCGCTGAATCGC
>JBDHTA010000018.1:0-34353 GCA_039808465.1 Rhizobiaceae bacterium | reverse complement strand
TCAGGCGAGATGCTTTGCCGCGTCTTCAGCGGATGCGCCGTCATGGACGATCGCCATCAAAGCGCGGGTCATGCCGCCCGGATTGGCGTGCTGCACGACGTTGCGGCCATAGACGATGCCGCGCGCGCCCTGCTCCATCAGCGTCTTGGTGCGCGACAGGATTTCGGCATCGGACACGCGCCCGCCGCCGCGCACCAGAACCGGAATCGTCTGGGCGATTTCGATGACGCGGTGATATTCCTGAACATTGTCGCAGGGGTCGGCCTTGATGATATCGGCGCCGAGTTCGACGGCCTGACGCACCAGTGGCAGGATCTTGTCGATATTGCCGTCGACCATATAGGAGCCCCTGGAATTATCCTGCATCACCAGCGGCTCGACCATCAGCGGCATGCCGTAGATTTCGCACTGGCGCTTGAGGCTGTTCACATTGCGGATGCAGGCGCGGTAGACTTCCGGCTGATCGGGCAGCAGCAGCAGGTTGACGACGACGCAGGCGGCATCCAGCACCACGCCCTGCTCGACCGGCCGGTCGATGACCTCCGAAAACAGCATGGAGGGCAGCGGATTGCCGTAGACATTGGCGATATCGGTGCGCAGCACCAGCGCCGGGCGGTTCTTGCCGGGAATGGCTTGCAGGATCGGCGCGGTGCCGGGCGGAAGCTGGATGGCGTCGGGCGCGGCGTTGGCGATCACCTGGATCGATTTCGTCATGTCCTCGATGCCGGGAATGAAGCTGCCTTCATTGAACATGCCGTGGTCGATCGCCACGTCGAAGCAATTGCCCGAGGTTCCGAACAGCCGGTTGATGCGCGCCGATTTCATTCCATCCTCCCGATATGGTAACGTTTCCATAACGGGTACAACGGGATTCCGCCGCCGTCAAGTGATGTGGAAACGTTACCATGTCAGGTGATCAGCCGGGGAACGGCGGCAATCAGGGCTTTGGTGATCGAGGTCTGCGGGGCGCCGGTCACGGTTTCGGTCTCGCCCTGCTCGACGATATGCCCGGCATCCATCACGGCGATGCGGTGCGCAATGGCGCGCACGACCGCCAGATCATGCGAGATGAACAGGTAGCTGAGCCCCTCGCCGCGCTGCAACGACACCAGCAGGTCGAGAATCTGCCGCCGGATACCGAGATCGAGCGCCGACAGCGCCTCATCGAGAACGATCAGCTTCGGGCGGGTGGCGAGCGCCCGCGCAATGGCGAGCCGCTGCCGCTGCCCGCCGGACAGCGCGCCGACGGGGCGGACGCGCAGCGCGGGCCACAGGCCGACCCTGTCCATCAGCCGCTCGATTTCGGCGTCCCGATCCTCCGGCGGCACGATGGCATGAATGCGCAACGCGTCGGCCAGTGCGCTTTCAGCCGTGGCGCGGGGATTGAAGGCGCTGGCCGGATCCTGAAACACCATCTGCATTTTCGCCCGCGCCTGCCGCAGCCTGATCCCGCGCAGGGAAAGCCAGTCGCGCCCCTGAAAATGCACCGCGCCCGCATCCGGCGCGATCAGCCGCAGCACCAGCCGGGCAAGGGTGGATTTGCCGCTGCCCGAGGCGCCAACGAGACCGAGCGTCCTGCCACGCGGCAGGTCGAAGGAAACATCGCTGACCGCCAGCACCCGGCGTCCGCCGCTGGCAAAGGTTTTCGAAAGACCGGAAACACGCAGCAGGGGTTCGCTCATCGCTCACCGCCTGATTCTTTACCTTGGCGCATTTCCGGACGGAAAACCGGTTCCCACTTTTCCTGGAAATGCTCGATCAACCTCGGACTGGCGAGATCAATATGCGCGCCGATCAGCGTCGCGGTATAGGCATCGCCCGGCCGCGCCAGCACCTCCGCCATCGGGCCGATTTCCACCAGCCGCCCGCGATGGAACACGGCGCAGCGGTCGCACAGCGTCGAGGCGAGCGCGATGTCATGGGTGATGAACACCAGCGTCATGGCGCTGTCGCGGGTCAGATCCCGCAGCAGGGTAACGATCTCCGCCTGCGTCACCATATCGAGCGCGCTGGTGATTTCGTCGGCGATCAGCAGGCGCGGCCGCGAGGCGAGCGCGGCCGCAATCGCCACCCGCTGCCGCTGGCCGCCGGAAAGCTGGTGCGGGAAGGCATGCATCAGCCGCTGCAGTTCGGGCAGGCGCACGCGGGCGAGAAGGTTTTCCGCCTGCGCCATCGCCTGCGGCCAAGCCAGCCCCAGATGCGCCCGCGCCCCTTCTGCAACCTGCCTGCCGATGGTCATCACCGGGTCGAGGCTGGTTGCCGGATCCTGAAGCACGAGGCAGAGATCGCGCCCCGCCTGCGGCTGCCTGTCCTCGAAGCCCGGCCAGCCGATCTCGCCGCTCAACGCGGCATTGGCAGGCAGAAGCCCGGAAAGCGCGCGGGCAAAACTGCTTTTGCCCGAGCCGCTTTCGCCGATGATCGCCAGCCGCCCGCCCTTCGGAATATCGAAACTCAGCCCGTTCAGCGCCGTTTCCCCGTCATAGGCGACAGACAGATTGCGGATGGTGGCAAGCGGCACGCTCATGGCCGCGCCCTCAGGGCATGGCTGAGCCCTTCGCTGAACAGATAGACGCCGAGAACCGTCAGCATCAGAGCCAGCCCCGGCAGGATCGACAGCCACGGGGCGGAGCGGATGACATTGCGCCCTTCGGCGATCATCGATCCCCATGTCACGACATTGGGATCGCCAAGGCCGAGGAAGGATAGCGCCGCTTCCGTCAGGATCGCGCCCGCCACCATCAGCGCCGCCAGCGCCAGCACCGGGGCGAGCGCATTCGGCAGGATTTCCTTGAAGGCGATTTCCAGCGGATGCATGCCGAGCGCCCGCGCCGAGGCGACATAATCCTGCTCGCGGATCGAAAGCACCTCGGCCCGCGTCAGCCGCGCCGGTTCCGCCCAGGCGGCAAGCGCAATGGCGAGGATGATGACCGGCAGCGACGCCCCGAAAACGCTGGCGAAGGCCAGCGCCAGCAGGAAGCCCGGCACGATCTGGAAGGTTTCGACCACCCGCATCAGGCATTCGTCGATGAAGCCGCCAGCAAAGCCCGACACCGCGCCGACGGCAACGCCGAGCAGGATCGCCGCCGCCGCCGCCGCGATGCCGACCAGCAGCGAAATGCCCGCCCCATGCATGAGGCAGGCCAGCACATCGCGCCCCAGCCGGTCGGTGCCGAGCGGAAAATCGCCGCTGGAAAAGGGCGGCACCAGCGCGGGCCCGGCAATCCGCAACGGATCGCCCGGAAAGAAGGCGTGGGCGGAAAAGGCGGCAAGCGCCAGCAGGCCCAGAATGGCAAGCCCCGCGCCGCCGCCGGGTGCGGCGGCTATCCGGCCGAGAAAATTCATGGGCCTGCCTCCCGCCCGCCGATGCGCGGATCGAGCGCGGCATAGACGACATCGATCAGCAGGTTGACGGCGATCACCATCACGGCGCTGACGAGGATGACGCCCATCAGCAATGGCGCATCGCGGCCGCTGACCGCCTCATGCGCCAGCCGCCCGAAGCCCGGAATGGCGAACACACTTTCGATGACGACGCTGCCGCCCAGCATCGCCGCCGATTGCAGGCCGAGCACCGTCACCAGCGGCAGCAGCGCGTTGCGCGCCACATGCGACAGCAGGATGCGGCGGCGCGGAATGCCTCTTGAGCGGGCGAACAGGATGAAATCCCGCTCCCAGATCTCCGCCATGCCGGAGCGCATCACCCGCAGGAACAGCGCGGTATAGATGACGCCGAGCGCGCCGACCGGCAGCACCAGATGCCTGCCGATATCGGCGGCCCGCGCCAGCCCATGCTTGCCCGAAGCGATGGTTTCCAGCCCGCTGGTCGGCAGCCAGCGCAGCCAGACCGAAAAGACGATGACCAGCACCAGCCCCAGCCAGAAGCCCGGCACCGCATACAGCGTGAGCGAGCCCGCCGACAGCAGCCGGTCGCGCAGCGAGCCGGGGCGGCTTCCGGCGAGAATGCCGAGAAACGAGCCGAGAGCGAAGGAGAGCGCGGTCGCCGTTCCCATCAGCAGCAGGGTATTGGGCAGCCGCTCCAGCACCAGATCGGAGACCGGCCGGTTGAAGGCGACCGACCAGCCGAGATCGAGCCGCGCCAGCGCCTGCACATAGAGCCACAGCCGCGCCCATACGGATTGATCGAGCCCATAGGCCTGCCGCAGCGTTTCGGCAAAGGCGGCATCGCCGCCACCGATGGAGAGCAGATAGGCGTCGGCAGCATCACCGGAGGCGGATTCGAGCAGCAGGAACGTCAGCGCCACGACCAGCAGCAGCACCGGAATGCTGCCGAGCAAACGCCGTCTCACCAAGGTCAAGGCCCGCGCCACGTTCGGCATACTCCTAGCACTAGCGGGCGAACGGCCCGCGACTCATTCCGTGACGGCAAGATCCGCCCAGTTCGACACCGCCCAGCGCGGATTGCTGCCGACATTGGCCACCGTGTCGCGGGTTACCGTGGTAAAGCCCCATTCGGCGACATTGATCAGCGGCAGATCCTCCGCCACGAGGCGCTGGAATTCATTATAGAGCGCGATGCGGGCTTTTTCATCCACCGTTTCCGCCGCTTTGGCGATAACGCCGTCCAGCTCGGCATTGGCATAGCCGCCCTGATTGGAGAAAGGCACGCCCGCGGGCAGGCCGGACTGCACGAGAATGGTGGTGGAAATCGCCGGATCGCCCCGGAACACCGGTGGCGCGACAGCCAGATCGAAAGCGTGATCGGTATAGACCGCCTTCTGGTGCGCGGCGGAATCGTTGCTGGCAAGCCCGGCATCGATGCCGATTTTCGCCAGCGCCTGCCGCAGATAATCGCCGAACTGCCGGGTTTCGCTGAAATAGGGCGCGGCGAGTAGCTTCAGCGTGAAGCGGGTGCCGTTGGCATCGCGCGGGTAACCGGCCTCGTCCAGCAGCGCATTCGCCTTGGCGACGTCGAAGGCGTAGGCGGGCACATCCGGCGTGTAAAATTCGGTAGCATTCTGCGGCACCGGGCCGGTCGCGGCCTGCGCATGGCCGAGGAAGATGGTCCTGACCACGAAATCCCGGTCTATCGCATGCGCGATGGCGCGGCGCACCCGCACATCCGCCAGCTCCTTGCGGCGATGGTTGATTTCGACGATCAACTGGTAGGTCAGGGCTTCATAGCCCTTGGTGACGACCTGCAAGCCCGGCACCTTCGAAATCCGGTCGAGATCGGCAAGCGGCACGGCGGAGAAGGCGGCGAGATGGATTTCCTCCGCCTCCAGCGCGGTCGCGGCACCGGCGCGATCCGGCAGCACGCGATAGACGATTTCATTGAGCGCGGGCTGGTCCTCGCTCCAGTAACCGGCATTGCGCTCCAGCCGGTAATATTCGCCCGGCCTGTATTCGGCGAATTTGAACGGGCCGGTGCCGACCAGCCGGTTATTGGCCGGGTTGGCGGCGATATCCGTGCCCTCGAACAGATGCTTCGGCACGACGCTGGTGACGACCGGCAGCGCGTTGCGGATCATCTGGAACGGCGTCGGCTTCGAGAAGCGGAAGATCGCGGTCGCCGCGTCGGGCGTTTCCACATCCGCCAGATTGGCGAAGACGATGCGGCCGAGATTTTGCAGCGGCTTCCACAGGTTGAGCGCCGAAAAGGCGACATCGGCGGAGGTGAACGGCTTGCCGTCATGCCATGTCACGCCCTCGCGCAGCCTGAACGTTGCCGAAAGCCCGTCGGCGGAGCCTTCCCAATCGGTCGCGAGGCGCGGCTCCAGCCCGTCCTTGCCGGTGAAGGAGGCTTCGGCCAGCGGCTCGATCACCTTGCTGGCGATGAAAAACACGCCGTTGGAGGCGACGATGGCCGGATTGAGGTTCTTCGGCTCGGAATCGGCGGCGACGATCAGCCGCCCGCCCCCGGCCGCCGCTGCCGTTTTCGCGCCCATCGCGGCAAGCGCCAGCGTGGCGGCGGTGGATTGCAGAAGCAGGCGGCGAGTAAGATGCAGGGGCATGGCGGACTCTTTCAGGAGCATTGAACCGGCAATGGATTACGCCATTCCGGTTCCCTTAGGCAACAGGGCTTCCGGGCTTCGGCAATCGCTGGAGAACGCCGTTCAGGAAAGCGGTCATCGTCTCCACGGCCTCTTCCAGCGCGCCGCTGTTATCGATGGTGAAAACCTCGAAATCGCCGCGCACCTCCGGCGTGGCGCGCTTCAGCCGCGCCGCGATCCCGTCCCGGCTTTCCCGCCCCCGCGCATGCAGCCGTTCGGCCAGAACCGCAGGCGAAGCCACGACATTCAGCACCAGCAGGCGCGGAAAACTGTCCGCGAAAACCGGCAGGGCCGAGCGCGAGCCGTTGGCGATCACCGCCCGCCCGGCATCGACATGCCGCCGCGCCTCGGCGGGAATGGCGTAGCGCAGGCCATGCGCATCCCAGGCCACGGCGAAATCGCCACGCAGGCGGCGGCGCTCGAATTCCCCGGCATCGACGCTCTCATGATCCTCGCCGCCCGCATCCCCGGCGCGGGTGATGACCCGGCGGATCACATGCAGACGGGTTTCTCCCGGGAAACGCCGCATGGCCGCCGCGATCAGCGTATCCTTGCCCGCGCCGCTCGGTCCGACGACGGCGATCATGATGCCGGGAGAAACCATCAGGCGACGCGCCGCCCCTCGCGCCAGACGGAGCGGATTACCGGAATGCCCTCCTCCCGGTGCACGCGCACCAGATCGGCCCGCAATCCCGGCGAAAGCCGTCCGCGATCGCCAAGCCCGACGGCGCGGGCCGGGTTCGCCGTCACCAGCCGCAAGGCGGCGGGCAGATCCAGCCCTTCCAGCGTATCGGCAAGGACGAAGGGCGCCAGCGCCAGGCTGAACGGCACGTAATCGGAAGACAGCACATCCAGCAGGCCGCGCTCGGCGAGGTCGCGGGCGGCGATATTGCCGGAATGGGATTTGCCGCGCACCACGTTCGGCGCGCCCATCAGCACGCTCATGCCCGCCTCGTGCGAGGCCCGCGCCGCCTCGATGCTGGTCGGAAACTCCGCCACCCGCACGCCATGCGCCAGCGCCTCCTCGACATGGGCGAGCGTGGCGTCGTCATGGCTGGCGACGGTGATGCCGCGCATGGCGCAGATATCGGCGATCGCCTGCCGCTGCCTGGCGGAATAGCGCTCGGAATCGGCCTTGCGCTCGGCAACATGAATGTCGAAAGCCTCGTCGCTCAGGCCGCGCTTGGTCTTGTTGTAGAAGATGTATTGATCCATCGTCTGGAACTGGCGCTGGCCGGGCGAATGATCCATCAGCGACACCAGCCGCACCTGCCGGTCCTCGGCGAAATCCTCGAACTGCTCGAACACGTCGGCCGTCGCCACCTCGCAGCGCAGATGGATGAAATGCTCGGCGCGCAGGCGGCCTTTCGCCCCGGCTTTTTCGATCTCGTCGGCCATCTGCCGCATTTCGCCGCGTGGAAAGCCGTGGCCGCCCGCCGTTCCCAGCCGCAGGCAATCGAAAACCGTGGTGATGCCCGAGGTGACGATCTGCGCGTCATAGGACTGTATGGCGGCATCCAGATTCCAGCGCACATCCGGGCGCGGCGCGTAATGGCTTTCGAGGTGATCGGTGTGCAGCTCCACCAGGCCGGGGATCAGGTAATCGCCCTCCAGATCCTCGCCCATGCCGCTCGTTCCCGCCGAAATATCGGCGATGCGCCCATCGCGCACGGCCAGCGTGCCGTGGACGATCTCATCCTCCAGCACCATCAGCGCATTGGTGAAAACCTGTTCCCTGCTCATGGCCGGACTTCCTGCAACGGGAAGATGGCGCGCACGCCAAACGGCGCGCCGCGCTCCTCCTCCACGAAAACCGCCAGATGCGACAGGGCAAGCGGCTTCTCGGTAAATCCTGAGAATTCGGCATCCAGATGGCGGCGCACCGTCTCCTGCCGGGATGGCTCGACCGGCCCCGTCAGCGTCATGTGGAACCGGAACTCATCGAACACGTAAGGATAGCCCCAGCGCGTCAGGTTCTCCCGCTCGGCCGGGCTCAGCCTCTCCGGCTTGCGGCGGGCGATATCCGCCTCTGACAGCGCTGCGCGAAAAGGCTCGAAACGGCGCACGGTTTCGGCCGCGAAATCCTGCAAGGGCTGGTAAAGCCCATCCGGCACCAGCGCGAAGAACGGTCCCAGTTGCCCAAGCACGAGGCGCGGAATCGCAAAGGCGGGCCATGCGTCGGCGAAATCCCGGGCCGCTTCCAGCAGCCCCGCCTCGTCCTTTCCTTCGGCCAGCGCAAACGGCGCCTTCAAAGTTGCGTGAAAACCGTAACGGGCGGGATCGCGCACGAGATTTTTCCGTTCCGCCGTGTTAAGACTTTCGACAGAGGAAAGCGAGAGGATGGTATTGGCGAAAGCGTCGCGTCCCAGCCATCGGGCGGCGCGGCGGGTCAATGGTTCATCGGCGGGAGGCGTAAAATAAAGGGCAAATCGCAAGCATCGTTTCCCGGTTGCAGGTTTGCGCCAGCATGAAACGATTTGATTGCGGACGGCAAGAGTTCGAAGCGCAAAAGCAGGGGAGGCTGCGGTAAACCTTAAAGAACGTGGTTAATAATTTCTTCACAAGGGTCATGTAGGCAGGAACCAGACGGTCGAAGGAATCGTTTGAGCGCTAACCGGAGGAAAAGGCATGTTCGGATTATTTTCATCTCTGACCCGCAAGCCAGCCGGCAAGCCCGTGCCAATCAAGGAACACCCCGATTTCATGCTGATCACCGACGTTCCGCAGGCAAAAACCCCGGTCCGTGACAGCGAAAGCGCCTTCCGCCGCGATTACGGCGACCAGCGCGTTTCCCCGGAAGCCGCCGCCCGTCTGGCGTGATTCCCGCGCCCTTGCCGTGACCGAGGACGAATTCATCCGCCGTTTCGTGGCCTATATGGTCGCGCATGCCGGTTTCGCCCATTTCGAGGACGGAACGCCCGTGCATTATTATGCCGAGGAGATCGCCCGCGACTACTGGCTGGACGTGGGGCTGGAAACCGCGCCGGAGGACGCCGCCGCCGCCGATATCGCCGATTGGGACGAGAACGAAGGCGACGACGAATCCGCGCTGTGAGCGCGGCTCAACGCCTTACGCCGGTTGCGGCCTGAACCGGTTGCCTTCCTTCGGGTCGATCAGCAGCGACACCAGCGCCGCCAGCAGGCCGGTGGTTCCGGCAATCAGGAAGGCGAGTTCGTAGGTGCCCTGAAACTCGCGCATATAGCCGCCGAAGAAGGCCGCGCAGGCCGCCCCCAGTTGATGCCCCGCCACCACCCAGCCGAAGATCAGCGGGCCGCTGCGATCGCCGAAGGATTCGTTGGCGAGCCTCAGCGTCGGCGGCACGGTGGCGATCCAGTCGAGACCGTAGAGAACGGCGAAGATCGTCAGGCTGGCGACGGAAAAGCCGGAATAGGGCAGATACATCAGCGACAGGCCGCGCACGCCGTAATAGACGAACAGCAGCTTGCGCGGATCGAAGCGGTCGGTCAGCCAGCCGGACAGCGTCGTGCCGATCAGGTCGAAAATGCCCATCAGCGCCAGCAATCCGGCGGCCTGCACCTCCGGAATGCCCATATCGCCGCAAAAGGCGATGAGATGCGTGCCGACCAGCCCGTTTGTAGTGAAGCCGCAGACGAAGAAGGTGAGGAACAGGTACCAGAAGACCCGGCTATGCGACGCCTTCGCCAAGGTCGACAGCGTGTTGAGGATGAAGTTGCCGGTCGCGGGCGCGGCAACGGGCTCGTCGGCGTCGGCGCCGTAACGGGTCAGGCCGATGGAGGACGGACGTTCCGGCACCAGCAGGAAGACCAGCGGCAGCAGCGCCGCCGTGCCGATGGAAACGGCGATCGCCACCGGCTTCCAGCCGCCCGATTGCGCCAGCATGGCCAGAAACGGCAGGAATACCAGCAGGCCGGTGGCGCTGCTGGCCGACATCAGCCCCATGACGAGGCCACGATTGGTCTTGAACCAGCGGTTCGTCACCGTCGCGCCCAGAACCGTAGCCACCGCGCCGGTGCCGACGCCCGACATCACGCCCCATGTGGCCACGAGATGCCAGGGCTCCGACATCGTCAGGCTGAGCGCCGTCGAGCCCGACATCAGCGCCAGCGCGCCCAGCACCGTCTTGCGCAACCCGAAGCGTTCCATGAAGGCGGCGGCGAAAGGCCCGGCAAGGCCATACAGAAAGATGCCGATGGCGGCGGCGGCGGAAATCGTGTCGCGCCGCCAGCCGAAGGCTTCCTCCAGCGGCACCATCATCACCGAGGGGGCCGAGCGCAGCCCGGAGGACACCAGAAGCGCCAGAAAGATGACGCCGACAACGACGAAGGCATAACGATGGCCGAAGGGCCGTGACTGGAGTGCGGGCATGGAAGCGACCTTGATGCGTGAGACCGGCAGGGTTACGATACCGATCGGTAACAGTCAAGCCGCAAGCAGAATGGCTCTTACAAACGGATCGATTCAAATGTAGCTTTGCGCAACATATTCGGCGGGGCGGAAGGCATGCCGCCGCGCCGCATTCTTAACCAAGGGAGGACACTGCAATGGATTTCACCGGCAAGCGCGTCATCGTCACGGGGGCTGGCAAGGGCATCGGCTATTCGACGGCGCATATGCTGACGAAGCGGGGCGCGAAGGTGATCGCGCTGTCGCGCTCGCAAGCCGATCTCGACAAGCTCTCGGCGGAAACCGGCTGCGAAACCATCGCCGTCGATCTGGCCGATGCCGAGGCGACCCGCGCCGCCGCCATAAAAGCCCTGCCCGCCGATCTGCTCGTCAATTGCGCCGGGACGACCGAGCTGCAATCCTTCCTCGACGTCACCATCGAGACCTTCGACCTCATCATCGCCGTCAACACCCGCGCGCCGATGATCGTGGCGCAGGAATTCGTGCGCGACATGCTGAAACGCGGCCAGCCCTCCTCCATCGTCAACGTGTCCAGCATGGCGGCGTTCCAGGGCGTGATCGATCATACCGCCTATTGCGCCTCCAAGGGCGGGCTCGACGCCATGACCCGCGTGATGGCCAACGAGCTTGGCCGCCACGGCATCCGCGTCAACTCCGTCAACCCCATCGTGACGCTGACGCCGATGGCCGAGAAGGCATGGAGCGATCCGGACAAGGCCAACGCCATGCTGTCGCGCATTCCGCTCGGCCGTTTCGCCATGCCCGACGATGTTTCCGAGGTCATCCTCTTCCTGTTGTCGGATGCTTCCGCGATGGTCAACGGCCAGTCGATCATGGTCGATGGCGGTTTTCGCGCCTCCTGAGGCCGGACAAATCGATTCAATCTTTCATGGGCTTCGGGAGCATATCGACAGATGGCTTCCGGCAGGCTAGCTTCCGCGCCGCTCCGTTCAAGACGGGGCGGTTTTTCGTTTCCGGCCTGCCTCGGGGAGCCCGCATGTCTGACGATTTCAATTCGGAGCTGCATGCGCGCCCGTCGATCTATTTCACCGGCCCGGCGCTGGTGGAGCATCTGGCCTTCATGCCGACCGACGATCAGGGCTGGCACAGCGCCGCATCGACCACGGCGCGGCCCTCGCATATTTCGGCGGGCGTGCAGACGCGGGTGGAATTCCACACCGAGTTCGTGACGGTGACGCGGGTGACCACCCTGCCCTCCACGCCGGAAAGCTGGCCCGCGCCCGCGCTTTCCATCCGCGATGCCGAGCGTGAGGCGGGCGTGACCTGCGACCGGGTGATCTACCGGCTGTCGATTCTGGTGCGGCAGGGCATTCCGCAGGAGCTTGCGCCATACCTGACGCAATACGGCATGAGCGATGTCGCGGCATCGCAGATCGGCGGCGATGCCGCGCAGATCTGCTCGGATTTTCGCGATCACGCCGAGCATGGCAGCCGCGTGGCGCTGTTCAACGGCACGCTGAACAGCTATCGCCTCGGGCGCATGGTGCGCAGGCTTTGCGAGGTGGAAACCTATCGCGCCATGGCGCTGCTCGGCCTGCCGCATGCCCGCCGCCTCGGGCCGGAGCTGGCCGGTTACGACCGCCGCCTCGCCGAACTCGCCAGCCGCAACCTCAATATCGAGCCCTCCGGCCACAAGCTGCTTCTCGATGAGATTTCAAGGCTTTCGGCGCATCTGATTTCGGCGGCGGCGGAAACCCGCAGCCGCTTCGGCGCCACCGCCGCCTATGCCAAGATCGTGGAGGAGCGCATCGGCGACCTGCGCGAAACCCATGTGCCCGGCTTCCAGCGCTTCGGCGTCTTCGTGATGCGCCGCTTCCGCCCGGCGGTGCGCACCTGCGAGGCCACCGCGCTGCGCCTCGAACAGTTGTCGCAGGCGGCCATGCATATCCTCGACCTGTTGCAGACCCGCATCCAGGTGGAGGTGGAAGCGCAGAACGCCGTGCAAATCCAGGCGCTTGCCGAACGCACCGCGACCCAGATCAAGATCCAGCGCGCCGTCGAGGGCCTGTCGGTCATCGCCATCAGCTATTACCTGCTGAGCCTGTTGAAGACGGCGATGGAAGCGGCCGACCATGCCGGGTACCACATCAGCCCCTTCGTGATGCTGGTCTCCATCCCGATCGTCATCTGCGCGGTGGCGATGGCCATTCTTCAGGTCAAGAAAGCGATGGACGGCAAGGAGGAATAGAACCGGCCCCCGTGGATAGCGGGGAATGGACAATGGGCCGCATGGCCCGGGCTTGACAAGTGCTGCGCGAAACCCGACATTTCAGGGATGATGATGCGCGAATCCATGTTCAGGCCCGTCCCCATCGCGGGATGACGGCCCCGGCTCAGGCTCTGCCGAGACCGGGGAGTCGCGCTTTCTTCTTTCCCCGAATCCCCCGATCCCGCCTGTTTCCGTTCCGGAACGGCGTTCAGAACTGAAACCTTGGACCCGTTGCGGCGTGACCGCGCCGGGCTGGAGAAGACCGATGAGAAGACCCAAGATCACCGTCGCCAGAACCGACCATGCCAAGCTGATGACCATGGCGAACGGCCTGATCGAGCGCAAACCCGAGATCGCCGAGGAGCTGATCACGGAACTGGAGCGCGCCGTGGTGGTGGACGATCACAAGGTGCCCGCGGGCACGGTGCAGATGGGCTCCGCCCTCGAATATTCCACCGAGGACGGCGCCACGCGCCGCGTCACGCTGGTCTATCCGGGCGATGCCGATATCGCGCAGGGCAAGATCTCGATCTTCACGCCGGTCGGCACGGCGCTGCTCGGCATGGCCGTGGGCAAGACCATCGATTTCGTCGCCAATGACGGGCGCAAGCACCTGTTGACGATCACCGCCGTCGAGCCCGCGCCGCACGCCGTTGCCTGAGGCGCGCCGAAAGCTGCGCCGCTCTGTTGAATTTGCCTGCAACAATGTGCTAGAGACCCCCTCACCTTGTTGCAGGTTTCATCTGCTGGTTGGGAAGGACGCGATGTTACACCACGCCCTCCTCCAATCGGGGATGGGCTCGGTCGATGCCCCCCGAACGGAAGAACTGTTTTTGTTGCGTGCCGATGCGGCGCGTTCGGGACGTTTTTGCCTCGCGCCGCCGGGGCCGCATTGCGTCGCCGCGCTGACGTAACGCCGTCATATCCTGATGATACCAGCATCGCGCTGACGCTGCGCGTTCTCTGCATTCATTCCGCAATCCGACAAGCGAACGGGCTTTCCGATCCATGACCCTGACGACACCCTATTACCTGATCGACAAATCGAAGCTCCAGCGCAACATGGAAAAGATCGCGACCGTGCGCGAGCTTTCCGGCGCCAAGGCGCTGCTGGCGCTGAAATGCTTCGCCACCTGGTCGGTCTTCGATTTCATGCGCGATTACATGGACGGCACCACCTCTTCGTCGCTGAACGAAGTGCGCCTCGGCCATGAGCGCTTCGGCAAGGAAACCCACGCCTATTCCGTGGCTTACGCCGATTACGAGATCGATGAGGTCGTCTCGCACGCCGACAAGATCATCTTCAATTCCATCGGCCAGCTCGAGCGTTTCGCGGACAAGGCTTCCGGCATCGTGCGCGGCCTGCGCCTCAATCCGCAGGTCAGCTCGTCCAGCTTCGATCTCGCCGATCCGGCGCGGCCCTTCTCGCGGCTTGGCGAATGGGATGTGGCGAAGGTCGAAAAGGTCATGGACCGGATTTCCGGCTTCATGATCCACAACAATTGCGAAAACAGCGATTTCGACCTGTTCGACCGCATGCTTTCCACCATCGAGGCGCGCTTCGCGCCGCTTCTGAAGAAGGCCGAATGGGTGAGCCTCGGCGGCGGCATTCATTTCACCGGCGAGGATTACCCGCTGGAGAAATTCGCCGAGCGGCTGAAGCGGTTTTCGGGCGAATACGGCGTGCAGGTCTATCTGGAGCCGGGCGAAGCCTCGATCACTAAATCCACGACGCTGGAGGTGACGGTTCTCGACACGCTGTTCAACGGCAAGAACCTCGCCATCGTCGATTCCTCCATCGAGGCGCATATGCTGGATCTGCTGATCTACCGCGAAAACGCCAAGATCGCCCCGAATGCGGGCGGGCATCGCTACATGGTCTGCGGCAAGTCCTGCCTTGCGGGCGATATCTTCGGCGAATTCGATTTTCCGGAGGAATTGAAGATCGGCGACCGCATCTCGGTTCAGGATGCCGCCGGTTACACCATGGTCAAGAAGAACTGGTTCAACGGCGTGAAAATGCCCGCCATCGCCATCCGCGAACTGGATGGCAGCATCCGGACGGTCCGCGAGTTTTCCTATGCGGATTACGAAGACAGCCTTTCCTGATTACCGTCATTAACCCCAAAGGAGCTATTCCGGGAAATGAAGAAGAACGTGCTCATCATCGGCGCCGGCGGCGTCGCGCAGGTCGTGGCGCATAAGTGCGCCCAGAACAACGACGTGCTCGGCGACATCCATATCGCTTCGCGCACCAAGGCGAAGTGCGACAAGATCATCGCTTCCGTTCATGAGAAGAAGGCGATGAAGCAGGCTGGCGTTCTCGAAGGCCACGCGCTCGACGCGCTCGACATCGAAGCCACCAAGGCGCTGATCCAGTCGACCAATTCGCAGATCGTCATCAATGTCGGCACCGCCTTCCTCAACATGTCGGTGCTGCGCGCCTGCATGGATACCGGCGTTGCCTATATCGACACGGCGATCCATGAAGAGCCGGGCAAGATCTGTGAAACGCCGCCGTGGTACGGCAACTACGAATGGAAGCGCGCCGCCGAATGCGAGGAGAAGGGCATCACCGCCATCCTCGGCGCCGGTTTCGATCCGGGCGTCGTCAACGCCTATGCCAAGCTCGCCAAGGACGAATATCTCGACAAGGTCACCGACGTCGATATCGTCGATATCAACGCGGGCAGCCACGGCAAGTATTTCGCCACCAACTTCGACCCGGAAATCAATTTCCGCGAGTTCACCGGCGTCGTCTACTCCTGGCAGAACGGCGAGTGGCAGACCAACAAGATGTTCGAAATCGGCAAGGATTACGACCTGCCGGTCGTCGGCACGCGCCGCGCCTATCTCTGCGGTCATGACGAGGTGCATTCGCTGGCGAAGAACATGGACGGCGCCAATGTGCGCTTCTGGATGGGCTTCGGCGATCACTACATCAACGTCTTCACCGTGCTGAAAAGCCTTGGCCTGCTCTCCGAGCAGCCGGTCAAGACCGCCGAAGGCCTGGAAGTGGTGCCGCTCAAGGTCGTCAAGGCCGTGCTGCCGGATCCGTCCTCGCTGGCGCCCGACTACGAAGGCAAGACCTGCATCGGCGATTACGTCAAGGGCCTGAAGGACGGCAAGGAAAAGACCGTCTTCATCTACAACGTCGCCGATCACAAGGAAGCCTATGAGGAAGTCGGTTCCCAGGGCATTTCCTACACGGCGGGCGTTCCGCCGGTCGCCGCCGCCATGCTGATCGCCACGGGCGAATGGGATGTGAAGAAGATGGCCAATGTGGAAGAACTGCCGCCGAAGCCCTTCATCAACATCCTGAACCGCATCGGCCTGCCGACCCGCATTCAGGACGAAAACGGCGATCGCGCCGTCAGCTTCGACTAAAACAATGGCCGCGCCGGAAAACCGGCGCGGCCTTTTCTTTTCCTCAGGCCGCGTAACGCTGCGCCTGCGGAGCCGCATGGCCAAGCTGGAATTGCGACAGGAGCGCGTTCAACTGCGCGCTTTCCTGCGCCAGCGCAGCGCCCGCCGCGTTCATTTCCTCGACCATGGCGGCGTTCTGCTGCGTCGCCTGATCCATGTGGTTGACGGCGGTGTTGATCTGCAACAGCCCGGCCGACTGCTCCTGCGCCGCCGTGGCGATGGCTTCCATGTGACGGTTGACCGATTGCACCAGCTCGGTGATCTCGTTGAGGCCCGTGCCGGTATCGCTGACGAGGCGCACGCCCTCGCCGACCGCCGTTTCGGAATTGCCGATCAGTTCCTTGATTTCCCGCGCCGCCTTGGCGGAGCGCTGGGCAAGCTCGCGCACTTCCTGCGCCACGACCGCGAAGCCCTTGCCCGCTTCCCCGGCCCGCGCCGCCTCGACACCGGCATTCAGCGCCAGCAGGTTGGTCTGGAAGGCGATCTCGTCGATGACGCCGATGATCTGGCTGATCTGGCGCGAGGCGTGATCGATCTTTTCCATGGCGACGACGGCGTTCTGCACCACCGCGCCGGATTGATCGGCCTTGGACCGGGCGTTGCGCACCATGTCGCGCGCTTCGTTGGCCCGCTTCGAGGTGGCCGAGACATTGGCGGTGATCTCTTCCAGCGCCGCCGCCGTTTCTTCCAGCGAGGCGGCCTGCTGCTCGGTGCGGCGGGACAGATCGTCGGAAGCGGAGGAGACTTCATGCGAGCCGCCGGTAACGGTCGAGACCGAATGGCCGACGCTTTGCAGCGTTTCGCGCAATTGCCGCACGGAATCGTTGAAATCCTTGCGCAGCGCCTCGAAATGCGAATCGAGCGGCTGGTTCAGCTCGCACATCAGGTCGCCCGCCGCCAGGCGCTGCATGCTGGATGCGAAGATGGAGGTGGCCTGCACCAGACGCGCCTCGGCCTCGGCTTCCGCCGCCCGCTGCATTTCGATGCGCTCGCGCTCCGCCCGTTCGCGGCGCTCGGCTTCGGAGGCTTCCAGCTCGCGGTTGCGGATGGCCGCCTCGTGGAAGACTTCCACGGCCCGTTCCATGTCGCCGATCTCGTCCTTGCGGCCGGTGGTGACCGGATCGAAATCGAGATCGCCGGAAGCCAGCCGCCCCATGGCGCCGACCATGCGGCCGATCGGGCGCACCACCGTCATCGCCATCAGGCCCGACAGCAGGACCATCGCCATGCCGCCCGCCGCGCAAAGCGACACCAGCATCAGGAAATTGCGATAGGCCGCATCGGCGGTGGCCCGCGCCATCTCGCCGATGGTCTTCAGGCTTTCGTTCTCGATCTGCTTGAGCGTTTCGATGCGCCGGGTGGTGGCCGCGAACCATTGCCCGCTGTCCAGCCCCTGCAAATCGCCGCTGGCGCCATCGGCGACCACCCTGGCGCGAAAATCGCCGACATCCTTCGTAACGTCCGCGATCATGCCTTCGAAGCGGTTGCGGCTTGCCGCGTCCTCCACGGAAAGGGCGGAGGCGATCAGCGCGTCCTGCTGCCCGGCAAGCCCGGTGAACATGCCGAAACGGTCGGGATCGACCTTGCCGGAGACGATGAAGCCATTGCCGACGGCGCGCTCGCGCCCTGCCGTTTCCTTGGCCTGCATCAGATGCACATAGGCCGACATGCGCTGCGAGATCGTGGCGTCCGAGGCCATTTTCGAAAGATCGCCCGCCAGCGCGATAATGCCGTCGATGGCGGCGGTATAGGTGGCGAAGGCATCCGGGGCCGCAGCCGTCAGCGCGTCGATGGACAGGCGCAGATTGCGGATTTCGGCCAGCCGCTGCTCGAAGATGCGCCGGGACGCCGAAAGATCGGTATCGATGGCGGCGTCGAGATTGTTCATGGCATCGGCGAAGCCCGATATCGCGGCATCCGAGCCGTTGCGGGCGCTGCGAAGCTCCGCCCCGCCGCGCGCGCCCTTCGAGCCGAGGAAGCCCGCAGTCAGGCCGCGCTCCACCTGAAGCGTGTGGACGATGTCGCTGAGCGTCACCATTTCCTGGCTGACCGTGACGATCTCGCTCATGCTGTGATAGGTTAGAAGACGGTCGGCACTCTGGGCGTAGGCAAGATAGCCCGCTGCCAGCATCGGCAACGTCACGGCGGCCCACAGGCGCTTGCTGACGGAAATATCGACCAATCGCATATAAAGACACTCCTGATTTCAGGCATCATGCCTTTGCGCGTTCATGGATCATCCATGCCAGCGCATAAGAAATCAGCAGCATTAAGAAACAACTAAGAAGAAAACTCGAATCATAGTACTTCTTCACGGCAAAAGTGTACGCACTCGACCTGCCCGAACCGAAAAATTACTATTTCGCAATTCTATACAGGAAATGCCGGGCGGCGGCGCGGCGGATAACCGGCATCGGCCTCCGCCCTCCCCGGTTGCGGCGCGACGCGTGGAATATGCCGCCCGCGCACTATTTCGTGGTTGAATGGAAAGGCGCGATATTTCATCTTGGGGAGGAGGAAGCATCGCGAAAGGGGGACGCATGCACGAGGAAGACGACGCACCCATTCACCGGCCGCTCGATCTCGATCCGAAACGGGCGGGCCGCGTCAACCGCGCCCCCTATGCGATCATCGATATCGGCTCCAATTCCGTGCGCATGGTCGTGTACGACCAACTGGGCCGCGCGCCCCTGCCCCGCTTCAACGAAAAATCCCTGTGCCGCCTCGGCGACGGGCTGGCGCAGACCGGCCGCATCGCCGATGACGGGTTTCGCCGCACCGTGGAAGCAATCCGCCGCTTCCGCGCCATCGCCGACGCCATGGGCGTGACGCGGCTGGACGCCACCGCCACCGAAGCCGTGCGCCGCGCCGAAAACGGGCAGGAGCTGGTCGATGCGATCCTGAGCGAATCCGGTGTGGCGGTGCGCATCCTGACGGGGGCGGAGGAGGCGCGCTTCGCCACGCTCGGCGTCATCTCCGGCTTCTTCCGTCCCGTCGGCGTCGTCGGCGATATGGGCGGCGGCAGCCTGGAGGTCGCCGAGGCGCTGGACGACCGCACCGGCGACGAATGGGTGAGCCTGCCGCTCGGCGCGCTGCCGGTGGAAGCCATCATGCAGGAGAAAAACACCGCCAAGCGCCGCATCGACGCCATGCTGAAGGAGGGGTTGCCCGCCTCCCTGGCGCGGCCCACCTTTTTCGCGGTCGGCGGCGGCTGGCGCACCTTCGCCAAGGCGCATATGCTGATGGCGGGCGCGCCGGTTCCGGTGGTGCATGGCTACCGCATCACGGCCAACGAGGTGCGCGAATTCGCCAAGCACATCCTGAAACTGCCGCCGGAAAAGATCGCGGCGCTGCGCGGCGTGCCGAAACGGCGGGTGCGCACGCTGCCCGCCGCCGCCATGATGCTCGACCGGGTGGTGAAGCATCTGAAGCCGGAGCATGTGGTGTTTTCGGCGCTGGGCCTGCGCGAAGGCTGGCTGTATTCCCAGCTTGGCCGCGAGGAGCGCTATCTCGATCCGCTGGTTGAGGGCGCGCAACTGGTGGGGCTTCCCGTCGCCCGCGTGCCGGATTTCGCCCGCGCCCTCGTCGTCTGGACGGAGGATCTCTATCAGGACGAGGAGCCCGCCGACATGCGGCTGCGGGTGGCGCTGTGCGCGCTGTCGGATATCGGCTGGCGCGATCATCCCGATATCCGCGCCGAGGAAAGCTTCCGCCGGGTGCTGCAATTCCCCTTCATCGGGCTGGATCATGCCGAGCGCGCCTTCCTCGCCTTTGCGCTGCATGCCCGCTATGCGGGACGCGCCGACGCGCCCTATCTCGCCGGGGCGCAGAAGCTTCTGCCCGAGGCGGATCGCCGCCGCGCGGAGGTGCTGGGGCGGGCGGTGCTGCTCGCCTACCGGCTGTCGGGGGGAACGCCCGGCGTTCTCGCGGGCTCGCGGCTTTCCATCGGCAGAAGCCGCATCCGGCTGGAAGTGTCCCGCTCCGCCCGCGTGCCCGATAGCGAGGCGGTCAGCGAGCGCATGGCGCTGCTGGCGGCGAGCGTCGGCGTCAAAGCCTTCGAAATCAGCGAGTTTCACGACGAAGGTTGATTTTTGCAACCTGCGGGCAGCAGGGTTTGATCTCCATCAAAGCCAAGTGGCGGCTTTTGCGTCATCGCTGTTGAAACACCGATGACGCAAGGAGATGCTCATGAAAGCGGCTCGCTGGTATCAGGCGCGGGATATTCGCGTCGAGGAGATCAAGGAACCCTCGCCCTCCAACGGACAGGTGAAGATCAAGGTCGCATGGACTGGCATTTGCGGCAGCGACCTGCATGAATATGTGGCCGGGCCGATCTTCGTGCCCGTGGATGCGCCGCATCCCGTCAGCCACGACAAGGCGCCCATCGTCATGGGCCATGAATTTTCGGGCGAAGTCGTCGAGGTCGGCGCCGATGTGACGAAGGTCAGGCCCGGCGACCGCGTCGTCGTGGAGCCGATCCTGTCCTGCGGCAAATGCGACGCCTGCCTGCACGGCAAATACAATCTGTGCGACACGCTCGGCTTCCATGGCCTTTCGGGCGGCGGCGGCGGGTTTTCGGAATTTACCGTGGTCGGCGAGCGCTGGGTCCACAAGATGCCGGAAGGCCTGTCCTTCGAGCAGGGCGCGCTGGTGGAACCGGCGGCGGTGGCGCTGCATGCCGTGCGCCTGTCCAGCCTGAAGCCGGGCGGCACGGCGGCGGTGTTCGGCGCAGGCCCCATCGGCCTGCTGCTGGTGGAAGCGCTGCGGGTGGCGGGCGCCTCGCGCATCTATGTGGTGGAATTGTCGGAGCAGCGCGCCGCCAAGGCGCGGGAACTCGGCGCGCATGCCACGATCGACCCGTCGAAGGAGGATGCGGTGGCACGGCTGCGCGATCTCTCGGGCGGCGGCGTCGATGTCGCCTTCGAGGTGACGGGCGTGCCGCAGGTGCTGCAACAATGCATCGATTCCACCCATTACGAGGGCGAAACCGTGATCGTGTCGATCTGGGAGAAGGACGCCTCCTTCCAGCCGAACACGGTGGTCCTGAAGGAACGGGTCATGAAAGGCATCATCGCCTATCGCGATATTTTCCCGGCGGTCATGGATCTGATGACGCAGGGCTATTTCCAGGCGGACCGGCTGGTGACCAAGCGCATCGGCCTGGACGATATCGTGGCCGAGGGCTTCGAGGCGCTGGTGCGCGAAAAACAGCATATCAAGATTCTCGTCCGCTCGGGCGCCTGAGGCGGCAGGCACGGCCGGCACACGAGGAATGGCGGCGCGATGCCCCCGCATCGCGCCGCCATTTTGCGTTGTTTTTCCCCAATTGCTTGCAGTGTTTGTACCTAATCCTATGCCGTGACTTAACGGAATCGAAAGTGGCATTCCGCTAGTCTTCCCGTGATGGGAGAGCATTTCATGGTGTCGATCAGGTCATTTACCGCCGCGAGCGAGACCACGCCGGAAGCCCTTGCCCGGCTGGAAGCGAATATGAACGGGCAGGCCGGGACTGCAAGCCTCGTCTGCGCCTTCTACGATTGCGCGCATGACGACGCCCTGATCCACGAATTCATCACCGGGCATTTTTCCACGGTCGCCATTCTCGGCGGCACCTCCTGCAACGGCGCAATGTCGCAGAACGGCCTCGGCGGCAGCGGCTCCATCGTCCTGCTGGCGATCGACGATCCCGATGGCGATTACGGCACGGCGGCGGTGCGGCTGGAAGCCGACGCGGCCGCCTCCGCCGAGCAGGCCCTGCACGCAGCCCTTGCCAATGCCGGATGCGCGGGCGAACTGCCGGAACTGATCTGGATCTATCAGGCCCCGGGCCAGGAGGAAGCGGTGATCGAGGGGTTGCGGCGCGTCGTCGGCGACCGTTGCCCGATCATCGGCGGCAGCTCCGCCGATAACGACGTGTCCGGCGCATGGCGGCAGCTCGGACCGGACGGCGCGCTGCGCGACGGGCTGGCGGTCGGCGTGCTGTTCTCCTCCGGCGGCATCGGCTACGCCTTTCAGGGCGGTTACGAGCCGGGCGGGGAAAGCGGCATCGTCACCGCCGTCGAAAGCGGCGCGGCATCGCCGGGCGAGCGCGCCGGGCGGCGCATCCTCACCATCGACGGGGAGCCCGCCGCCGATGTCTACGACCGCTGGATCGGCGGCGTCCTGCACGAAAAGCGGCAGGCGGGCGGCAATGTTCTGGCCGATACCACCATGTATCCGCTGGGAATGGATGTCGGCAAGATCGAGGGCATCTCGCAATATCTGCTGGTGCATCCGGACAAGATTCTCGCCGATGGCAGCCTGTCCACCTTTGCTTCCGTTGCCGAGGGCGCGCGGCTCTACAACATGCGCGGCGAGCGGGCGCGGCTGGTGGAGCGGGCCGGAAAGGTGGCGACTGCCGCCGCCGCGACGCTTCCCGGCGGCGCATCCAGCCTCGCGGGCGGGCTGGTGGTCTATTGCGGCGGCTGCATGCTGGCCGTCGGCGACGAAATGCCGAAAGTGGCGCAGGCCGTGACCCGCAGCTTCAACGGAATGCCGTTTGCCGGATGCTTCACCTTCGGCGAGCAGGGGTCGCTGCTGGACAGGAACGTGCACGGCAACCTGATGATTTCGGCAGTCGCATTCGGCAGGTAGAAACGGACTCATATGGAAGGATCTGAGGAACTACGCGAGGCGTTGCTTTCCATGCGCAGGGAGCTGGATTTCCTGCGCACCGAGGCCACCCATGCCAATCTGCTGCTGTCGGCGCTGAATGCGGTGCTGTGCGTCGATGGCGAGGACGATCCTTTCGACGGGGTGTTCTCGGCCCTGATGCCGGTCTTCGCCTGCGCCCATGCCATTGTGCTGATCGAAAGCGAGGATGGCGCGGGGCCGCTGGAATGCGTCGCGTCCAGCCATGCGGGCCTGGCCGGTTCGGCATGGAACCCGTCTCCCGTGTCCGGCAAAGTGCTGGGCGGGCGCATCGTCACCACGCTTGCGGATGCCAGCGCCGGAAACGGCCCGCCCATCGCCGGTTTTTCGCTGAGCGGGCGCGAACCGGCGCTCTACCTGCCGCTGGCCGTGCGCGGGCGGCGCGGGCTGATGCTGCTGCTGCGGCAGGCGGACGAGCCCGGCTTCGACCGCAGCCATGTGTCGCTGGCGAAGAAATTCTCGCTGCTCGCCTCGCATGCCTTCGCCGCCAAGCGCGCCAGCCAGACGGAAGCGGAAACCCATCGCCTCAAGCATCTGACGGAGCAGTTGCGCGCCAGCCAGGAGGCGCTGACCTTCCGCGCCAACCACGATCAACTGACCGGCCTGCCGAACCGCGCCTATATTCAGGAGCTGGTGGGCGGCCTGATCGCCCGCAAGAAGCCCGGCGAGAAGCTGGCGCTCGCCTTCATCGACCTCGACGATTTCAAGCGCGTCAACGACCTGCACGGCCATGCGGCGGGCGACGCGCTGCTGAAGGAAGTGGCGATCCGCATCGGCTCCGAGATTCGCGAGAGCGACGTGTTCGGCCGCATCAGCGGCGATGAATTCGTGATCGTGCTGGATTCGATCGGCGAGCGGGCCGATGCGGCAGCCATCGTCGACCGCATCCGCCAGCGGCTCCAGCGCGCCTTGCAGGTGGAAGGCGCGGAGCTGCGGCCTTCCGCTTCCATCGGCATCGCCCTTTTCCCCACGCATGGCCGCGATTACGACAGCCTGCGGCGGCATGCCGACATGGCCATGTATCACGCCAAGACCTCCGTGAAGGGAAGCGTCGCCTTCTTCAATCGCGAGCTGGGGCGGATCGCCGAGCACAAGCTGACGCTGGAGCAGAAACTGCGGCAGGCGGTTTTGCGGCGGGAATTCCGCTGCGCGCTGCAACGCAAGGTCGATATTCACGATCACGCCGCCGTCGGCTTCGAGGCGCTGGTGCGCTGGGTGGACCACCGGGGCGTGGTGCGGGCGCCGGGCTATTTCCTGCCGCTGGCGGGCGAACTCGGCCTGCTCGACGACATTGCCGGTCTGGTCGTGGACGATCTCATCGCGCATCTTCCCGCCCTCGACGCGCGCTTCGGCGGGGCCTTGCGCTACAGCGTCAATGTTTCGCCAGCGCAGGCGGCGCGCACGGAATTCATGATCGGGCTCATCCGCAAGCTCGCCGGGGCCGGATGCCCGCATCGCTTCATCATCGAGCTGACCGAGGAATCGGTCGCCGCCGCCGGGCCGTTCCAGACGCATATCCTGCCGCTCCTGCGCGCATCGGGGATCGGCATTTCCATCGACGATTTCGGAACCGGCTATTCCTCGCTCGCAACCCTTGCCGATCTCACCGTCGACGAATTGAAGATCGACCGCTCGCTGATCGCCTCCATCCACCTGCGCCCGCGCAACCAGAGCATCCTGCGCGCCATCGAATCGCTGGGGGCGGCACTCGGCATCTGCGTGGTGGCCGAGGGCATCGAGACCGTGGAGGAGAAGGATTATCTGATCCGCGAGACCCGGCTTGCCATCGGCCAGGGCTTCCTGTTCCACAAGCCGCAACTGCTGGGCGACCTGCTCTCCGGCGCGGCGGACGACCGGGCCTCTCTGCTGGCATGACGGCGGCGCGGACGATTTCGCGATTGTCATTTCCCCCCTTGCTGAATACCTTCCGGTGAAAACGGGATCATCGCGGAAAGTCAGCATTCATGCGTGTCGCAACCAACGGCAATATTTCCTTCTGGTATGCGGATATCGGCGGCATTCCGCAAAAGCGCCCGCCCCTTCCCGGAGACCGCGACGCCGATGTCTGCATCATCGGCGCGGGTTATACCGGGCTGTGGACGGCCTATTATCTCAAGAAGGCCGACCCTTCGCTGGATATCGCCGTGGTCGAGCGGGAGTTCGCGGGCTTCGGCGCGTCGGGGCGCAATGGCGGCTGGCTGGCGGGTGGCTTCGGCTGGTCGCGGGAAAAATACCTGAAGACATCGAGCCGCGCCGGCGTCATCGCCATGCAGCGCGCCATGGCCGCAACGGTGGACGAGGTGATCCGCGTCACCCAGGCCGAGGGCATCGATGCCGATATCCTGCGCGTCGACAATATCACCGTCGCCACCAATGCCCCGCAAATGCAGCGCGCCCGCGAGGAATACCAGTTCTACCTCGACTGGGAGATGCCGCCGGAGCGCCTGCGGATGCTCTCCGCCGAAGAGGCGGCCAAGCGCATCAATATCGCCAACGTCAAGGGCGGCTTCATCATCCGCGACATGGCCCGCGTGCAGCCCGCCAAGCTGGTGCGCGGTCTGGCGCAGGCGGTGGAACGCCTCGGCGTGCGGATTTACGAGGGAACCGCCGTCACCCGCTTCGAGAAGGGCCGCGTCGAGACCGATCGCGGCACGGTGCGCGCCCCGGCCATCATCCGCGCCACGGAAGGCTTTACCGCCGGTTTTCCCGGCCTCGAACGCGCATGGCTGCCGCTCAACAGCGCCCAGATCGTCACCGAGCCGGTGCCGGAGGCCTTATGGAAGGAAATCGGCTGGGAGGGGCATGAGCTGCTTGGGGACGCCGCCCATGCCTATTGCTACGCCCAGCGCACCCGCGAGGGCCGCATCACCATGGGCGGGCGCGGCGTGCCCTATCGCTTCGGCTCGAAGACCGATGTGAACGGGCAGACGCAAGCCGCCACCATCGAGGCGCTGCACGCCATCCTCACCCGCCTGCTGCCGCAGACGAAATCGCTGCGGATCGACCATGCCTGGTGCGGCGTGCTCGGCGTGCCGCGCGACTGGTGCACGACGGCGGGCTTCGACCGCGCCTCCGGCATCGGCTGGGCGGGCGGCTATGTCGGGCTTGGCGTTTCCAGTTCCAATCTGGCCGGGCGCACGCTTGCCGATCTGGTGCTGAACCGCGAAACGGAACTGGTGCGCCTGCCCTGGGTCAACCGCACGGTGCAGAAATGGGAGCCGGAGCCTTTCCGCTGGCTTGGCGTGCATTCCATGTACCAGCTTTACCGGATCGCCGATAACCGCGAATTTTCCGGATTGCCGCAGACTTCGAAGCTTGCGGCCATCGCCGACAGAATCACCGGACATTGAAGGGAAACATGATGCGGCTGGTGGAAACCTCGATTGCCGAACTGCGCCGCGCCCTGGAAGACGGGCGCACCACATCCGAAGCGCTGGTGAGCGCCTATCTGGAGCGCATCGATCATTATGACCGGGGCGGCATCCGGCTGAATGCGCTGGTGGTGATGAACCCGGACGCGCTGGACGAAGCCCGGGCGTCGGACCGCCGCCGCGCCGAGGGCAAGGTTCTCGGGCCGCTCGACGGCATTCCCTACACCGCCAAGAACAGCTACAAGGTGCGCGGCCTGACGGTCGCCGCGGGTTCGCCCGCCTTCGCCGATCTCGTGGCGACGGACGACGCCTTTGCCATCCAGCGCCTGCGCGGCGCGGGCGCGGTGCTGATCGGCCTGACCAACATGCCGCCCATGGCCAATGGCGGCATGCAGCGCGGGCTCTATGGCCGCGCCGAATCTCCCTACAACGCCGATTACCTGACGGCGGCCTTCGGCTCCGGCTCCTCCAACGGCTCGGGCACCGCGACGGCGGCAAGCTTCGCCGCCTTTGGGCTGGGCGAGGAAACCTGGTCGAGCGGCCGGGCACCCGCCGCCAATAACGGGCTCTGCGCCTATACGCCGAGCCGGGGCGTGATTTCCGTGCGCGGCAACTGGCCGCTGGTGCCGACCATGGATGTCGTCGTGCCGCATACCCGCAGCATGGCGGACATGCTGGAAGTGTTGGACGTCATCGTCGCCGATGACCCAGAGAAACGCGGCGACCTGTGGCGCAGCCAGCCATGGGTCAATATTCCCAAGGCATCGGATATCCGCCCCGCCTCCTATCCGGCGCTGGCCGGTTCCCTGTCGCTGGAAGGCAAACGCTTCGGCCTTCCGAAAATGTATATCAACGCTGATCCTGACGTAGGAACGGCGGAAAATCCCGGCATAGGCGGCCCAACCGGCCGGAAGATCGAAACCCGCGCCTCCATGCTGGCGCTGATGAACGCTGCCCGCGCCGCGCTGGAAGCAGCGGGCGCGCAGGTGATCGAGACCGATTTCCCCGTTGTCTCGAACTACGAAGGCGACCGCCCCGGCGCACCCACCATTTACACGCGCGGCCTCGTTAGCCCCGAATACCTGCAACACGAGATCCTCGATCTCTCCGCCTGGTCATGGGACGATTTTCTCGCCGCCAACGGCGATCCGAAACTATCGCGGCTTGCCGATGTCGACGGCGCCACGATTTTCCCTGCCCCTGAAGGCGCCCTGCCGGACCGTTACGACGGTTTCGAGGATTTCCTGCCGCACTACCCGGCCAATGCCGCCGCCCATCCCGGCCGCTCGTTCCGCGACATTCCCCATATGGAAGAAGGTTTTCGCGGGCTGGAGGAAAGCCGCAGACGCGATCTGGAAGACTGGATGGACGGGCTCGGCCTCGACGCGGTGATCTTCCCGGCCGCCGCCGATATCGGCCCGGCGGATGCGGATGTGAACCCGGCTTCGGCGGACCTTGCATGGCGCAACGGCACATGGGTCGCCAACGGCAATCTGGCGATCCGCCATTTCGGCATTCCCACCGTCACCGTTCCCATGGGCGTGATGGCGGATATCGGCATGCCGGGCGGGCTGACCTTCGCGGGCCGCGCCTATGACGACAACGCGCTGCTGGCGCTGGCGGCAGCTTTCGAGGCAACTGGCGCCTACCGCTCCGCGCCCCCGCGCACGCCGGAACTGCCGTAACGCAAGAGAATTGGTATTGATCCAATCGCGCAGGGTAATGGCAGATGCGGTTCGCCCCTCACCCTAACCCTCTCCCCGCAAGCGGGGAGAGGGGACTTGCCCTGCAAACGGATATTGATTGAGGAGACTGCGCGGCAAACCCCTTCTCCCCGCCTGCGGGGAGAAGGTCGCGGCAGCGGGATGAGGGGCGAACCGCATCTGCCATTACCCCTGCCTAATCAGGGCTGCGCGAAACTCTTATGTCGGCGGAATTGCCTTTTCGCTAGAAAAATCCCCACCTGAATGGCTGGAGCAGCCGGGGATTTCCGCAGCGAAAGGACGCCGCATGTCAGTTGAAAAAGTGGATACGCTCGTCATTGGCGCCGGTCAGGCTGGCGTGGCGATGAGCGAGCATCTGAGCAAGCACGGCGTCCCGCATCTGGTGCTGGAAAAGAGCCGGATCGCCGAAAGCTGGCGCACGGCGCGCTGGGATTCGCTGGTCGCCAACGGCCCCGCCTGGCATGACCGCTTTCCCAACATGACCTTCCCCGGCCTTGGCGACGACGATTTCGCGCCCAAGGATCAGGTCGCCGAATATTTCGCCGCCTATGCCGAAAGAAACGCCGCGCCGATCCGCTGCGGCGTCGAAGCCAAATCCCTCGAAAAGAAGGCCGACGGCTCCGGCTTCCGCGTCGAGACCTCGCAAGGGGTGATCGAGGCGGTGAACGTGGTGTCCGCCACCGGCGCCTTCCAGCGCCCGGTTTTCCCGGCGCTGGTTCCGGCAGATGCCGGTATCACCCAGATGCATTCGCATGCCTATCGCAACCCGGCGCAACTGCCGGAAGGCGCGGTTCTGGTGATCGGGGCCGGTTCCTCCGGCACGCAGATCGCCGACGAATTGCTGAAATCCGGCCGCGAGGTCCATCTCTGCATCGGCCCGCACGACCGGCCGCCGCGCCGTTATCGCGGCAAGGATTTCGTCTGGTGGCTGGGCGCGCTCGGCATCTGGGATACGAAAGTCCCCGCGCCCGGCACGGAGCATGTCACCATCGCCGTCAGCGGCGCCGAAGGCGGCAATACCGTCGATTTCCGGCGGCTGGCCATGCGCGGCATGAACCTGCTCGGCCGCGCCGAAGGATATGAAAACGGCGTGATGACCTTCGCGCCCGATCTTGCCGACAATATCGCCCGTGGCGACGCCAATTACCTGGCGCTGCTCGACCGCGCCGACGACTACATCGCGACGAACGGCCTCGATTTCCCCGAGGAACCAGAAGCGCGCCGCATGGAAGCCGATCCGGATTGCGTCACCAACCCGGTGCTGTCGCTGGATCTGAAGGCCAAGGGCATTACCTCGATCATCTGGGCGACCGGCTACGTCACCGATTTCGGCTGGATCAGGCTCGACACTTTCGATGAGAAGGGCCGCCCGGCCCATGATCGCGGCGTGTCGAAGGTGCCGGGCTTCTATTTCCTCGGCCTGCCCTGGCTGTCCTGCCGCGGCTCGTCCTTCATCTGGGGCGTATGGCGCGATGCGGAATATCTGGCCGGTCATATCTCGGCACGCAAGGCATCCGCGGCGTGATCCCCGCTTTTTCCCATGACGAGGCGAAGGCAGCTCTTTCCCCAGGGGAAAATCTGTTCCTTAATCGCTGCGTCAACGGGGATAGGAAAATGGTGCTTCGCTTCACGCTTCGGCAACTGGAATATCTCGTCGCGGTGGGAGAGCATGGCTCCGTGACCGAGGCGGCCGAACGGGTCAACGTGTCGGCGCCATCGGTTTCGGCGGCGATTTCCCAGCTGGAACGGGAATTCGGCATCACGCTGTTTGCGCGCCGCCACGCCCACGGCCTGTCGCTGACGCAGGCCGGGAGAAGCTTTGTCGATCAGGCGCGGCAGATTCTGTCCGAGGCGGGCAAGCTCAACGCTCTGTCGAACGAGTTGACGGGGCAGGTGCGCGGGCCGCTGCATGTCGCCTGTCTCGTCACCTTCGCGCAGGCGATCATTCCCTCGCTGCGCCGCGCCTTTTCCGACAGCTATCCGGATGTCGATTTCTTCCAGTACGAGCGCGATCATGCCGGGATTCTCGAAGGGCTGCGCATGGCCCGCTTCGATATCGCGCTGAGCTACGATCTCGATATTCCCGCCGACATGGAGTTTCACGAGCTGGCCGTGCTGCCGCCCTATGCCGTGCTGCATGAGGATCACCCGCTGGCGGGGCGCGCCAGCGTGACGATCACGCAACTGGCGGAGCATCCGATGATCCTGCTCGATCTGCCGCACAGCTCGGCCTATTTCATGTCGCTGTTCCGCGAGGCGGAGGTAACGCCGCGCATTGCCGAGCGCACCCGCGACATGTCGGTGATGCGGGCCATGGTCGCCAACCGCTTCGGCTATTCCATCGCCAATATCCGCCCGGTCTCCAGCTTCACGCTGGATGGCGGCAGGCTGGTTTTCGTGCCGCTTTCAGGCGATCTGAGGCCGCTGCGCATGGGCGTCGTCACCATGCGCGGCGCAAGCCCCGCGCTCACCGTGCGGCGCTTCATCGAATTCTGCGCCGGGCGGATGCGCCATCTCACCGATGACGCGCTGGCCCGCAAACCATGAAATAAAACCAAAAGAGGGGAATGCCAATGACCACACTCGCCGAATGGCGCAGCCGCGCCGCAAGCCTCAGGCTGCGCAACGGCCTCTATATCGACGGCGGTTTTCGCGATGCGGCGAAGGGCGGGCGTTTCGAAACCGTGAACCCCGCCAATGCGCAGGTGCTGACCGATGTGGCCCGCGCCACCGCCGAGGATATCGATGCCGCCGTGGCCTCCGCCCGGCGCGCTTTCGACGACGGCCGCTGGTCGGGCAAGTCGCCCGCCGAGCGCAAGGAAGTGCTGCTGAAGCTCGCCGCCCTCATCCGCGAGAACGTGCCGGAACTGGCCCTGCTCGACACGCTCGACATGGGCAAGCCGATCAGCGACAGCACGACCATCGACGCGCCCGGTTCCGCCCATTTCTTCCAGTGGCATGCCGAAGCCATCGACAAGCTCTATGACGAGATCGCCCCGGCGGGGGCCGGAAACCTCGCGATGATCCGCCGCGTGCCGCTCGGCGTCATCGGCGCCGTGGTGCCGTGGAATTTCCCGCTCGACATGGCGACGTGGAAACTGGCGCCTGCGCTCGCGACCGGCAATTCCGTGGTTCTGAAACCGGCCGAGCAATCGCCGCTCTCGGCGCTGATGCTGGCGGAGCTTGCTTCCGAAGCCGGTCTGCCGGATGGCGTGCTGAACGTCGTGCCCGGTTTCGGCGAGGATGCGGGCCGGGCGCTCGGCCTGCACCCGGATGTCGACGCGCTGGTCTTCACCGGCTCCACCAAGGTCGGCAAGATGTTCATGGGCTATGCCGCAGACAGCAACATGAAGCAGGTGTGGCTGGAAACCGGCGGCAAATCGCCGAACCTCGTCTTTGCCGATGCCGATCTCGATCAGGCAGCGCAAATGGCCGCCTTCGGCATCCTGTTCAATTCCGGCGAGGTCTGCTCGGCCAATTCGCGCCTGCTGGTGCATCGCTCGGTGCAGGAGGCGTTCACGGAAAAGCTGATCGCCGCCACCGCCGCCTGGCCGATGGGCGATCCGCTCGACCCCGCCACCCGCATGGGGCCGCTGGTGGAAAAGACCCATGCCGACCGCGTCGCCGCCTATATCGAAACCGGCCGCAACGAAGCCCGGCTGGTGCATGGCGGTGTGCGCGAAACCCGCGACGGCTCCGATTGCTATATTGGCGCGACCATCTTCAACGACGTCGCCCCCGATGCCCGCATCGCAAAGGAAGAGATTTTCGGCCCGGTTCTCGCCGTCACGCCATTCGATACCGACGAGGAAGCGCTGACAATCGCCAACAGCAGCGAATACGGCCTTGCCGCCTCGGTGTGGACCAAGGATATTTCGCGGGCGCTGACTGTTTCCGACAAGCTGCATGTCGGCACTGTCTCGGTCAACACCGTCGATGCGCTGTCGGCGATGACGCCGTTCGGCGGCATGAAGCAATCCGGTTTCGGCCGCGATCTCTCCATCCACAGCTTCGACAAGTATTGCGCGCTGAAAACCGTCTGGGTCAAATATTAGGCGCTTGAAATTTCAGCGTAAAATTATCCATTCCGCCATTTCCGGATGATCCGGCGGCAGGGCGTGGTTCGACAAAACCGTTTCCGTGCAAAGCATCGATTAGTCTCAGCCTAATCGATGCTTCCGGAACCTGTCATTTACCTCGGCGCCCTCGCCAAAGCCAATATCCGGGACTTCTTTCAGACCAGCATCAAGGAACTTCCCCGATGCGCGACAGCAAATACGATATCCTGTTCGAACGCGTGCCGATCGGGCCGCATATCGCCAAGAACCGCTTCTATCAGGTGCCGCATTGCAATGGCGGCGGCTACCGCGATCCTTCGGCCGCGGCCGCGATGCGCGGCATCAAGTCCGAAGGCGGCTGGGGCGTGATCTTCACCGAGCAGACCGAGATGCACCACACCTCGGAAATTACCCCCTTCATCGAGCTGCGCCTGTGGGAAGACAAGGATATTCCAGGTCTTCGCCGCATGTCCGACGCCATGAAGGTGCATGGCGCGCTGGCGGGCATCCAGCTTGCCTATTCCGGCATCAACGGCCCGAATTTCTACACCAAGGAAGTGCCGCTCGCCCCCTCGGCCCTGCCGATCCGAACCTTCACCAACGATCCGGTGCAGGCCCGCGCCCTCGACAGGACTGACATCAAGAACCTTCGCCGCTGGTTCGTCAATGCGGCAAAACGTTCCAAGGTCGCCGGTTTCGACCTGATCTGTCTTTACGGCGCGCACGGGTTCGGCATTTTCCAGCACTTCCTGTCGCGCGCCACCAACCAGCGCACCGATGAATATGGCGGCAGCCTCGAAAACCGCTCGCGCTTCGCCCGCGAGGTGATGGCCGACCTGCGCGACGCCGTCGGCGACACCACCGCCATCACCATGCGCGTCAGCCTGGACGAAACCATCGGCGAACTCGGCTTCTCCAACGCCGAAGTGCGCGAATTCGTGGAACTGAACGCCGACCTGCCCGACCTCTGGGATCTGGCGCATGGCGCATGGGAAGACTGTTCCGGCCCCTCGCGCTTCAAGGAGGAAGGCGCGCAGGAGCTTCTGGTCAAGGGCATCCGCGAACTGTCCTCGAAGCCGGTGGTCGGCGTCGGCCGCTTCACCTCGCCGGATGTGATGGCGCGGATGGTGAAGCAGGGCGTGCTGGATTTCATCGGTTGCGCCCGCCCCTCCATCGCCGATCCCTTCCTGCCGAAGAAGATCGAGGAAGGCCGCATCGAGGATATCCGCGAATGCATCGGCTGCAACATGTGCATCACCGGCGACATGACCATGTCGATCAGCCGCTGCACCCAGAACCCCACCTTCATGGAGGAATGGCGCAAGGGCTGGCACCCGGAGCGCATGAACGCCAAGGGCGACAGCCAGACGGTTCTGGTGGTCGGCGCCGGTCCCGCCGGGCTGGAGGCCACCCGCGCCCTTTCGCTGCGCGGCTATGATGTGACGCTGGCGGAAGCCACCACCACGCTTGGCGGCCGCGTGGCCCGCGAGCGGCTGCTGCCCGGCCTTTCCGCCTGGGGCCGCGTGGTCGATTACCGCCAGTACCAGATCAGCCAGCGCACCAATGTCGAGACCTATTTCGACAGCCGCCTGACCGCCGAGGACGTGCTCGGCTTCGGCTTCGAGCATGTCGCCATCGCCACCGGCTCGCACTGGCGGCGTGACGGCGTCGCCCGCCAGCATGTCGTGCCGATGCCGGTCGATGCCGCGATGACCGTCTGGACGCCCGACGATATCATGGCGGGCGTGCATCCGAAGGATCTCTCCGGCAAGACCGTCGTGGTCTATGACGACGACCATTACTACATGGGCGGCGTCATGGCCGAGGTAATGGTGAAAGCGGGCGCGAACGTCATTCTCGTCACCTCCTCGGCCTATGTCTCCGACTGGACGCGCAACACGCTGGAACAAGGCGCGATCCATGTGCGCCTTGACGATCTCGGCGTCGATATCCGCCTCAATCGCGGCGTCGCCGCCATCCGCGCCGGTGAGGTCGAGACCAATTGCACCTATACCGGCAAGCGTGCCATGATCGGCTGCGACGCCGTCGTCATGGTTGCCTCGCGTCTGGCGGAAGATCAGCTTTATGAGGATCTGCTGGCGCGGCAGGGCGACTGGGCCGATGCGGGCATCAGGAGCGTCAAGATCATCGGCGATGCGGCCGCCCCTGCCCCCATTGCATGGGCGACCTATGCCGGGCATCGCTACGCGCGCGAACTCGATACGCCCGATATCGGCGACGACCTGCCGTTCCGCCGCGAAGTCACCGAACTCGGGCCGTTGTGAGGAGATGGGCATGAGCCAGCAGACGGCCGTCGAGGTCAAATCCGTCTCGAAACATTTCGGCAGCTATCAGGCGCTGAAATCGGTGAGCTTCAACATCGGCAGCAACGAGTTCTTCACCATGCTCGGCCCTTCCGGCTGCGGCAAGACCACGCTTCTGCGCATGCTGGCGGG
>JBDHTA010000017.1:0-35423 GCA_039808465.1 Rhizobiaceae bacterium | reverse complement strand
GAAATGGAAAGCTCGGCCGCGCTCGGCTTCGGCTTCCGCTGCGGCTTCCTCGGGTTGTTGCATCTGGAAATCATTCAGGAGCGCCTCAGCCGCGAATTCGATCTCGACCTGATCGCGACCGCCCCTTCCGTCGTCTACCAGATGACGCTGACCGATGGCACCGAGAAGGAATTGCACAACCCGGCCGACATGCCCGATGTCGTCAAGATCGCCAATTTCCGCGAGCCTTGGATCAAGGCGACGATCCTGACGCCGGACGACTATCTCGGCGGCATCCTGAAACTGTGTCAGGAACGGCGCGGCATCCAGACCGAACTCACCTATGTCGGCAGCCGCGCCATGCTGACCTATGAGCTGCCGCTCAACGAAGTGGTGTTCGATTTCTACGACCGCCTGAAGTCGATCTCCAAGGGCTACGCCTCCTTCGACTACAATCTGTCGGATTACCGCGAGAGCGATCTCGTCAAGCTGTCGATCCTCGTCAACAGCGAGCCGGTCGACGCGCTTTCCATGCTGGTGCACCGCTCCGCCGCCGACCGGCGCGGCCGCACCATGTGCGAGAAGCTCAAGGAGCTGATTCCGCCGCACATGTTCCAGATCCCGATCCAGGCGGCGATCGGCGGCAAGGTCATCGCCCGCGAAACGGTGCGGGCGCTGCGCAAGGACGTGACCGCCAAGTGCTATGGCGGCGACGCCACCCGCAAGCGCAAGCTTCTGGAAAAGCAGAAGGAAGGCAAGAAGCGCATGCGCCAGTTCGGCAAGGTGGAGATCCCGCAGGAAGCCTTCATCGCCGCGCTGAAGATGAGCGACGAATAAGCCCCATTCCCTATCGAAGTGGATTGCGAACGCCGGCGAAAGCCGGCGTTTTTGCATTTGACCTATGCGCGCCGCCGCTTGACGCAGCCGGGGCGGAGTCCTAAATTTAGAATAATTCTAAATTGGAGATTTCCCTCATGCTGTCCCGGCTTTTTTCCTCCGGCAAGCGCGCCTTCTCGTCGCTGTCCGAGCAGGAAATCCTCGCACTCGCCATTGCATCCGAGGAAGATGACGCCCGCATCTATCTCGCCTATGCCGATCAGTTGCGCGATACCTATCCACAATCGGCGAAACTGTTCGAGGATATGGCCGAGGTCGAGCACACCCACCGCAACATGCTGATCGACATGCACCGCCAGCGCTTCGGCGAGCGCATTCCGCTGATCCGCCGCGAGCATGTGCGCGGCTTCTACGAGCGCAAGCCGGACTGGCTGCGCCGCAACCTGTCGCTGGAGACGATCCGCGACGAGGCGGAGCGCATGGAGGCGCAGGCGGCCCGCTTCTATCGCGAGGCGGCTGCGATGACCTCCGATGCGCAGACGCGAAAACTGCTTGGCGATCTCGCCGTCGCGGAGGAGGGGCATGAGGATGTGGCGCGCATGCTGGGAGAGCGGCATACACCCGGGGAGGTGAAGGCGGAGGAAAACGAAAGCGCCCGCCGCCAGTTCCTGCTGACCTATGTGCAGCCGGGCCTTGCCGGGCTTATGGACGGCTCGGTGTCGACGCTGGCGCCGATCTTCGCCGCCGCCTTCGCCACACAGGACACCTGGCAGACCTTCCTCATCGGCCTGTCGGCCTCCGTCGGCGCGGGCATCTCCATGGGCTTCACGGAAGCCGCCCATGACGACGGCAAGCTGTCCGGGCGCGGCTCGCCGGTGAAACGTGGCCTTGCCTCGGGCATCATGACCGCCATCGGCGGGCTCGGCCATGCGCTGCCCTATCTCATTCCGCATTTCTGGACGGCGACGGCCATCGCTGCGCTGGTCGTCTTCGTGGAATTGTGGGCGATCGCCTTCATCCAGAACCGCTACATGGAAACGCCCTTCCTGCGGGCGGCGTTTCAGGTGGTTCTCGGCGGCTCGCTGGTGCTGGCGGCAGGTATTCTCATCGGCAACGGGTGAACGAAAAAAGGGGCGCTTTCGCGCCCCCCTGATATCGTCTGGTCCGGTCATGCCTCGCTTATTGCAGCGCGCCGACCATGAGATCCTTGCCGTTTTCGATCGTGACCCAGCGGCCGGTGTCGAAGCTCGCCTGACGCTTCAGGAAGGTGTAGGGCGTGGCATACCAGGCCTTCACGCCGTCTTCGAGATTGTCGAGCACGAAATCGCCCTCGGAGGTGCGCAGCGTCAGCACGGCATGGCCTTCGCCATCGGGTTTGCGGACGACGGTGATCAGGAGGTCGGCGGGCGAAAAGCCCTGTTCCATCAGCTTCTTGCGCTTGAGGAGAACGAAATCCTCGCAGTCGCCCGCATCGGTCGGGTAGGCCCAGTATTCGTCGCGGCCATAGACGTCCTGATCGGTCATCGGCGCGATGGCCTTGTTGACCTCGGCATTGATCTTGCGCACCAGCGACCAGCCATATTCGGTCAGGCGCGGGGCGGCGGCCGGGCGGGTGCGGATGGTGCATTCGCTGCGATAGCGCTGGCAGAAATCGTAGTGGCCGATCGGCTGCGATGTGACGCCGCCGGTAACCATGGCGGCGTTCGGCGCGGGCGCGGTGACAGCCTGCGTCGTGGAGGCGAAAATGGCCAGACATGCCACCATCAGCCCCCGGATACTCTGAACAACCTTCATGGTTCGCCCCTCGAAACGTTAACCGGACGTTAAGATTTCAAGGGGCCGAGTGTCAATCGTTACCAATTCCTTAACAGGAAACATCAATTGATATGGTTAATTTGCAACGTTTCCGGCGATGGCGGCAATGGCGGCCAGCATGCGCTCGATATCCTGCGGGCGCGACAGGCGGTGATCGCCGTCGCGGATCAGCGTCAGCACCAGATCGGCGGCGGGCAGATGCTCCACCAGCTTCAGCGCATGGGCGTAGGGCACGTCGGGATCCTGCATGCCTTGCAGGATATGCACGGGGCAATGGGTCTCGATGATGCCGGACAGCACCCGGTTGTTACGCCCGTCCTCGATCAGCGCGCGGGTGAAGATGTTCGGCTCCGGGCTGTATTCCGAGCGTTCCTCGAAGTAGCCGCGTTCGGCAAGCGATGCCCGCTCGGTCTCCGTCAGGTTCGGCTCGATCAGCTCGCAGGTGAAATCCGGGGCGGGCGCGATCAGCACCAGCCCGGCGGCCTCCGGGCCGCCCGCGGCCTTGCCGAGTTCCTGCAACAGCCTGAGCGCGATCCAGCCGCCCATGGAGGAGCCGACGAGGATGACGCGTTCCGGCCCGGCATGGCGGATGACGGCGAGCGCCTCCTCCAGCCAGCGGCTGATCGTGCCGTTGGTGAACTTGCCGCCGGACTGGCCGTGGCCGGAATAGTCGAAGCGGATCGACGCCAGCCCCTCGCGCGCGGCGAGCGCGTCCATTTCGACGGCCTTGGTGCCTTCCATGTCGGAGCGGTAGCCCGGCAGCCAGACCAGCGCCGGGGCGCCGCCGCGTCCGGGCCTCAGCCGCATGGCGATGTCACGCCGCGAATCGCCTTCTCCCACGGGTAAATGCCGCAAGGGCGGCATGGAAATGGCATCCGTCATTCGAAACTCCTTAACACAGATGAGAATTCATGTAAAAAACCGGGCGTTGGAGACCTTTACAGCAGGTGCTTTTTTCGTGAAAGCATGCTATTGACTTGCGCGCGACAATCACGACATTGGCATTGACTTGCGATGCCGGGCTGACGAGCCGCCGCAACAATTCCGACCCTTTAAGGAGAATACGACCATTCGCAGACCTTTCAAAGCCGATGCCCCCGTGAGAGAGGGGCCGCGCGCCAACAGGGAAATCCGCATTCCGCGAGTCCAGCTCATCGATGCCGAAGGGCAGAATCTCGGCGCCATGCCGACAGATCAGGCCCTGAAGCTGGCGGAAGAGGCGGGTCTCGATCTCGTGGAGATCTCTCCCAACACGGAACCGCCGGTATGCAAGATCCTCGATCTCGGCAAGCTGAAATACGCGACGCAGAAAAAAGCTGCCGAGGCGCGCAAGAAGCAGAAGATCGTCGAGGTCAAGGAAATCAAGATGCGCCCCAACATCGACACCCATGATTATGAGGTGAAGATGAAGGCGATGAGCCGCTTCTTCGAGGAAGGCGACAAGGTGAAGGTGACGCTGAAGTTCCGCGGCCGCGAAATGGCCCACCAGGAACTCGGCCTCAAGCTTCTCTTGCAGGTGAAGGAAGACACCGTCGGCATCGCCAAGGTGGAAGCCGAGCCGAAGCTCGAAGGACGCCAGATGATGATGGTGCTTGCGCCGAAGGCGTAAGGACTTTTCGAATAAAAGCCGCCCGCGCCGGAAATCTTTCGGCGCGGGCGGCTTTTAGTTTGCCGTGCCGTCAAGATTCCTGCGGCGGCCGGTTGCGCTTTACGGGAAGCGCGGTTATAAGCGCGCGTCCGAACGGTCCGGCAGGGCATGCCGTGGCCGTTCCAATGCTTGAGCCCCGCCTCGTCAGCCGGGCTCTGTTCAAAAACAACGGAGTAGCAAAATGCCCAAGATGAAGACGAAGTCTGCCGCCAAGAAGCGGTTCAAGATCACCGCTTCCGGTCTGGTGAAGGCTGCCGCAGCAGGCAAGCGCCACGGCATGATCAAGCGTACGAACAAGTTCATCCGCGACGCCCGCGGAACGATGGTTCTGGCCGAGCCCGATGGCAAGAAGGTCGTCAAGAACTATCTGCCGAACGGTCTCTGAGACTTCAGGCGTTCTGGAACAAGTTTGTAAGGAGATCACGACATGGCACGTGTAAAACGCGGCGTAACCGCCCACGCCAAGCACAAGAAGACGCTCAAGGCCGCCAAGGGTTTCTACGGCCGCCGCAAGAACACCATCCGCGCCGCCAAGGCCGCGGTTGACCGTTCGCGCCAGTTTGCAACCCGCGACCACCGCACCAAGAAGCGCAATTTCCGCGCTCTCTGGATCCAGCGCATCAACGCTGCCGTCCGCGAATTCGGCCTGACCTATGGCCGCTTCATCGACGGTCTGAACAAGGCTGGCATCGAAGTCGACCGCAAGGTTCTGTCCGACATGGCCATCCATGAACCGGCAGCATTCGGCGCGCTGGTGGATGCTTCCAAGAAGGCGCTTGCCTATCTCAAGGACGCAGGCACGGCCAACGAGTTTGAAAGCGCGGTCAAGTAATCCCGCTTTCAGAGGCTTTATCGAAGAACCTGCGCCCCTGAAAGGCGCAGGTTTTTTTGTTTCAGGGGCAGGCAGCAATGGCGGATCTTTCGTCCATTCCGGGCATCAACGAGGCGGATGCGGCGCTGCTGCGCGCAGCCCTTGCCGACCGGACGCGCCGTGTGCAGCGGGTCGAACTGTCGCGCCGCACCGTCTGGGTGAAGCGCTACGGCACGGAAGCCGCGCTTCTCTGGCAGCGCTTCTACGCGCCGCTGGCCACGCTGCTGCCGGTGGCCTTCCGTCCCGCGCCGCGCCTTGCGCCGGAAGCGATGATCGAGCAGGAAATGCGCCGCATCCGGCAGTTCCGGCAGGCGGGTTTCCGGGTGCCGGAGGTGCTCTGCCGCTTGGGCCGCTCGCTGGTTCTCTCGGATATCGGCATATCCGTGGCCTACCGGCTCTATGAGATCAGCGCCGAAACCGCCGCGCACGAGGCGCTATTGGTGGAATGCGCCGCTACCCTCGGGCGGCTGCATGCCGCCGGGCTGTGCCACGGAAGGCCCGCCCCGCGTGACCTGACGCTGGAGCGCGAGGGAGATGGCAGCCTCGGCTTTCTCGATTTCGAGGAGGAGCCGGAGGCGGTGATGCCGCTGGCGGCCGCGCAGGGACGCGACCTCTGGGTGCTGTTCTTCCAGCTCGCCTCACGCTCGAAAACCCCGGAAACTACGCTGCCGCGCGCCTATGCCGCCTGGCGGCAGGCGGCGCCCCCGGCGGCTGAGGGCGAACTTCGCGGCATCATCCGTTTCGCCGCACGATTTTTGCCCCTTGCCCGGTTGATTGGCCGCGTGCGGATGGGTAGTGATCTGCGACGTTTCATTGTGGCTACCGGCTATCTCGAAAAGGCCATCGGGCAGGATAGCGACCGGCAAGGCAGGACAGAATGACTGATCTGACACATTTGCAAGACGAGCTTCTGGCGGCGGTCGCCGATGCTCGGGACGAAGCGGCGATCGAGGCGGTGCGCGTCGGCGCGCTCGGCAAGAAGGGGTCCGTGTCCGAACTCCTGAAGACGCTGGGGGCGATGTCGCCGGAAGAGCGCCAGACGCGCGGCGCCGCCATCAACGCGCTGAAGGCCGACATCACCGAGGCGATCGCTGCCCGCAAGAGTGCGCTGAAGGATGCCGCGATTGCGGCGCGCCTCGAAGCCGAAACCGTCGATGTCAGCCTGCCGGTTCGTTCATCGCCCGCCGAGCGCGGCCGCATCCATCCGATCAGCCAGATCGTCGACGAAATCACCGCCATCTTCGGCGACATGGGCTTCTCCATTGCCGAAGGCCCCGATATCGAGACCGATTACTACAACTTCACGGCGCTGAATTTCCCCGAGGGCCATCCGGCCCGCGAGATGCACGACACCTTCTTCTTCCAGCCGGACGAAAAGGGCGAGCGCAAGCTCTTGCGCACCCACACCTCGCCGGTGCAGGTGCGCACCATGGAGGCGCAGAAGCCGCCGATCCGCATCATCATCCCCGGCAAGACCTACCGGCAGGATTCCGACGCCACCCATTCGCCGATGTTCCATCAGGTCGAGGGTCTGGTGGTCGACAAGACCGCCACGGTCGGGCATCTGCGCTGGGTGCTGGAGGAATTCTGCAAGGCCTTCTTCGAGGTGCCCTCGGTGACGATGCGCTTCCGCCCGTCCTTCTTCCCCTTCACCGAGCCGAGCTTCGAGGTGGATATCCAGTGCGACCGCTCCGGCCCCATCGTCAAGTTCGGCGAGGGTACGGACTGGATGGAGATCCTCGGCTGCGGCATGGTGCATCCGAACGTGCTGCGCGCTGGCGGGCTCGATCCCGACGAATATCAGGGCTTTGCCTGGGGCATGGGCCTCGACCGCATCGCCATGCTGAAATACGGCATGCCTGACCTGCGCGACTTCTTCAACGCCGATGTGCGCTGGATGACCCATTACGGCTTCCGCCCGCTCGACATGCCGACCCTGTTCGGCGGCCTGAGCGCGTAAGGAGAGAACTCGATGAAATTCACCCTGTCCTGGCTCAAGGATCATCTGGAAACCGATGCGACGCTTGCGGAAATCTGCGAGCGGCTGACGGCCATCGGCCTCGAAGTGGAGGATGTCGACGACAAGGCCGTCTACAAGCCCTTCGTGATCGCCCGCGTCGTTTCCGCCGAGCAGCATCCGCAGGCCGACCGCCTTCGCGTCCTCAAGGTCGATACCGGCAGCGGCGATCCGGTGCAGGTCGTCTGCGGCGCGCCGAATGCGCGTGAAGGCCTGGTCGGCGCGTTCGTTGCCCCCGGCACCTATGTTCCCGGCATCGATGTGACACTCGCCGTCGGCACCATCCGCGGCGTCGAAAGCTGCGGCATGATGTGCTCGGAAAAGGAACTCAATATTTCCGACGATCACGACGGCATCATCGACCTGCCCGCCGATGCCCCGGTCGGCGCCTCCTTTGCCGCCTATGCCGGGCTGGACGATCCGGTCATCGAGATCAACCTGACGCCGAACCGCCCGGATTGCACCTCGATCCACGGCATCGCCCGCGATCTCGCCGCTTCCGGCCTTGGCCAGTTGAAGCAGCCGAAAGCCCCGTCCTTCGCCGTCGAGGGCGAAACGCCGGTCAGGCTGACGCTCGATCTGGACGACGCGGCCCTTTGCCCCGGCTTTGGCCTGCGCCTCGTGCGCGGCGTCAGGAATGGCCCGAGCCCGCGCTGGATGCAGCGGCGGCTGACGGCCATTGGGCTCCGCCCCATCAATGCGCTGGTCGATATCACCAATTACATGACCTTCGATCAGGGCCGCCCGATGCACGTCTTCGACGCCGCCAAGGTGAAGGGCAACCTGACGGTGCGCCGCGCAAAGGAAGGCGAAACCGTGCTGGCCCTCGACCAGCGCGAATATACGCTCGGGCCGAACAACGTCGTCATCGCCGATGACAACGGCGTCGAATCCATCGGCGGCATCATGGGCGGCGAGCATTCCGGCTGCGACGAAAACACCACCGACGTGCTGATCGAATCGGCGCTGTGGGATCCGATGAACGTCGCCCGCAGCGGCCGTGCGCTCGGCATCATCACCGATGCGCGCTACCGTTTCGAGCGCGGCGTCGACCCCGAATATATGGTGCCGGGTCTGGAGCGCACGACCGAACTGGTGCTGGAGCTTTGTGGTGGCACGGCGGCGAAGGCCGAAGTGACCGGCTACAAAGGCCATCAGCCGAAGGTGATCGATTTCCCGGTTTCCGAGGTGAAGCGCCTCACCGGCCTTGCCATCGAAGCCAGCGAAAGCACCGATATCCTCACCCGCCTCGGTTTCGGCGTGGAAGGTAGCGGCGAGCGGCTGTCGGTCAGCGTTCCCTCCTGGCGGCCGGATGTCGAGGGCAAGGCCGATCTGGTGGAGGAAGTGCTGCGCATCCACGGCGTCGACAATATCCGTCCGGAACCGCTGGAAAAGCTCTCCGCCGTCAATGGCAGGATCCTGACGACGCTGCAAATCCGCACCCGCGCCGCCAAGCGGTCGCTCGCCTCGCGCGGCATGCTGGAAGCCGTCACCTGGTCCTTCATCCCCGAAGCGCATGCGAAGCTTTTCGGCGGCGGGCAAGGCACGCTGAAGCTCGCCAATCCGATTGCCTCGGATATGTCGGACATGCGCCCGTCGCTGCTGCCGGGCCTGCTCTCCGCCGCCCAGCGCAATGCCGACAAGGGCTATGGCGATGTGGCGATCTTCGAAGTCTCGGGCACCTATGAGGGCGATACGCCGGAAGCACAGCGCCGCGTCGCGGGCGGCGTGCGCCGGGGCACGGCGACGCTGAACGGCGCTGGCCGGTTGTGGTCGAACGCCGCGCGCGGTGGCGGCAAGCCGGTCGACGTCTTCGACGCCAAGGCCGACGCGCTGGCGGTGATCGAAGCCTGCGGCGTGCCGATGGCCAATGTCCAGATCGAGCGCGGCGGCCCCGGCTGGTATCATCCGGGCCGTTCCGGCACCATCAAGATGGGCCCGAAGATCGTTCTGGGCCATTTCGGCGAGTTCCATCCCAAGGCGCTGGATGTGCTGGACGTTTCCGGCGCGCTCTGCGGCTTCGAGGTCTATCTCGACGCCATGCAGGAGCCGAAGCGCAAGGCGACCCGCACGAAACCGGCGCTGGATCTGTCGGCCTTGCAGGCCGTGCGCCGCGACTTCGCATTCGTGGTGGATCGCGCGGTTGAAGCGGGCGCCATCGTCAAGGCCGCCTCCAGCGCCGACCGCAAGCTGATCGCCGCCGTCAATGTCTTCGACGTGTTCGAGGGCGCATCGCTCGGCGCGGACAAGAAATCCATCGCCATCGAGGTGGTGATCCAGCCCGTCGACAAGACGCTGACGGATGAGGATTTCGAAGCGCTGACTGCCCGCATCGTCGGCAACGTCACCAAAACCACCGGCGGCACGCTGCGCGCCTGAGGTTTTCATAGCCGATAGAAAAAGGCCGTCCGGGAAACCGGGCGGCCTTTGTCATATCCGGGCGTGGTCCGGTTACTCGCCTGCCAGCAGTTCCGCGGGCTGTTCCTCCACCATGATCGTTGCTACCCAGGCGCGGGCAAGCGCCAGGCCGGTGGCATCGGCGGCGGCGCCATGCTGCGCCTCATGCTCCGGATGGCGCTCCACCCAGTCGGGGGCGATTCTTTCGATCAGATGCGGAAATTCATCCCGCCATTTCTGCACCACAGCGCGATTCGCCTCGAAATGGAACTGGGTGCCATAGGCGGCGCGGCCGATGCGGAAGGCCTGATGCGCGGCTGCCTCATTGCCCGCCAGATGCACGGCATCGGGCGGCAGGGTGAAGGTGTCGCTATGCCACTGGAAAATCCGGAAACTCTCCGTTGCCGCGGCCAGGACCGGATCGGCCCGCCCGGCCTCGGTCAGCGCGATGGCCTGCCAGCCGAATTCCGGCGTCTCGCCCAGCAGGTTTTCACCGCCATAGCCGCGTGCCAGAAGCTGGCTGCCGAGACAGATGCCGAGCACCGCCTTGCCCGCATCGCCGAAGCGGCGCATCAGCGCGGCAAGATCGGGAAGATAGGGATGGGCGTGATCGTCCAGCGCGTTCTGCTCGCCGCCCAGCACCACCAGCCCGTCGAAAGCCTCCGGCGCCGATGGCAGCGGCCCGCCTGTCCACGGGCGGAAAATCTCGATGGCCGCCCCGGCTTCCGCCAGCGCCACGCCGACCTGCCCGAGTTCGGAGACCTCCGTGTTTTCCACCACCGCCACGCGCATCGCTTTCACCCCATCCGTTCCGATGCCGGGACAAGATCATGTCCCGGCCAAAGGTTCAAGAGGTCGGGCGCGGCGCGCTCAGAACTGCCGCCCGATGCGGGCATCCACCGACCAGCGGTTCGCGCCCTTGACGGCGAAGAACAGTGTGATCGCCGTCCACAGGATCGATTTCTCCGCGCCCATCAGCCCCTCGGCCTTGACGAAGCCGTGGAAATAGATGGTGACGGCGAGCACGATGGTCGCCGCGAAGGCGGCGGGCCGCGTCAGGAAGCCGAGCGCCAGAAAGATGCCGCCGAAGAACTCCGTGGCCGCCAGCAGCGGCGACCACAGCGTGCCGGGATAGAAGCCGAGGCTTTGGACCATCCCGGCGGCGCCGAAGGGATTGATGATCTTGCCGTAGCCATGCGTGGCGAGCAGGACGCCCGCCACGAGCCGCAGCAGGGTTTCGGCGACGGGATAAAGCGGCGCATAGAGCGAGCCGAGCGCCGGAATGATCAGTCGCGAACGGTCAGTCATGATATCTCCTTGATCATGCGGAAAATTGAAAAACTGGCGCTCCTTGCCATGGCGGCGCGGCAAGGCCAATCGCGCAACGGTAAAAACTTGAGTAATCCGGTTGAATTTTTTGTGAGCGCCGGTTGCCGCCGTTTTGCCGGGAGCGTAAGATCCGCAGTTGCCCCGCATTCAGGATATCGGCCATGACGACCGGAAAACCCCGCATCACCATTCTCTACTGCACCCAATGCAACTGGCTGCTGCGCGCGGGCTGGATGGCGCAGGAGCTTCTGTCCACCTTCGGCGATTCGCTGGGCGAGGTGGCGCTTCTGCCCGGCACCGGCGGCAATTTCGAAATCCGCGTCGATGGCGAGCTGCTGTGGGAGCGCAAGCGCGACGGCGGCTTTCCCGGCCCGAAGGAATTGAAGCAGCGCGTGCGCGATGTGATCGAGCCGGGCCGCGATCTCGGCCATACCGACCGCGTCCAGCCGGAAAACTGACGCCCGGCTTCCGTATTATAGACGAAAGCGTAACAGGGCTCCTATAATGAAGGCGCATAACCGGGCTTGATGCCCGGCCCGTGTCCCGTTGCGAGGAGCCTTCCGTTGAGCCTGAAATTTGGAACCAGCGGCCTGCGCGGCCTGTCCGCCGATCTCAAGGGCGAGGCGACGGCGCTCTATGTCACCGCTTTCGCGCAGACCCTGCTGGAAAGCGGCCGGGCAAGGCCGGGCGATCCGGTTTTCGTTGCCCGCGATTTCCGCGATTCGAGCCCGGAAATTGCCGCCACCTGTTTTGGCGCTCTGGCGCGGGCAGGGTTTTCCCCGGTCGATTGCGGCACCGTGCCGACGCCTGCGCTCGCGCTCTACGCCATGAGCCGCAAGGCGGCGGCGATCATGATCACCGGCTCGCATATCCCCGCGGACCGCAACGGCATCAAGTTCTACCGCCCCGATGGCGAAATCGACAAGCAGGACGAGGCGGCGATCAGCGTCAGGGCGAAGGCGCTTGCCGATGACAGCGCCGCCCTCGATGCCACGCCCGGCGCCGGTGAGGATGCCGCCGTGGCGGTGATGCAGCTTTTCTGCGCCCGCAACCGCGCCATCCTGCCGGAGAAGGCGCTTTCGGGCCTGCGGATCGGCGTCTACCAGCATAGCACGGTGGCGCGTGATCTGTTCGTCGAAATCCTGCGGTCCTACGGGGCGGAGGTGCTGCCGCTCGGCCGTTCCGAAAGTTTCATTCCGGTCGATACCGAGGCGGTCTCGGCCGAAACCATCGCTTTGCTGAAAGGCTGGGCGGCGGAGCACCGGCTGGATGCAATCGTTTCCGCCGATGGCGATGGCGACCGCCCGCTGGTGGCCGACGAGACCGGCGAACCGCTGCGCGGCGACCTGCTCGGCCTCATCGCCGCGCAATTCCTGAAAGCGCGGATCGCGGTTACGCCCGTCACCTCGAATTCCGGGCTGGAAAAGGCTGACGGTTTTGCCGTGCGCCGCACGCAGGTCGGCTCGCCCTTCGTCATCGCGGGCATGAACGAGGCGCTGGCGGCGGGTGAAACCGGCGTCATGGGGTTCGAAGCCAATGGCGGGCTGCTGACCGCCTCCGATTTTGCCGTTCACGGCGGCACGCTCGCCGCCCTGCCGACGCGTGACAGCCTGCTGCCGGTGCTGGCGGTTCTGTCGCAGGCCGCGGCGGCCCATAAACCGCTCTCCGAACTTTCGGGCGATTATCGCCTGCCCGTCGCCGATGCCGGGCGGCTGGAGAATTTCGCGGTCGAAAAAAGTGCTGCCCTGATGGCGCATCTGCGCGAGTCTCCGGCCAATCTGGCGGCTTTCGTGAAGCCTGCCGGAACGGTTGCGCAAACCAGCGATATCGATGGCCTGCGCGTCACCCTCACCGATGGCCGAATCATCCATCTGCGCCCTTCCGGCAATGCGCCGGAAATGCGCTGCTATGTGGAGGCGCAAACGCCGGGGGCAGCGAAAGCCCTTTTGAAACAGGGTCTTGAACTCATCCATGGCTGGGGAGAGACAGGCCGCTGACAGTTTTTTTCGCCTTTGCGGAAAAAACTTCAAAAAGCCGGTTGACTTCCGGCGGCCCACCCCGTACATCGCTCCTCGTCGCCCAGATGGCGGAATTGGTAGACGCGCCAGCTTCAGGTGCTGGTACTCGCAAGGGTGTGGAGGTTCGAGTCCTCTTCTGGGCACCAAGTTTCGCAAAAGCCGTGTAACGTCAAAACGTTACACGGCTTTTTCATTTTCGGGGCTCAGCCTTCCGGTTCGGATTTGGCGTAAGCGGCGGTGCACGCTGTGGCGGTGATGACCGTAGCGGCTTACCGATATGGAAGAACCGGTTTCAGATCAGAACAGGCTGCCCTGTGACGGCGGTTCCGGCTTGGCGGGTCTGGATGCCGGGCGCTTCTTTGCGGGCGGGGTTTCCTCGCGGGGCGGGGCCGTGCCGCCGGTTGCCGTGGCGCCGATGCGCCCGTCGGCGAACTGGATGGTCATGGCGGCATCCGCCTCGATGGCGGCGGCGCGGGAGATCGGGCGGTCATGGGCATCGCGAACCACCGCATAGCCGCGTTGCAGCACATTCTTGTAGGACAGCGATTCGAGCACGCGGTTCTGGGCCTGGAGACCAGCGCGCAGGCGGGCGAGCTGGTGGCCGAGGGCCGTATCCGCATGGCGGGCGAGATTGGCAAGCCGGTCGCGCTGGCGTTCCGTCTGTGCATGCAGGCGGGCGGGCAGAAGGCCGAGAACGGCGCCTGCGCGGCCGAGCCGGGCGCGGAAATCGGCGGTCTGGCGTTCGACGATGCGATCGATGCGCAGCAGGCGCTCGGAAAGCTGCTGGCGGCGCTCGGCGATGCGGCCGGTGAGCAGCTCCGGGCGAAGATGGGCGCTGGCGCGCTCGAAGTCGCGCCGCTTGTTCATCGCCGTCATCGAAAGGCCGCGGCCCAGCCCGGCGGCGGCTTCGTCGAAGCGGCGGCGCGGCAGCGCCAGAAGCTGGTCGAGCGAGGGCAGCGCCCGCGCCAGCGCCCGCACATCCTGCCTGCGGCGATCCATATGGCGGCTGGTGCAGGCTTGCAGGCGGGCGGCAAGACCGGCGGCCTGCGCCTCCAGATCGGCCTTTACCGGCACGGCCATTTCGGCGGCGCCCGTGGGGGTTGGGGCGCGCATGTCGGCGGCGTGGTCGATCAGCGTCCAGTCGGTTTCATGGCCGACGGCGGAAATCAGCGGAATGGCGCTTGCGGCGGCGGCGCGCACCACGATCTCGTCGTTGAAGCTCCACAGGTCTTCCAGGCTGCCGCCGCCGCGCGCGACGATCAGCACATCCGGGCGCGGCATCGGGCCGTCCGGCGGCAGCGCGTTGAAGCCGTGGATGGCATTGGCGACCTCGTTGCCGGAGCCTTCGCCCTGCACCTTCACCGGCCAGACCAGCACATGCACGGGAAAACGGTCCGAGATGCGGTGCAGGATATCGCGGATCACCGCCCCCGTCGGCGAGGTGACGACGCCGATCACGCGTGGCAGGAAGGGCAGGCGGCGCTTGCGCTCCGCATCGAACAGGCCCTCGGCGGCGAGCTTCTTGCGGCGTTCCTCCAGCAGCGCCATCAGCGCGCCCGCGCCCGCCGGTTCCAGATTTTCGATGACGATCTGGTATTTGGAGGAGCCGGGGAAAGTGGTGATCTTGCCGGTGGCGATCACCTCCATGCCTTCCTCGGGCCGCACCTTCAGGCGGCTCATCGTGCCTTTCCAGCAGACGGCGTCGATGCGGGCGCGGTCGTCCTTCAGGGAGAAATAGGCGTGGCCGGAGGAATGCGGGCCGCGATAGCCGGAAATTTCGCCGCGCACCCGCACCTGGTCGAAGGCGGTCTCGACCGTGCGCTTGATGGAGCCGGAAAGTTCCGACACCGTGTATTCGGTGAGGTTCGAGGCGGTGTCCATGTCGAAGAAGCTGCTCATGGGCCGGACCTTACCGCATTGCCCGCCCGGCCACAGCCGGAAATTTACGGTTTCACCCGGAAAAGCCGCAGATCCGCCGCTTCCGTTCCCGGCACCGGCTCCAGATAGGCGGGGACGACGCCTGCGCTCAACTGCGCGTAAAGCCCCTGCGGTTCCAGTTTCGCGAGGTTGCGCGTCTGCCATTCGTCGCGGCAGAAGGCGAGGATGCCGACCTGCGCGCCGCGCAGGAAGGCTTCCGCCTGCGCCGGATTCGACAGGCCGATGTAAAGCTCCGTCAGCATGCCGCCCTGATTGCGGTGATAGGGCGCGCTCAGCACCCGGTGCGGCGTGTAGCGCAGGATCGGCACGCCGAGATCGGAGGGGGCGGCGATGGTCGCCGCCGTCATGCCGGCCAGAGGCGCCAGCGCCTGCGGCGATCCGCAGGAGCGATGGTTGCCGGTCACGGGGGCGGGCATCAGCCGCTCGCGGAAGCCGCTGACGCCCTCCACGCCCGCCAGCCCCGCCATCGCCCAGACGGAGGGCATGGCGGCGAAGGCCATGGCGAGGTAAAACGCGCTTGCGGCGCGCCTGCGCGGCCCGGCATGCGTGAGAGGGCGCAGATCGGCGATCAGCATGGCGAAGGGCAGAATGGCGAGCAGGTTGGAAAACGTGCTGGAGCGCACCTGGATCGCCGCCACCAGCCAGCTCGTGCCGATCAGCGCCGCCAGCACGGCGTTCTGCTCCGGCTTGCGGCCCTGCAAGGCGGAAAACAGCGCCACGGCGAAGGCGGTGAGCCCCGCGCCGTAAAACGCGCCCCATGCGGCGGGATCGATCCGGGCCACGGCGAAGATGGAGCGCGCCTCGGTGGTATTGGCAAGCCAGAGCCGTTGCAGCATCGGATCGAGTCCGGCGAGCGGATTGCCGAGGCATTGCGGGGCGATCGTCACGGCCGTCACGGCAACCGGAATGGCCGCGATGGCGAGCGAAAGCAGGCGGATGGAAAAGCGGAAGGGCGATGCGAGCACGGTGGCCGCCAGCAGGCTCGCCGCGCCCACGGTGACGATGGAATAGAAGCCGAGCGAAAGATTGTCGCAGGTGACGGCGGTATAGAGCGAGGGCGGCACGGTGAGGAAGAAGGCGGCGGTCACGGTCGTCATCAGCGCAAGGCAGAAGGCGCGCACCGGCCGGGCGAGGGATGCGCCGTGGCGAAGCCACAGGCAGGCGACGACCAGGCAGGCGGTTGCGATCTGCGGCATGGTTTCCGCGCCGACCGCCACCGCGAGACCTGCCGCCAGCCCCGCCGCCGCGTAGCTGCCCAGCGAGAAGCGCCGGTCGGCCAGCATGGCGGCGATGGTGGCGATCAGCACGAGCTGCACATTGTGGTGATCGAGCGAGCCGGGCAGGAAACGGCTGCCGGTGATGAGGAATATCGCGGTGAAGCCCAGCGCGATATGCATGGCGACGGGGCCGCCGAGCCGCCGCCCGGCCAGCCCCATGGCCGCAAGCAGCAGCACCGAAAGCGACAGCGGCCAGACGGTTGCCGCCAGCGCCTCGGCGCGCTCGCGCGGCACGAACAGCTCGAAAGCGGAAATGAGATTGGCGAGCGGCAGGTCGATGAGGCGGGACCAGTGCATCAGCGTGCCGCCGTCAAGGCCGAGCCGGTATTGCATCAGGTCGAACCAGCCCTGGCCCGCCATCAGATCGCGCACCTCGATCAGCCGCATGCCGTCGTCATTGTCGGCGCCGATGTAATCCGCCGCGTTCGGCAGGTTCAGCGCCATCAGCAGCAACAGGGTGATGACGGAATACAGCAGGATGGCGGGCCAGTATCCGGCAAGCAGGGAGAGCGCGGGTCTTGTCCGCGCCGGGCCGGATTCGTCGCCCGTCAGCGTCGCATGGGTCATGTTTTTCCTGCCGGCTTCCAGTATAAGGGGTGCGGAAACCATGCCTTAACCTTCTCAAGAAATAGTAAAGGCGACTGCGGCGGCGTGGCCGGTTCCGCCATCAGGCCGGGGACGGCGAGCGCCGATGAGAGGGTTCCATGACGGAAATTGAAACCGGTTCGGCGCGGATTGCCGTTCTGCTGCCCTGCTACAACGAGGCGGCCACGATCGGCGAGGTGGTGCGCGGCTTTCGCGCCGCGCTGCCGTCCGCCCGCATCCATGTCTATGACAACAATTCCACCGACGGCACGGCGCTGCATGCCATGCTGGCGGGGGCGGAGGTGGTGCGCGAGCGGCGCCAGGGCAAGGGCAATGTGGTGCGCCGGATGTTCGCCGATATCGAGGCGGACATCTACCTGATGGCCGATGGCGACGGCACCTATGCGGCCGCCGACGCGCAGGAGCTGATCCGCACGCTGGTGACCGAGGGCGCCGACATGGTGGTCGGCACCCGCCGCAACGTGCTGAACGATGCGGGCCGCAACGGCCACGCCTTCGGCAACCGGCTGTTCAACCGCCTCTATCGCGGCATGTTCGGGCCGGATTTTACCGATATCTTTTCCGGCTACCGCGCCTTCAGCCGCCGTTTCGTGAAAAGCTTTCCGGCCGTCTCCTGCGGTTTCGAGATCGAAACGGAAATGTCGGTGCATGCCTCGCGGCTGAAGCTGCCGGTCTGCGAGCTGGAGCTGGATTACGGCCGCCGCCCGGAAGGCTCGCATTCGAAGCTGTCCACCTTCCGCGACGGCGCGAAGATCCTATGGATGTTCGCCATGCTGATGAAGGAAACCCGGCCGTTCACCTTTTTCAGCGCCCTGGCGGGCCTGTTCATGGGGTTCAGCCTGTGCTTCATGGCGCCGGTTCTGGCCGAGTTCTTCCGCAGCGGGCTGGTGCCGCGCATGCCGACCTGGATTCTCGCCATGGCGCTGATGATGATCGCCTGCGTGCTGATGACGGCGGGCGTCATTCTCGATTCGCTGGCCCGCGCGCGGGCCGAGCTGCTGCGGCTTCATTATATGAGCCTTGCGCCGCTGAAGCGATCCGCCCCGCCGTTCATGGAAGCGGCTGCGGGCGGGAGCGAAACCGGAACCGGCCCGGCGCGGGCCGCCTGAACCGCATGGGTCTCACGCGCTATCTCACGGTCCTGCTGGCCGGTCTCGCCCTCGAGGCCGTCATCTGGCATCTGCTGTCCGTCCAGCTCGGCTTCACCGGGCTGATCGCGGCGGCTGGCGGATTGGCGGCGGCGTTCGCCGCCGTCGCGCTCAGCGGGTTCCGGCGGCGGGCGCGCTATCTGCTCGCCATTGCGCTCACGCTGGCCGCCCTGCTGTCGCTGGTGCTGATGGCGGCCATGCCGGCGTTGCAGCCGGTGGCGGCGCTGGCTTGCGCCGCGCTCGCCGCCTTCGGGTTCGGGGCGATCGGCTTTGCGCTCTATCTGCGCGAAGGCTGATCAGACCGCTTCCCAGCCATCCTTTTCGCTGGCGCGGTAGATGGCGTCGATCAGCTTCTGGTTCAGCTTCGAGCTTTCCAGCGGCACGATTTCATCGTCCCCGCCCAGCGCCACGCGGGAGAAGGCTTCCACCTCGCGCCGGTACTGCCGGCTGTCCTGAAAGCGGAAGATGCGCGATTCGGCATGGTTGCGGCTGGTGAGTTCGATCTCCTCGGCGCCGTAGCGGTCGGCGTTGAAGGGCGATTTCACCTCGATGAAGCCTTCCGTGCCGTGGAAGACCATCACCTGACGGTTGGCAAGCTGTGTGGAGATGTAGAAGCTCAGCTCGAAGCTTTCGAATTCCGCCTTGACGCTGGAATAGATGTCGGTGCCGAATTCCGGGTCGCGCTCGGTCACCGCCTGCACGCGCTTCGGCTCCTCGCCGGTGGCAAAGCGCGTGGTGATGGTGGGATAGACGCCGATATCCGGCAGGCCGCCGCCGCCAAGCGCCGCGATATTGCGCATATTGCCGGGGTCGCGGTTGAAATAGGTGAAGGCGCCCTGCACATGCCGCAGCCTGCCGATGGCGCCGTCCTTCAGAAGCTCGCGCACCTTGCGCCAGACCGGCGCGTAGGTCACCATGAAGGCCTCGGTCACCACCACGCCGTTGCGGTCGCGAGCAGCGATGACGGCGTCGATCTCTTCGGCCTTCAGCGCCAGCGGCTTTTCCACCAGCACATGCTTGCCCGCATCGGCGGCCTTGATCGCCCATTCCACATGCTGCGAGGTCGGCAGCGGAATATAGACGGCGTCAATCGTATCGGATGCCAGCATCTCCTCGTAGGAACCGAAGGCATGCGGCACGGAAAAACGGTCCGCCATGGCGCGCGCCCTGGAAAGGTCGCGGCTGGCGATCGCGGTGACGACGCAGTTTTCCGCATCCTGAATGGCGGGCACGACCAGCTCCTGGCCGATCTTGGCGGTGGACAGAATTCCGAAACGCAGCATGATTTCCTCCGGGATGCTCTGACGGTGGCGCAGGTTACCGGGCCGCATCGCGCGATGCAATTCGGGAATTTGCAAGGTGCGGGGGAAGGGGCGCTCTTACGCCGCCGCCGCCAGGATGACGCGGTTCTTGCCGGTGTCCTTGGCGCGGTAAAGGGCGCGGTCGGCGCGGCGCAGCATGTCCTCGAAGCTGCGGTCGGCGGGCGAGACGGCCGCGACGCCGATGGATGCCGTCGCCGTGAGAACGGCGTTGTCGAAGCGGATCGGCTCCGCCGCCACGGCGAGGCGCATGCGCTCGATGGCGTCGAAGGCGGCAGCCTCGGTCAGCCCGTCGAGCAGCACCACGAATTCCTCGCCGCCGCTGCGGGCGATGAGATCGCCCGGCCGCGCCGCCTGCCGCAGCCGGGCGGCCACCTGCACCAGCACGGCATCGCCCGCATCGTGGCCATGGCCGTCATTGATCGACTTGAAGCCGTCGAGATCGAGAATGGCGGCGGCGAAGCCGCTTTTCTGCTGGCGGGCGCGGCTGAAGCGCGCCTCCCCCTGCTTGACGAGGAAACGGCGATTGGGCAGGCCGGTCAGGTAATCGGTCGAGGCGGCGGCTTCGAGCTGGCGGCGCACATGATCGGTGCACATCAGCACGAAGGCCGTGGTGCCGATGGCGGGCAGCAGCGCCATGATGATCGGCGAAACCAGATTGATGACGTAGTTGCCGGTGGCGGCGGTGAAATCGCTGGGCAGATCGATGCGCGTGTACAGCGCGAACCGCAGCGTCACATAGAGGATCGCCACCCCGTAGAGCGCGATCAGCATGAGGCGGCTATGCGAAGGGTCGGTTCGCGCCCGGCTGACCAGCAGCCGCACGGAGCGCCCCATGATCCACAGCCAGGCAAGGGAAACGATGAACACCCGCAGCAGGAAATGCGGATAGACGGCCGAGAGAAGAAAGACGCTGATGGTGGCGGCCGCGCAGACGATCAGATCCCGCGCCGCGGGCTCGCGTCCGTAAAAGCACTGCAAGGCCCAGAAATAGACGATCAGCCCGCTCATCAGCGCGCAATTGGCGAATGTCACCATCACCCAGAGCGGCAGCTTGGCGCCGAAGGCGAAGATGCCGCATCCGAGCGCCACGAACAGCGTGCCGAACTGCCAGTGCCGGGCGGCCGGGCGCAGGCTGTCCGGCAGGTCGCGATAGACATTCGCCAGCACCACGCCGTTGGCGAGCACCATCACCGAAACCGTCGTGAAGATCGTAACTGCATCCATACCGGCTCGAACGTCTCCCGTGGCCGCGCCTTTGCGGAGGGGAAACGTGTCGTTCCGCCGTCCGGTTGCGCAAACTATGCGGGCGAATCCTGAAGGAATCGTCACGCCGATCCCTAGAATTGCGTCTTCTTGCCATTTTGGCGCAATCGAGGCGCGCATCCGCCCTCAGTCGACGATCGCCTCCACGTCGATTTCCACCAGGTAATCGCCGACGAGGTCGCCCGCCGCAAGCAGTGTGTTGGCCGGGCGTATCTCGCCGAAATAGCGGCCATGGATGCGCGACACCGGCTCCCAGTCGCCGACGTTCTTCAGGAACACGCGGCTGCGCACCACATCCTCCATGCGCCCGCCAAGTGCTGCGAGGCTGGCGGCGATCTTGTCGAGGATGAAGGCGGTCTGGCCTGCGGGATCGCCGGGGCAGACGACTTCGCCCGCGCCGTTGGTCGCCGTCGTGCCGCTCACCATAATGCGGTCCTTGACACGCACGGCGCGGCTGTAGCCCGCAAGCGGCTCCCAGATGCTGCCGGAATCGACGCGCAACCGGCCGGGGCGCCCCGGCACCGGCTCGGCTTTGAAATATTTCGGAATGCTGTCGAGGTGGTGGCTGAGATCGCCGGAGGCGGTGAGGAAGGGCGGCTTGCGGTATTCGTCGCCGCAATCGCCCGCCAGCATCTTCGTGCCGTGCAGGGCGGCATCGATGGCGGCTTTGTCCTCGGCATCCAGCGCGAAGGAGAAGAGTTTCAGGTTGTCGCCGCGATGCTCGCGCTCGCCAAGCCGCGCCCCGATGATGGTGGCGGCCACCGCCTCATGCTCCAGCACCCAGCGCGTCGCGACGTTCGGAATGGAAACGCCGTGCTTCCGCGCCACGCCGTCGAGCGCGGCGAGGATCGCCTGCAAGGCGGGCCAGCCGCCGATCTCGTCGACGAAGCGCTTGTATTTCGACTTGCTCCAGTCGGCGATGTCACCGGCGCCCGGCTCCGGCTGGCCGAGCCAGCGTTCCGACATCAGCCCGCCCGCCAGCGTTCCGTAAGCGAGCAGGCGTACGCCGTTTTCGAGGCAGAAGGCGCTCATCTCACCGGCGGCGCGGCGGTCGAGCAGCGAGAAGCAGACCTGGTTGGAGACGATGGGAATGCCGTGCTTCACCAGCACGTTGAGATGGGCGGTGTCGAAATTGGTCAGCCCGATATGGCCGATCAGCCCCTCTTCCTTCAGCGCCGCCAGCCCCTTCATGGCGTCGAGATAGGCCGGATGCTCGAAGGTCCACCAATGGAACTGCATCAGGTCGATGCGCGGGACGTTCATGCGTTTCAGGCTGCGCTCCACGCCCTCGCGCACCACCGAAAGCGGCATCGGCCCCGGCGCCGGGCACCATTTGGTGAAGGCGACGGGGCGGTGCTGGCCCGCCTGCTCGCCGCCCGCGACGCGGTTCAAGAGCCGCCCGGCGATGATTTCGGCGCTGCCGTAATGATCGGCCATGTCGAAGCTGTCGAAACCGGCGCGGGCGTAATCGAGCAGCACGGATGACATGGCGTCCGGATCGAGCGCGCGCCCGTCGCGCTCCATGTCGGCCACCTGCCACAGACCGGTGACGATGCGGCTGATATTGAGATCGGGCGCAAGCTGGAAGCGGTCGGGCGTGATCATGGGCGTTGGTCCGTCTGGTTGGAAACGAGGGAAGCGGCTTCGGTGTGGCGGGAAACGTTGATGCGCTCGCCGAGCAGCCCGCGCGGGCGCAGGATCAGCGCCAGCGAAAGGAGCACGCCGATGCCGGCGATCTGGCGGGCGGCGGCGCGGGCCTGCTGCTCGGGCGGAAAAAAGGCGGTGACGGCGCTGCCGGACAGGCTCCACAATCCCCAGATCGCCACGCCCCCGAGGATGGCGCCGAGATTGTTGCCGGAACCGCCGATGATCAGCATGGTCCAGACCTGAAAGGTCAGCGTCGGCAGGTAGTTTTCCGGCGCGATGAAGCCGATGAAATGCGCCTGCACCGCGCCGCCCAGCCCCATGATCGCGCCCCCCAGCACGAAGGCTTGCAGGCGGTAGCGCGACGGGCTCTTGCCGAGCGCGCGCGCCGCTTCCTCATCCTCGCGCACGGCGCGCAGCACGCGGCCCCATGGGCTGCGCACCAGCCGCTCCAGCCCGATATAGAGGATGAGCACGACAAGGGCGACGCAGGCGAGATTGGCGAGGTTGAACAGCAGCGCGTTTTCCGCAAACCCGCCGAACAGGCGCGGAATGAAGCCGATGCCGAAGGGACCGCCGGTGATCGACTGGGCGTTCAGCGCCACGAGCTGGATGCTGACCGCAATCCCGAAGGTGGCGATGGCGAGGTAATCGGCGCGCAGCCTGAGCGTCACGAGGCCGACGAAGGCGGTCACCGCCGCCGAAACCAGCATCGCGCCCGCCCATCCCGCGACAATCGGCAGGCCGAAGCCGCCGAGATGCGCGCCGCCCGGCGGCGTGGTCAGGATCGCCGAGGTATAGGCGCCGACGGCGACGAAACCGGCGACGCCGACATTGAACAGCCCCGTCTGCCCCCATTGCAGGTTCAGCCCGAGGCAGATGATCGCATAGCTGAGCGCCGTCGCGAGAAAGAAGGCGAGGTAACCGGCCATGCCGGAGGAAAAGAGATCGAGCATCTAGGATTTTCCTCCCATCAGCCCGGACGGGCGCACCAGAAGCATGGCGATCAACAGCACGAAGGCGACCGCCGAGCGCCATTCGGCCCCGACCGTCTGCACCGCAAGCGCTTCCGCCAGCCCGACGATCAGGCCGCCGATCAGCGCGCCGGGAATGGAGCCGATGCCGCCGAGGATCGCCGCCGCGAAGAGCGGCAATAGCAGGTCGAGGCCCATATAGGGGCGGATCTGCACCAGCAGCCCGACCATGATCCCGGCAAAGCAGGCGAGCCCGCCGCCGATCATCCAGGTGATGGCGACGATGCGGCCGACATCGATGCCCGCCACGCGGGCGAGGTCGGGATTTTCACTGACCGCCCGCATCGAGCGGCCGACCTGCGTGCGGGTGACGACGAGATGGATGGCGGTCACCAGAACGGCGGTGGCGGCGATCAGCACCATCTGGTCGGGCGTGGCGCGAATGCCGAGCCCGAGCTTCTGGGCGATCTGGAGCTTGCGGCTGAAATAGGCGGGCGAGGAGGTGAAGATGAATTCGAGCAGGCTGCGCAACGCCATCGCCGCCCCGAAACTCGCCATGACGGCGGTGATGGCGTTGGCGCGGCGGCGCAGGTGCCTGAACAGCAGCCAGTCCAGCGTCAGCGCCAAGAGGCCGGTGAAGACCATGGCGATGACGGAGGCAAGGATCAGCGTCCAGCCGAAGGAGAAGGGGGCGATCGCCGCGACGTCTCCCCCCGCCAGCCAGCCGAGTACCCCGGCGGCCACCAGCGCCGCATAGGCGCCCCAGGCGAGAAATTCGCCATGGGCGAAATTGGAAAAGCGCAGGATGGAATAGGTCAGCGTCACGCCGATGGCGCCGAGACCGACGATGGAGCCGGTCAGCAGCCCGTCCACGAGGAATTGCAGGTTCATCGCGCCGCCTCCGGCTGGCTCTTGATCTTGCCGCCGCCGAGATAGAGCGCGGCGATCGCCGGGTCGTTCCAAAGTTCCCCGGCAGCGCCCTCATGGGCGTTGCGCCCTTCGGCGAGAATATAGGCGCGGTCGGCAATCGCAAGCGCGGCCCGCGCATTCTGCTCGACCAGAACCACGGTGACGCCCGCCTTGCGCACGGCCGAGAGATCGATGAACACCTGCTCCACCAGCTTCGGCGACAGGCCAGCCGATGGCTCGTCCAGCATGATGACGCGGGGATTGACCATCAGGGCGCGGGCGACCGCCAGCATCTGCCGCTGCCCGCCCGAAAGCCGCCCGGCATTGAGCCGCTTCTGGCGGGCGAGGTCGGCGAACATCTCATACATGGCGTCGAGCCGCCCCGCACGCTCGCTCTTGGGAAGGATGCCCGCCGCCAGCAGCAGATTGTCCTCGACGCTCATCAGCGCGAAGACGTTTTCCGTCTGCGGCACGAAGGCCAGCCCCTCATGCACCAGCCGGTGCGCGGGCAGGGCGGAAATCTCGCTGCCCCCGAGCGTCACCGAGCCGGAAACCTTCGGCACCAGCCCGGCGATCGACTTGATGAAGGTGGATTTTCCCGCCCCGTTCGGGCCGAGGATGACGACGATCTCGCCTTTCTCCACCGTCATGGAAGCGCCGCGCACGATGGGCACGCCGGGCTCGTAACCCGAGACCAGATCGGTGACGGCGAGAATGGAACTCATCCGATATGTCCCCCGCCGAGATAGGCTTCGATAACGTCCGGATTGGCGGCGACTTCCGCCGGCGTTCCCTCGCAGAGCAGCTTGCCGGTCGCCATCACGAAGACATGGCGGCACAGCCGCGCGATCATGTCCATATTGTGCTCGATGATCAGGAAGGTCGTGCCGCGCCGGTTGATCTCGGCGATGCGGTCGATGACGATTTCGAGCAGGCTCGGATTGACGCCCGCCGCCGGTTCGTCGAGCAGGATGATGCGCGGCTCGGCCATCAGCACGCGGGCAAGCTCCAGCAGCTTGCGCTGGCCGCCGGAAAGCACCCGCGCCGGTTCGCGGGCAAGATGCGACAGCGTCACGAAGTCCAGCAGCGCCATCGCCTTGTCATAGGTGTCGCGTTCCTCGCGGGCCACGCGGGAAGGGGTGAGCCAGTTGGGCAGGATGCGTTCGCCGTTCTGGCCCTGCCGCCCGAGCATGACGTTTTCCACCAGCGACATTTCGGCGAAAGGGCGCGGAATCTGGAAGGTGCGGCCAAGCCCCGCCGCAAGCCGCCGGTAGGCGGGCTGCCCCTCGACGGAAACGCCGTCGATCAGGATGCGGCCCTCGCTCGGGCTCATGCTGCCCGCGATCAGGTTGAACATGGTGGTCTTGCCCGCCCCGTTCGGCCCGATCAGCCCGGCGATCTCGCCCGGGCGGATGGAAAAGGAGACGCCGTCGACGGCGGCCACGCCCCCGAAGCGCTGCACGATGGCGTCCACGGCCAGCAGCGGGCGCGCGCCGGCCGCGCCGTTCTCATCCGTCCTTGCCGCCGCCTGCTGCATGCTCACCGCAGAAACCCGTTGATCTTCGATTTTTGATCACATATCGTCAATTCGACGGTAACGTGTGCTTACCCTCCTTGCAAGGGCGATCCGGGCGGACGCATGGCGGAATTTTCGAAGATGCGGGAATTTACGGGTGAAACGGAAGCGGCGGCGCCGTCCGCGAAGCTGACGCCCGTTGCCCGCGATACCGTCAACGACCGCGTTTACCGGCAATTGCGCGAAGCCCTGATCTACGGCCTGTTCGCGCCGGGGCAGGTTCTGCTCATTCAGGATCTCGCCGCCTCGCTCGGCACCAGCACCATGCCGGTGCGCGATGCACTGTCGCGGCTGATTTCCGAGCAGGCGCTGGAAGCGCTGCCCAGCCGCTCCGTGCGCGTGCCGCTGATCGACCAGCGGCGGCTGGATGACCTGCTGCATGCCCGCATCGTCATCGAGGGCGCGGCGCTGGAACTGGCGGTGCAGCGCGCAACCGGCGCGGAAATCGAGGAATTGCGGCCGCTGATCGGCCGCTACGACGAGGCGATGACCCATCGCGAGGCCTATCCGATCGAGGAGGAGCTGGAACTCAACAAGCGGTTCCACTTCCGCATCTACCAGCTTTCCGGTTCCGACGTGCTGTTTCCGATCATCGAGAGCCTGTGGCTGCAATCGGGGCCTTACGTGCGCGCCGCCGTGCTGAAATTCGATCCGATGAGCGAGATTTCGGCGCTGCATTACCATCGCGAGATTCTGGCCGCCATGGAAGTGCGCGATGCGGCGGCGGCCAAGCGGGCGCTGAGCCGCGATATCGGCCGCGCCTTCGCGTTGCTGCGCGACGACCCCATGATCGAACCCGCCGAGCAGCCCCAACCCGCCAAGCGGCGCTACAGACGGAAAACACAATGACCGATGACGGTTTCGAGCTTTACGACCTGCGCGTCGAGGCGGTGGTGCCGGAGGGCAAGCCGATCTATTGCGGCGCGAAGCCCGGCGATTATTTCGAACTCAGGGGCGAAATGCTGACGCTGCCGCCGGGGCAGGGCTTTTCCATCTATTCGCTGTCGGCGGTGCTGCCGCTTCTCGCCGCCAAGCAGCGGGCGACGCATCGCAACGACTGGATGTCCACCGATGCCGAAATCGCCTGTCCCGATCCGAATTGCGCCAGCCGTCTGAGGATCGTGCGGCTGAGAAAACGCCGTTTCAGCCATGCCGAAACCACCGCCGTCCCATTGCCCGAGAAAGACTGACCATGACCGCCAGAACCTATGCGCTGCGCCCCGGCTACGAGATTTCCCGCGTCATTCGCGGCGGCTGGCAGCTTGCGGGCGGCCACGGCCCCATCGACCGGGGGCAGGCGGTGGACGACCTGACCGCCGCCTTCGACGCGGGACTGACCACCTATGACTGCGCCGACATCTATACCGGCGTCGAGGAGATCATCGGCGATTTCCGCACGAAGCTGGCGCAAACGCGAGGCTCCGAAGTGGCGGCGCAGGTGAAGGTCCACACCAAGATGGTGCCCGACCTCGACGTGCTGCCGAAGATCAGCAAGGCCTACGTGCAGGGCATTGTCGAGCAATCCCTGAAACGGCTGCGCATGGAGCGGCTCGATCTCGTGCAGTTCCACTGGTGGGACTACGCCTTCTCCGGCTGGCTCGACGCCTTCGGCTGGCTGGAGGAGCTGCGCCAGGCGGGCAAGATCCGCAATGTCGGCGGCACCAATTTCGATACGCCGCATGTGGAGGCGGTGCTGAAGGCGGGCATTCCGCTCGCCAGCATGCAGGTGCAGTATTCCGTGCTCGACAACCGCCCGGAACAGGGGCTGGCGGCGCTGGCGAAAACCCATGGTTTCGCGCTGTTGTGCTACGGCTCGGTGGCGGGCGGCTTCCTCGGCGACAAATGGCTCGGCGCGCCCGAGCCGGAGATGCCGCTCGAAAACCGCTCGCTCACCAAATACAAGCTGATCATCGACGATTTCGGCGGCTGGACGCTGTTTCAGGAACTGCTGCGCGCCCTCAAGGCGGTGGGCGAGCGCCACGGTGCCGATATCGCCACCATCGCCAGCGCCTATGTGCTGACGCGCCCAAGCGTCGGCGCGGTCATCGTCGGGGCGCGTAATCAGAAACACGCGCTCGCCAATGCCAAAATCATGGACATTGCGCTCACCGATGCCGACAAAGCGGAAATCGAGGCGGTTCTCGCCCGCCGCGCCGGGCCGCAGGGCGATATCTACACGCTGGAGCGCGACCGCACCGGCCGTCACGGCTCGATCATGCATTACAACCTCAATGACGGGCGGCACTGACCGTCCTTCCGCATCGCACTTTCATCACGATAAGGGGAACGACTTCGATGAAACAGACTTTTCTGGCACTGACATCGGCGCTGGCGATCATGGCCGCGGCGGGTACGACGAACGCCGCCGATTGCAAGATCACCGTCGGCGTGGTCATGGAACTGACCGGCCCTGCCGGTGAATACGGCCAGGCGGGCGCGAAATCCGTGGAAATGGCCTTCCGCGACATCAACGACGCTGGCGGCGTGCGCGGCTGCGCGCTGGTCACCGACACCCGCGACAGCCAGAGCCAGGGCAATGTCGCCGTCGACGCCGCCACCCAGCTTGTGCAGGTCGGCAAGGTGCCGGTGGTGATCGGCGGCATCATCTCGTCGGTGTCGATCCCGATCCTCACCTCCGTTACCGCGCCCGCCAAGGTGGTGCAGATCTCGCCCGCCTCCTCCTCGCCGACGCTGACGGCGCTCGCGCGTGACGGCAAGACCAACGGCGTCTTCTTCCGCACCATCACCTCGGATGCGCTGCAAGGCGTGGCGGCGGCGAAATACGCGCTGGATCAGGGCTTCAAGAAGCTCGCCGTCATCCATGTCAACAACGATTTCGGCGTCAACATGGTCTCGGAATTCTCCCGCGCCTACAAGGCGCTGGGCGGCGAGATCGTCTCCGTTACGCCCTATAACGAAAAGCAGTCCAGCTATCAGGCCGAAGTGACGAAGGCGATGGAAGGCGATCCCGACGGGCTCTACCTCATCTCCTATCCCGTCGATGGCGCCACCATCGCCCGCGCCTGGATTTCGCAGGGCGGCACGCCGAAATTCCTGCTGAACGACGGCATGAACAGCAAGGATTTCATTTCCGCCGTCGGCGCGGAATATCTGAACGACGCCTTCGGCACCTCCTCCGGCACCAGCCCGACCAAGTCGACCGAATATTTCAACGGCAATTACAAGGCCTTCTCGAACATCGAGCCGTCCAACCCCGCCGCCGACCGCTCCTATGACGCGGGCGCCATCGTCGGCCTCGCCATCGCCGCCGCCGGTTCGGAAGAGCCCGCCGCCATCCGCGAGGCGATCTACAAGGTGGTCGATCCCAAGGGCGAGCCGATCTATGCCGGAAAGGACGAGTTCGCCAAGGCGCTGAAGCTGATCGGCGAAGGCAAGCCGATCCGCTACGAAGGCGTCATCGGCCCGGTATCCTTCGACAAGTATGGCGATATCACCGGCCCCTTCCGCCTGTGGCGCATTCAGGAGGGCGAGGTGACGACGGTGGGCGAAATGAGCACCGACGACGTCGCCAAATTGCAGGCCGACCTCGACAAGTGATGCAACTCCGATGGCCGCCTTCGGGCGGCCATTCTGTTTTCGGGTAGAAAAGCGGCTCCCGTTTGTTTTATAGAAGCCGCACGTTCGAACCGACCCGGAGAAAGATCATGGCCGCCACCATCCGTTACCATATCGGCGATATCGCCGAGGCCGATGCCGCCCGCTACACGGATGCCATCGCCATCGATACGGAAACGCTGGGGCTGGTGCCGCGCCGCGACCGGCTCTGCGTCGTGCAGCTTTCGCCGGGCGACGGTTCCGCCGACGTCATCAAGATCGCGGCCGGGCAGAAGGAAGCGCCCAATCTGGTCGCGCTGCTCGCCGATCCGGCCAAGCAGAAGATTTTTCATTTCGGCCGTTTCGATATCGCCGTTCTCTTCCACACCTTCGGCGTGACGACGACGCCGGTGTTCTGCACCAAGATCGCCTCGCGCCTGACGCGCACCTATACGGACCGCCATGGGCTGAAGGACAATCTCAAGGAAATGCTGGAGATCGACATTTCCAAGGCGCAGCAATCCTCCGACTGGGCCGCCGAAACGCTGTCGCAGGCGCAGCTCGAATACGCCGCCTCCGACGTGCTCTACCTGCACGCGCTGCGCGACAAATTGATGGCGCGGCTGGAGCGCGACGGCCGCCGCGCGATGGCCGAGGCCTGCTTCGAATTCCTGCCCACCCGCGCCAAGCTCGACCTGCTCGGCTGGGAGGAAACCGATATTTTCGCGCACAGTTAAGCGCGAGAATTTCAACACAACCATTAAGGGTTGATTCACCGGTTTTTGTTTAAATTCTTCGGAATGTGACGAAAACCGGAATCCAACCATGTTGTTGCCGACCCAGCAGGCCGCGGGCACCTATCTCGCCGATTTCATGCGCTCCATGCTGCGCGATATCGAGGAGCGCCGTCAGGAAGAAACCCGCAAGGCGCAGGGCAAGACGGAAGACAAGCAGGAAAAGGCGCTGAAGGCGCAGTTGCGCCCGGATGAAACCGCCGCCGCCGCCAATGCCAAGATCAACGCGCATTTCTTCGGGGCGCTGAAATCGGACGAAAACCCGATGGCGAAGCTGATCTCGAAATTCGCCAGCGATCTCGGCGTCACGCAGGAGAACGGCGAATCCTCTGCCGATTTTGCCGACCGCTTGCAGGAAGCCGTGATGATGGCAGGCTTCGCCCGCGAATATGCCGATGGCGAGACCATTCCGATCACGCTGCGGACGCTGGCGGTCAAGGCCGAGCAGGTCAAGGCCATCATGCAGGGCGAAACCTCCGCCGATGACGATCCCTATGCCACGCTGGCGGCGCGCATCGCCAAGCAGGCGGGCATCGACCCCAATGACGACGACGCATCCTTCGGCATCGCCATGGAAAAGGCGCTGACTGACGCGCGGGCGAAATATCCGGCATCGGTCGAGGCCGTCGAGGAAAGCTCTGGCCTGCGCAAGCTCGGGCTGAAGGCGGAGGAACTGATCGAGGCGATCCGCCGTCCGTGGAGCGATGCCGCCCGCAAGGTCAAGGCGGCGCTCGACAATCAGGCCGCCGTCGAACGCACCCTCGACACCGACACAAGAAAGGCCATTCAACGGCTGGAAGAAGCCGCCGATCCCAAGAGCAGCGAGGAATTGAAGGCCGAGCGCACCCGCAAGGATCCGACCCGCGTCGAGGATGCGGAAACAAGGGCCGAGCGCGAGGACGATATCCAGACCCGCGAGATGCAGGAAAAGGTCGAGGAAGTCCGCAAGCGTCAGGATGTCATCGGCGAGCGGATCCGCGAGACCGGCGAAACCGGCGCCGCGGGCGAGGGCGCGGAGAGCGGCGGCGTCGATCCGATGCAGTTCATTCAGGTTCTGGCGGCGGGCGCCGAGGCGTCGAAGAGCGCGGCGGAAGCCACCTCGGCTGCCGCAGGCAGGCCGGATGAGGGGCTGGGCGCGGTCGATGACGGCGATCCCGAAACGCTCAGCGCCGACGAGCAGGCCTATATCGTCGCCACGCACACGCCGGAAGGCGAGATGCGCGATGAACTCGCCGCTGGCGAAAACGTGCTGACCGTCAGCATCGACGAGATCGGCATCTACAAGCTGGCGGCCAGGGAAAAGAAAGCGGCCTGACCCTTCGAAAAGGGAAGGCTTGTTAACCATTTTGGTTTGGAATGCGCTGGCGGAAGGGAGAAGGCCACAGGGAGCTTCTTCCGGGTGCCGCGATAAGGTTGCGTAAGTGTGTCCAGGAGTTGGGATGGGAAATGTATTCCCGGATGCGGACGCCGAGCCGATGAATCAGGCTTCAGCGCTCGATTTTCTGAATGCGGACGATCTGTCCGGCGATTTTGTCGACAACGGCTTCAATGCGGGCGATGACGGCTTCGGCGTCGGCTTTGCGGAAGGCGAGGAGGAAGGGATAAAGACCGTCAGGGGCAACTGGCTCGACGCCTTCCAGCGCGAGCATATGGAAGATTTCGCGGCGTCAAGCGGTTATGTGACCGCCGTGAATTCCGACGAGGCTGGCCTTTACCGGATGTTCCGCAACCTTTCGCCCTGAGCATCCGCGCAGGTTTCGGGTGGCGCGCCGCGTGCGCCGCGCTATCCTGCCGGTTCGCGAACGGGGGGAATGGATGAGGAAGCCGCAATCCATGCGCGGGCTGGAGGAACTGGGCCGGGTCCGCCTGTCGCGGAATTTTTTCCTGCGCGAATTCCTCTATTCCGAAATCGCCGTCATCAACGGCTTCGCCAATATTCCCGACGATCCGGATCTGGCGATCGCGGCGGGCAGGCGGCTTTGCGAGGAGCTGCTGGAGCCCTTGCAGGAGGCGTTCGGGCGTATCGTGATCCGCTCCGCCTATCGCACCGCCGCCGTCAACGGTTTCGGCAACCGTCATGGCCTGAACTGCGCCTCGAACGAAGCCAGCGCCGCCGATCACATCTGGGACCGGCGCGATGGCGAGGGCTGCATGGGAGCGACCGCCACTATCGTCATCCCCTCGGTCTGGGACCGGCGCGGCGAGATTGGAAGCTGGCAGCCCCTCGCCTGGTGGATCCACGATCACCTGCCCTATGCGTCGCTATGCTTTTTCCCGAAACTCTGGGCCTTCAACATCCAGTGGCATGAGCGCCCGCGCCGCACCATCCGCAGCTATGCCGGGCCGCGCGGGCTGCTGACGAAGCCCGGCATGGCCAATCACGAGGGCTCGCACGCCGCTCTTTATCCGGGCTTTCCCGAACGCGCCAAAGGCTGAGTTCTTCAGGATTTGCGCCTGCCGATGCCGGTGGCCAGCAGCGAGCCGCCGAGGATGAGAAGGGCCGCAAGGGCGAGCGTCAGCGTCGCAGGGGTCGCTCCGGTGATCACCAGCAGAGCGGTGGAAATCAGCGGCGCGAGATAGGAGAGCGCCCCGAGCAGCGCCAGGTTTCCATGCTTGGTGGCGTGGTCCCAGGCGAGAAAGGCAAGCCCGACCGGCCCGAGCCCCAGCCCGGCAATCGCGACCCATTGCGCCGTGTCGGGCGTCACCGTGGTTTCGAACAGCAGATGGCAGAGCGCCCCCGCCAGCGCCACCGCGCCGCAGATGCCGACGATCATGCCGCTCGGCGTGCCCTCGAAACGGCGGTTCAGCACGGAATAGCCGGACCAGGTCAGCGCGCAGGCGAAGGCGGCGAGATAGCCGGTGATCGCGCCGCTACCCCCGCCCGTGCCGTTGCGGGCGGTGATGATGACGACCGTTCCGGCAAAACCAAGGGCCGCGCCGATCAGATGCCGGGCGCGCAGCTTTTCGCCGGGCAGGAGCGCCGAAAACAGCACGATGAACAGCGGCCAGAGATAGGCGACGAGGCTGGCTTCCGCCACCGGCGCGTTTTGCAGCGCGTAGAAATACAGCGCGTGATAGCCGAAGATGCCGATGAAGGCAGTGAGCCAAGGCGCGGGCGGCTGGCGCATTTCGGCAAGCGCTGCCCGTCCGCGCAGCGCAAGCAGCGCCAGTCCGCTGACGAAGGCGACGGTGAAGGTCAGCGTCATCAATTCGAAGGGCGGCAGCGCGCCTGCCGTTGCGGTGAGCAGCGCCAGCGCCGCCCACAGAAGAATGGCGACGATGCCGATCAGGGTCGCGCGCGACCGTCCTGCCTGCTGGGTCATGTCTCTCTATCACAAGCCTGTTGAAATCCGCCCCGCCATAAGCGCGGGCGCGGCGCAAGGCTAGGCGAAACCTGCCGGATCCTAGGCGGAAACCGGATTTTTCCCGGCGGATTTGCGAAAGGCTGCGGGGGTGAGCCCGCGCGACTGGCGCAGGCGCCGCGTCAGCGCGCTCTGGTCGCCGTGGCCGGTCATCACGGCGATCTCGGCAACGGAGGCGCGCGTCGTGGCAAGAAGCGTCAAGGCCCGGTCGAGGCGCATCTCGATCAGGGCCGCATGCGGGCTCATGCCGCGTTCGGCGCGGAACAGCGCATGCAGCCGGGTTTCGCTCATGCCCGCCTCGCGGGCGATGCCGCGCACGCTGAGCGGCCGGTCGAGATTCGCGGCCATGAAGGCAAGCGCCCGCGCCAGCCTGTCCGGTTCGGCCGGGTTTTGCGGCGCGGCGACGAGGGCGGCATGAAACAGGCCGCGCCAATGGGCAACCAGCGGCGCGGGCGCGGCTTCGTCGGTCATGGCGCCGAGAAAATCGAGCAGGCTCTGCACGGAAGGGGGAAGCGGGAAGAAGCCGGTTTCGGCCAGCCGGTCGAGCGCGCCGATGCCGAAGGCCGGATCGCCGGTATCGAGCACCACGAAGCGGTTCTGCCCCTCGGCGCGGAAGGCATGCCGGGTTCCGGCAGCGATGAAGGCGCCGCGCCCGGTCTCGACGCGCCCGCCCCGGCCGCCGATTTCCAGCTCCAGCCGCCCGCAGCGCGGCAGCACGATCTGGTGGAAATCATGGCAATGCAATTCCGCCTCGCCGCCATAGCTGCGGAAGCCGAGATAATCGGAAGCGGAAGAATGGGTCATCGGCGGTTCGTCAGGGTGATCGTTGCCGCTTCCTATAGCATTCCTGACAGCTTGCGGCAAAAAATCCCGGTCCCTTTCTGTTTCGCCGCGTTTGGCATAGATAGAAGGACAGTCGTTTCCGAAAGAGGCATGCCATGACCGAAGTTTCCCCGCCCGTCGATCCCGCCAAGCTGGAAAAACTCGCCGAAGTCGCCGTCAAGGTGGGGCTGAGGCTGGAAAGAGGGCAGGATCTGCTGATCACCGCGCCGGTGGCCGCCTTGCCGCTGGTGCGCCTCATCACCCGCCACGCCTATATGGCGGGCGCCGGTCTCGTCAGCACCTTCTACAATGACGAGGAGGCGACGCTGGCGCGCTACCACCACGCCCCGGACGAAAGCTTCGACAGGGCGGCGGGCTGGCTCTACGAGGGCATGGCCAAGGCGTTTTCGGCCAACACCGCCCGTCTCGCCATCGTCGGCGACAATCCGATGCTGCTGTCGGGCGAGGATGCGGCCAAGGTCGCCCGCGCCAACCGCGCCAATTCCACCGCCTACAGGCCCGCGCTGGAAAAGATCGCCAATTTCGACATCAACTGGAACATCGTCTCCTATCCCAGCCTCTCCTGGGCGCGGCAGGTCTTCCCCAATCTGGCGGACGACGAGGCGCAGCGCGCGCTGGCCGAGGCGATCTTCGCCGCCTCCCGCGTCGACGTGTCCGATCCGGTCGCGGCATGGGAGAGCCACAACGCCGCCCTTGCCAAGCGCTCGGCCTGGCTGAACGGCGAGCGCTTCTCCGCCCTGCATTTCACCGGCCCCGGCACCGACCTGACGATCGGGCTTGCCGATGGCCATGAATGGCATGGCGGCCAGTCCACGGCCAAGAACGGCATCACCTGCAACCCGAACATCCCGACCGAGGAAGTCTTCACCACGCCGCATGCGCTGCGCGTCGAGGGCCATGTGGCGAGCACCAAGCCGCTGTCGCATCAGGGCACGCTGATCGAGGATATCCGCGTGCGCTTCGAGGGCGGCCGCATCGTCGAGGCGAAGGCGAGCCGCGGTGAGGAGGTGCTGAACAAGGTTCTGGAGACCGACGAGGGCGCGCGGCGTCTGGGCGAAGTGGCGCTGGTGCCGCATTCCTCGCCGATCTCGAAAAGCGGCGTGCTGTTCCTCAACACGCTGTTCGATGAGAACGCCTCCTGCCATATCGCGCTCGGCCAGTGCTATTCGAAATGCTTCCTCGACGGCGCCAGCCTGACGCCGGATCAGATCAAGGCGCAGGGCGGCAATTCCAGCCTGATCCATATCGACTGGATGATCGGCTCGGATCAGGTGGATATCGACGGCATCAAGCCGGACGGC
>JBDHTA010000016.1:0-35554 GCA_039808465.1 Rhizobiaceae bacterium | reverse complement strand
CTGGCGCCGAGCGGCGTTTCGTTCGACGACAGCTTGTAGACGCGGGCAACCCCCGGAGCATGTTCCTTGCCCGGCACATAGGCGGCAATATCGAGAATGCCGGGACGCGGAACGGGCTCAATCAACTTCATGCTCATCGGAACGACCTTTGCGGGAATGAAATGCCTCCCGGCATTATCCTTCAATCGCGCATTTGTCGAGATGGCGCATCGCGGGTGGTCGGCACGCCCTGCGGCGCCAGCACCGGCACGAAGACGCGGCGCGAGGCCCGCGCCGTCACCGGCAGGCCCTGATAGAGCCGCTTCTGCGCCTCCACGATGATGACGCCGGAAAAGGCGGGCCACAGGCTGCGCCCCATGCGCTCGAAAACGCCGCGCAGCCTGCGCAGCGCCCGGTTGCGCGAGGGCGGGAAGAACAACGCTTCCGCACTTGCGCCCGGGGTAAAATTCGTCTCGCGCAGAAGCTCGGTCAACTGGCGGCGCGAATAGGGCCGCCCGGAGCCGAAGGGCGTGTTGTCCATGCGCGCCCACACGCCGCTGCGATTCGGCACGACGATCACCAGCCGCCCGCCGGGCGCCAGGATGCGCCATTGCTCCTTCAACGTCTCGCGCGGGTTTTCGGCGAATTCCAGCGAATGCACCATCAGCACCCGGTCGATGCAGGAATCGGGCAGCGGCAGCTCCTCGTCGAACACCAGCGCGGTCGCCGAGGGCGCGCCGACCGGCCAGTTCACCGCCCCCTGCCCCGCGGGCATGAAGGCGAAGGTGCGCTCGGTATCGGTGCGGAACCGCTCCAGAAACGGCACGGTATAGCCAAGCCCCACCAGCCGCTCCTGCGGCAGCCTTGCCCAGATGCTGGAGAGCGCCATGGAAATGGCGTGCTCGGCGCGGCGCCCGAGTTCGGAATGATAGAACTGGCGCAGATCGACAATATCGGCATACATTGCCGCAATGTTATCAGCGGGCGGATGGACTTCAAGGCCACGGCCCCTAGATTCGATGCTTTACCTTTCAAGACGGATTTGACCGATGAAGCCTTTGCAGATCGACGTTTTCCTGTGCCGCACCGATAATTTCGGCGTGCTGGTCCACGATCCCGAAAGCGGGCTGACGGCGAGCATCGACGCGCCGGAGGAAGCGGCGATCATCGCCGCCGCCGGGCGCACCGGCTGGCCGCTGACCCATATCTTCACCACCCATCACCATACCGATCACGTCGAGGCCAATCTGGCGCTGAAGGAGCGCTACGGGCTGGAAATCATCGGCCCGCGCGAGGAAGCGGTGGCCATCCCCGGTCTCGACAGGGCCGTGAGCGACGGCGACAGCTTCGAATTCGGCAGCCATACCGTCAAGGTCATCGAAACGCCCGGCCATACCGCGGGCCATGTCTGCTATCATTTCCCGGACGACAAGCTGCTGTTTGCCGCCGACACGCTGTTTGCGCTGGGCTGCGGGCGGCTGTTCGAGCGCCCCGCCGCCGATATGTGGCATTCGCTGCAAAAGCTCGCCGTGCTGCCGGACGAGACCGCCATCTATTTCGGCCACGACTACACGCTCTCCAACGCCCGCTTCGCCCTCAGCATCGATCCGGACAACCAGCGCCTGCAAAGCCGCGCCGCCGAAATCGAGGCGGATCAGGCGGCGGGCAAGCGCACGATCCCGACGATGCTGTGGCTGGAAAAGGAAACCAACCCCTTCCTGCGCGCCGCCGATCCCGCCATTCGCCGCAACCTCCTGATGGAAACCCGCAGCAATGAGGAGGTTTTCGCCGAAATCCGCAAACGCAAGGACAATTTCCGATGAGGCGCGCCGAGGAAATCATCAACGCCCTGTCCATGCAGCCGCATCCGGAAGGCGGATGGTATGTGGAAACCTTCCGCGATGTGGCGGGCGGCGGGCGCGGCCATTCCACCGCGATCTATTATCTGCTGGAGGCGGGCCAGCAATCCGCCTGGCACCGCGTCACCGATGCCACCGAAATCTGGCACTATCATCTCGGCGCGGCCCTGACGCTGGAACGCTCCGCCGACGGGCTGATCGTCGAGACCCTGCTGCTCGGCGCCGATCTTGCTTCCGGCGAGCGCCCGCAGGCGATCGTTCCGGCCGGATGGTGGCAGGCGGCGCGCTCCACCGGCGAATTCACGCTGGTTGGCTGCACAGTTTCGCCGGGCTTTCAGTTCTCGAGCTTCGAGATGGCCCCGCCCGGCTGGAAACCGGGTTTGCCTTGAATGGTTTAGCCGTCCCCGAAACGCACGGCCGAAATCGTCAGCATGCCGTATTGCGTCGGAATCTTCACATAGACGGGCGCATAGACGCCGACGGCGTCCGCCTTGGCGAACCAGATTTCCATCGCCTTGGAATTGCGCAGGTAATCGATATCCTTGCGGCCCTTCTTGTAGCCGGATTTCGGAACGTAGCGCACGCCGCAAACCAGCGTCTCGCCCTTGAAACCCCGGGTCGAAAACGGCCGCTGCCCCTTTTGCGACAGCACCAGGTCCATGCGCGATTCGCCGTCGAAGATCGGCAGCGTGCGCGGGCACACCCTAACCTTCGTCGGAAAGATCAGCCCGGAGATCGGATCGAGCACGGACCGCAGATCCCGCGCCAGCACCGGCACCCATGCCTTTGGATCGCGCTTCGGCTCGGGGCGGATGCTGTTCGACACCACGTTGCCGTCGCGGAACGTCGCCGTATACAGGCGGCTGCGCTTGCCGCTGGTGTAATCGAGAACGAAATCCTGCGCCTGCAACCGGTTCGTCTGAAGCGTGCCGTTGACGGTGGTTTTCGCCGTGATCGTGGTGATGAGATCGGCAAGCCCGGCCGAGCGGATATCGCCCGATATGGTGTAGCGGCGGCTGTCCACCACGGTCGAGAAGGAGGCCTTCGCGACCGGCAGCCCGGCCAGCGCGATGGTGTAATCCGTGCGGTGGCGCACCTCGTCCGCCCCCGCAGGCGAAGCGAGCGCCATTGCCAGCGCCAAACCCGGATATATGACGGCCTTCATTGCCATGACTCGTTCCTGACCCATTGAAATAAGCCTGATTTCATCGCTTATAGGCCGACTGCTAAGCGATGAAAACAGCAGCTTTTTGGCGGAAATGTCATGAAAACCACGTTTGGTCCATGTTTAACTTGACGCGGACGCCGCCTGTGACTATAGAACCGCGACTTTCCAATCATGGCCAGTTGGATTGCCTCACCGGCTTTGCCCGGCTGCGCTCTTCATTTGGCGAAGAAAAACAATAGGTGGTACCATGTCGCGTGTATGCGAATTGACCGGCAAGGGCGTCCAGGTAGGCAACAACGTCAGCCACGCCAACAACAAGACCAAGCGCCGTTTCCTTCCGAACCTGTGCAACGTGACGCTGATCTCCGACGCTCTCGGCCAGCGTTTTCGCCTGCGCGTTTCCGCAGCCGCCCTGCGCTCGGTCGAGCATCGCGGCGGTCTCGACGCTTTCCTTCTGAAAGCCCATGAGAACGAGCTGAGCATGCGCGCCCGCCTGCTGCGCCGCCAGATCGCCAAGAAGGCTGCTGAAAACGCTGCTGCCGCCGCCTGATTTTTTCAGGCGCAGCAACCGGATACGCAAAAAGACTTGCACGGATAACCCGCGCAGGTCTTTTGTGTGTTAGAGCCCATTCATTTTTGTCCCTCCAACTGGTGGCATCACCCAGGATAAAAAAATGCAGATGACACGCTATTTCCTGATCTACACCCTTCTGATGACGATGGTCGTCGTCGCCTCCAACTTCCTCGTGCAGTTTCCGCTGTCGGGAAGCCTGTTCGGCATCGCGCTCGGCGATCTCCTGACCTGGGGCGCCTTCACCTATCCCGTCGCCTTCCTGATCACCGACCTCACCAACCGCCAGTTCGGCCCGCAGACCGCCCGCAAGGTGGTGCTGGCCGGTTTCGTCGTCGGCGTGGCGCTGTCGGTCGTTACCTCGCAGCCGCGCATCGCGATTGCCTCGGGCTCGGCCTATCTGTTCGGCCAGATGCTCGACATCTCGGTGTTCAACCGCCTGCGCCGCCAGACCTGGTGGCGGGCGCCGCTGATCGGCTCGCTGGTCGGCTCGATGCTCGACACCGCGATCTTCTTCTCCTTCGCCTTCGCGGCCGCCTTCGCCGTCTTCGGCCCGAACGATCCCTTCGCGCTGGAAGCCGCCCCCGTTCTTGGCGTGTTTGCCATGGAAGCGCCGCGCTGGGTCTCCTGGGCGCTCGGCGATTTCTCGGTGAAGCTGCTGGTGGGGCTGGTGATGCTGCTGCCCTATGGCGCGCTGATGAGCGTGCTGAAGCCGATGCCGCCGATCACCAAGCCGGTCTGACGGAGACAACGGTTCCGCCCGGAAACAGCCGGGCGGGAATCACTCCGGCAGAAGCTCGAATTCCAGCATCAGCGTGCGCTGGATGACGAAATGATTGTCGTCGGACACGAGGATAATCCGCGTCGAGCCGTCAGGCCCGCGCATCACATCCATGCCTTCCATATTGTCGATCTGGTACTGCATGCCGGCGCGCAGCAATTCCTCGCCATCCACCACCGCGCCGGGGCGCAGATCCCTGCCGGGAATGCGCCGGATGCGCATGGCCACGCCCGTCGCCCACGTAAAGCGCCGCTCCAGCAGCAGCAGGTCGCCATCCGGCAGGAAGGCGCTGTCGGTCACGTCGAAGCCGTCATGCCGCGTCACGGAGAAGCGGCCCCGCAGCGGCCCGTCGAGGATCGCCGCCTGAAGATTGCCCGCATCGTCGAGGCTGTATTCCGAAACGATCACCGCCGACCCCGCCAGCGGCCCCGCCCCGGGCGTATCCGGCGCCACCGCCATCGCCTCGATGCCGCCATTGTGCCGGAGCCTGTCCGGTGGAATCAGCATGGGCAACGAGCGCTTCGGCACCGCTTGCGCCAGATCGCCGCCGGGATAGACATCGATGCGGTGCCTGTTCTCGAAGCTCACCAGAATATCGCCGCCGCTCAGCGCCATGCCCTCGGCGTCCATCAGCCATTTGGCCGTGTCCGTCTGGCCGGATTTCTCGCGCATCGGCACGATGGTCACATCGGCAAGCCCGGCAAGCCGCCCTCTGGCATCGCGCTCGATGCGGCCTTGCAGCCAGTGCGCGGTATCGAAAACCCCGATGAAATGCTGCCCGTCCGGCAGGAAGCGCACCGATGACCATGCGCCGAACAGCGGATTGTCCGAGGTCAGCGCCAGACCGCCGATGAAGCGCAGCCTGCCGAATTGCTGCGTCTGCGTTCCGACCTCGAAAGCCTCGATCACCTGTGCCTTGATGGTGGCGGGCTCGGCTTTCGCCGCCGTTGCGATTGCCGCCAGGCTGGCGGCAAGCAACAGGGAGCGAAACGCCCGCAAGGAATCAGCCTGCCCGGCGCATGCGGCGGCCGCGCGGATTGGCGCCCTGATCCTCGAACAGCGAGGCAAGCTGCTCGGTCATCGCGCCCGCCAGTTCGTCGGCATCGACGATGGTGACGGCGCGGCGGTAATAGCGGGTGACATCGTGGCCGATGCCGATCGCCAGCAGTTCCACCGGCGAGCGTGTCTCGATCTGCTCGATCACGCCGCGCAGATGCCGCTCCAGATAATTGCCCGGATTGACCGACAGCGTCGAATCGTCCACCGGCGCGCCGTCCGAGATCATCATCAGGATCTTGCGCTGCTCGGGACGGCTGATCAGGCGCTCATGCGCCCACATCAGCGCCTCGCCGTCGATGTTTTCTTTCAGCAGGCCCTCGCGCATCATCAGGCCGAGATTGCGGCGCGCCCGCCGCCATGGCGCATCCGCCGACTTGTAGACGATATGGCGCAGATCGTTGAGGCGGCCGGGAGCGGCGGGCTTGCCGCCTGCCAGCCAAGCCTCACGGGCATGGCCGCCCTTCCACGCCTTCGTCGTGAAGCCGAGCAGCTCAACCTTGACGCCGCAGCGCTCCAGCGTGCGCGCCAGAATATCGGCGCAGGTGGCGGCGACCGTGATCGGACGCCCGCGCATCGAGCCGGAATTGTCGATCAGCAGCGTCACCACTGTATCGCGGAACTTGGTGTCGCGCTCCATCTTGAAGGAGAGCGGCTGCATGGGATCGATGATCAGGCGCGGCAGGCGGGCCGTATCGAGATAGCCTTCCTCCAGATCGAAATCCCAGGAGCGGTTCTGCTTGGCCATCAAGCGGCGCTGCAAACGGTTGGCGAGACGCCCGACGGCGCCTTGCAGATGCGACAACTGCTTGTCGAGGAAGGCGCGCAGCCGGTCCAGCTCGGCCTCGTCGCACAATTCCTCGGCGGTGATCACCTCGTCGAATTCCTGCGTGAAGATGCGGTAATCCATCTTCTCGTTGAAATCGTCGAAGGGGCTGGCGGGGCGCTTGGCCTCGCCCGGCGTTTCGGAATCCTCGTCGCCGTCGTCGTTGAATTCTTCCTCGGAGATTTCGGCGCCGTCCATGTCGCCGTCGTCCATCTGCTCCTCGGAGGCAGCGCTTTCATCGGCGGGCGCGGCGTCGGAACCGGCTTCCTCCTCGATGTTCTCGTCGTTCTGCTCGTCGCTGCGCGGCTGGTCCTCGTCGGACTCGTTATCCTGCGCATCCGGCTCGCTGTCGTCGTCGCCCAGCTCCTCCGCCATCTCCATGGCGCTCAGCATGCCGCGCACCAGCCGGGCGAATGCCTGCTGGTCATGCATGGACCCGGACAGGCGGTCGAGGCCGGAACCGGCCTTTTCCTCGATGAAGCCGCGCCAGAGATCGAGCACCTTGCCAGCGCTTTGCGGCGGGCGCTCGCCGGTCAGGCGCTCGCGCACCAGCATCGCCAGCGCTTCCTCGATGGGGGCGTCCTGGCGGCGCTCGACGGCGGAGAAATTCGCCTTGGCATATTTTTCGGAATGCATGGAAGCAAGGTTGCTGGCGACGCCGCTCATGCTGGCGGCGCCGATGGATTCGACGCGCGCCTGCTCGACGGCATCGAAGATCAGCCTTGCGTCGCTGCCATGCGGCGCCATCGCCGCATGCAGTTTCTGGTCGTGGCAGGCGATGCGCAGCGCCATGGAATCGCCGAGGCCGCGGGTCACCGCCAGCTCATGCGCCGTCGGCCGCTTGGAAAGCTCCGGCAGGCGCACCCGCTCGCCCGCCATGCCGGGGCGCTCGCTGGAGAAGGCCACCTCGACATTGGCCTTGCCCGCGACCGAACGCACGCAGCCGCCGATCGCCCGGCGCAACGGTTCCATATCGACCGGCGCGCCGGATCTGCTTCTGCTGTTATCGCCTCGAGCTGCCATGACCGATCACAAACCTTACGCGCTGAGCACGATGTTGGCCGCGCTTTCCTTCAGCTCGACGCCGAAGGCGCGCTGGTAATGCTCGGCCACCAGCGTCCGCTCCAGCTCGTCGCACTTGTTGAGGAAGGTCACGCGGAAGGCCAGCGCCACATCGCCGAAGATGACGGCGTTTTCCGCCCAGGTGATGACCGTGCGCGGGCTCATGACGGTGGAGAGATCGCCATTGACGAAGGCGGCGCGGGTGAGATCGGCCACGCGCACCATGCGCGACACGGTGTCGCGGCCGCTCTCGTCGCCGAAGGCCTTTACCTTGGCGAGAACGATATCGACTTCCTTGTCATGCGGCAGGTAGTTCAGCGTCGTGACGATCGACCAGCGGTCCATCTGCGCCTGGTTGATCTGCTGCGTGCCGTGATAAAGGCCGGTGGTATCGCCAAGGCCGACCGTGTTGGCGGTGGCGAAAATGCGGAAGGCCGGGTGCGGGCGGATGACGCGGCTCTGGTCGAGCAGCGTCAGGCGGCCGGAGGATTCCAGCACGCGCTGGATGACGAACATCACGTCCGGGCGGCCCGCGTCGTATTCGTCGAAGACGAGCGCGACATTGTGCTGATAGGCCCAGGGCAGGATGCCGTCCTTGAATTCGGTGACCTGCATGCCGTCCTTGACGACGATGGCATCCTTGCCGACGAGATCGATACGGCTGACATGGCTGTCGAGGTTGACGCGCACGCAGGGCCAGTTGAGACGGGCGGCGACCTGCTCGATATGGGTCGACTTGCCGGTGCCGTGGAAGCCGGAAACCATCACGCGGCGGTTATGGGCAAAGCCTGCCAGGATCGCCAGCGTCGTGTCGCGGTCGAAGAGGTAGTCGGGATCGAGATCCGGCACGTAAGGATCGCCCTTCGAATAGGCGGGCACGCGGATATCGGTATCAATGCCGAAAACCTCCCGGACGGAAACGGTCGTGTCCGGCAGGTTCGAATAATCGAGTTCAGTCTTGCTCATTCTGTCTCCAAGGCGGGCGCTGCCGCCCGGCCGCATCGATCGCACAACTTGTCCTAACGGCGTCACACGGCGGGAGGTCGGTGACGAACGGGATATTCAATGTCCCTTAGCAGAAACCGGCCTGCTTTAACAATTGATATGCTTGTATAACAGCACGAAAACGCTCTTCCGAGCCCCTGTCTCCGCCATTGGCGTCGGGATGATGCTTTTTCACCAGATCCTTGTAGGCGCGCTTGATGTCCTCGGGCGTTGCATTGGCCGTCAATCCCAGCGTGTCGTAGGCCTTGGCTTCCAGCGTCTTCAGCTTGCGCTCGCGCGAGGGTTTTCGCGCCTGTTCACCGTTGACGAAGCCAAACGGGTCTTTCATGCGCGCATGCATGCCCGCCGTGCCGGAGCGCAGATCGGCCTGCGCCGGGCCGGAGCGGGCCGCCTTGTTCACGCCCATCGTCCAGGTCGGGCGATGGCCGGTCACGGCCTCCTTCTGGTAGCGCGAGATCTCGTTGTCCGACAGGCCGGAGAAGTAGTTGTAGCCCTTGTTGTATTCCTTCACATGCTCGAAGCAGAACAGGAAGAACTGGCCCTCGGCATTGCGGCCCACGGGGGCGCGATGCGCGCCCTTGCGCTCGCACCCGTCCCATTGGCAGGTAGGGCCGATGGCCTCCGCCTCCTGCTCCCGTTTCCGCCTTGTGCGGATACGGTCGTATATTTTTGAATCAAATCGCATGGCGTAATTATCGTATGGCATCGTGGGCACAACAAGAATTGACAAGAAGGAATGTTGCTGGCTTTTTGGGGCTATTTTCGCGATTTCGCGGCCGCTGCGGCGCATGCCGGGCGCGGCCGGAAATCGGAAATTCTTTCAGTGGTTTGCGCGGCGGCTTCCATGCGCCGCCGCCGCGACTCAAGGCGAGCGGAGACACTTCATGACCATGAAATCGCGCATCGAGGCGAGGCTGGCGGCCGCTTTCGCGCCCGAACGTCTCGCCGTCATCGATGAAAGCCACCTGCATGCCGGGCACCAGCCGGGCATGGATGGCGGCGGCGAAACGCATATGCGCGTGCGCATCGTCTCCTCGCATTTTGCCGGAATGGGGCGGCTTGCGCGTCACCGCGCCGTCACCGATCTCCTGAAACCCGAACTCGACGCCGGGCTGCACGCACTGGCCATCGAACCCGCCGCTCCCGGCGAAGCGGTTCGCTGGTAGCCTCCCGCATATGGGGATCGACGCCCCGGATTCCATGGGGGTCCGCGCATAAAAAAGCCGCCCGGCAGGGGAGCTGCGGGGCGGCAAAGGGAAGGAATTCAGGACAGGCTTATTTCTGCCAGCTCTTCACCAGCTCGTCGTAATTGACGGTGACCGGCTTTTCCTTCTCGTTCTCGATCTTGAGCTGCGGCGCGAGGTTGCCCTTTGCCACGGCGTCCTTGTTCCAGTATTCGATGTCATGCTCCTCGGCGAGCTTCGGGCCCATGTCGCCCTGAACGCCTGCGCGTTCCAGGCGCTGCATGACCTTTTCCTGCTCGGCGCACAGCGAATCCATGGCTTCCTGCGCGGTCTTGGCGCCGGAAGCGGCGTCACCGATCGCCTGCCACCAGAGCTGGGCGAGCTTCGGATAGTCCGGAACGTTGGTGCCGGTCGGCGACCACTGCACGCGGGCGGGCGAGCGGTAGAACTCGATCAGGCCGCCAAGCTTCGGCGCACGGTCGGTGAAGCTCTGGTGCTGGATCGAGCTTTCGCGCGTCAGCGTCAGGCCGACATGGCTCTTCTTGACGTCGACGGTCTTGGAGGTGACGAACTGCGCGTAGAGCCATGCGGCCTTGGCGCGGTCGTCGGGCGTGGATTTCAGCAGGGTCCAGGAACCGACGTCCTGATAGCCGAGCTTCATGCCGTCCTTCCAGTAGACGCCATGCGGCGACGGCGCGAAGCGCCATTTCGGCGTGCCGTCCGCGTTCACGACCGGCAGGCCGTCCTTGACCATGTCGGCGGTAAAGGCGGTGTACATGAACATCTGCTGGGCGATTTCGCCCTGCCCCGGAACCGGGCCGGATTCCGAGAAGGTCATGCCCTGTGCCGCGGCGGGCGCGTAGGCCTTCATCCAGTCGAGATATTTCTGGATCGAATAGACGGCTGCCGGGCCGTTGGTATCGCCGCCGCGGGCGACGCACGAGCCGACCGGACGCGACTTCTCGTCGACCTTGATGCCCCATTCGTCGACCGGCAGGCCGTTCGGAAGGCCCTTGTCGCCGTTGCCGGCCATGGAGAGCCAGGCATCGGTGAAGCGCCAGCCGAGCGACGGGTCCTTCTTGCCGTAGTCCATGTGGCCATAGACCTTCTTGCCGTCGATCTCGCGGCCGGTGAAGAATTCGGCGATATCCTCATAGGCCGACCAGTTGACCGGCACGCCGAGGTCGTAGCCGTATTTTTCCTTGAAATCGGCCTTGTTCTTCTCGTCGTTGAACCAGTCGTAGCGGAACCAGTAGAGGTTGGCGAACTGCTGGTCGGGAAGCTGGTAGAGGTCGCCATCCGGCGCGGTGGTGAATTTCAGGCCGATGAAGTCGTCGAGGTCGAGGGTCGGGCTGGTGACGTCCTTGCCTTCGTTGGCCATCCACTTGGTCAGGCTGCGGGCCTGCTGGTAGCGCCAATGGGTGCCGATGAGGTCGGAGTCGTTGACATAGGCGTCGTAGATGTTTTCGCCCGACTGCATCTGCGTCTGGAGCTTTTCGACCACGTCGCCTTCGCCGATCAGGTCATGCGTCAGCTTGATGCCGGTGATTTCGGAAAACGCCTTGGCGAGAACCTTGGATTCGTATTCATGCGTGGTGATGGTTTCGGAAACGACCTTGATATCCATGCCCGCGAAAGGCTTCGCGGCATCGATGAACCATTGCATTTCCTTTTCCTGATCGGCGCGCGACAGCGACGACATGTCGCCGATTTCCGCGTCGAGGAATTTCTTCGCCTCGTCCATGCCCGCGAATGCGGTGCCGGAAAGCGCCAGCAGCATCGCCGCCGTGGATGTCAGAAGATGCCGTCGCATATGTTCCTCCCTTAAGGTTTTGCGATTGCAAGGCAGTTCCGGCGCCATCCCTCGAACGGCGCCGCATGTCCGCTTGTCTCAGACCGTTTTGAAGACGCCGACGGCGTAGACGATGCTGAGCACAAGAGCCCACCACAGGTTAGGCCCGATCAGGCCCAGCCATGCGAGATGAATGAAGGCGCTGCCGAGCAGCGAGATGAAGAGCCGGTCGCCTCGCGTTGTCTCGAAGCGCAGGATGCCGACCCGGGGGTTGCCGCCGGGCGAAAAATATTCCCACACGCCCATGGCTGCGATCAGAAGAAAGATGCCGATGAAGAACAGCGCCGTCGGCATCGTCCATGCCATCCACGAAAAGTTCATGACACGCCTCCCCTGTCATACCCGCCCGAGGGCGAAGCCCTTGGCGATGTAGTTGCGCACGAAATAGATGACGAGCGCGCCCGGAATGATGGTCAGCACGCCCGCCGCCGCCAGCACGCCCCAGTCCATGCCCGAGGCGGAAACCGTGCGGGTCATGGTGGCGGCGATCGGCTTGGCGTCGGTGGTGGTCAGCGTGCGCGCCAGCAGCAGCTCCACCCACGAGAACATGAAGCAGAAGAAGCCCGCGACGCCGATGCCGGATGCGATCAGCGGCATGAAGATCTTCACGAAGAAGCGCGGGAAGGAATAGCCGTCGATATAGGCGGTCTCGTCGATTTCCTTCGGCACGCCCGACATGAAGCCTTCGAGGATCCACACCGCCAGCGGCACGTTGAACAGGCAATGCGCGATGGCGACCGCGATATGCGTGTCGATCAGGCCGAAAGCCGAATAGAGCTGGAAGAAGGGCAGCGCGAAAACGGCGGGCGGCGCCATGCGGTTGGTCAAGAGCCAGAAGAACAGGTGCTTGTCGCCCAGAAACCGGTAGCGCGAGAAGGCATAGGCCGCGGGCAGCGCCGCCAGCACCGAGATGACGGTGTTCAGCACCACATAGATGATCGAGTTGATATAGCCGTTATACCAGGCGGGATCGGTGAAGATCACCTTGTAATTGCGCAGCGTCGGATCCTGCGGCCACAGCGAAAAGACGCCGGTGATTTCCGTGTTCGTCTTGAAGCTCATGTTGACGAGCCAGTAGATCGGCAGCATCAGGAAGACGATGTAAATCGTCGGCACCAGCCAGGAAAAGCTGCGGCTGCTGCCCGCTTTCGCGTCAGCGCGGATGGCCGCACTCGTCTGGATCGGGGTCACGGTGGTTGCCTGTGAGGTCATGGGGCTCTCCTCCTCACGCCTGCTCGTCGCTGCTGGTCATCACGGTATAGAAGACCCATGAGAGCAGCAGGATGATCAGGAAGTAGATGATGGACATCGCCGCCGCCGGGCCGAGGTCGAACTGGCCGACCGCCATCTTGACGAGGTCGATGGACAGGAATGTCGTGGAATTGCCGGGGCCGCCGCCGGTGACGACGAAGGGCTCGGTATAGATCATGAAGCTGTCCATGAAGCGCAGCAGCACGGCGATCAGCAGCACGCGGTTCATCTTCGGAAGCTGGATGTAGCGGAACACCGACCAGCGCGAGGCGCCGTCGATCTTCGCCGCCTGATAATAGGCGTCCGGAATGGAGACGAGACCGGCATAGCACAGCAGCACGACAAGGCTCGTCCAGTGCCAGACATCCATGACGATGACGGTAATCCAGGCCGCGACCGGGCTCTGCACATAATTGTAATCGATGCCGAGCACGGCCAGCGTGCGCCCGAGCAGGCCGATATCGACGCGCCCGAACACCTGCCAGATGGTGCCGACCACATTCCACGGAATGAGCAGCGGCAGCGCCATCAGCACGAGGCAGACCGGCACGCCGAGCCCCTTCTTCGGCATGTTGAGGGCGATGAAGATGCCGAGCGGAATTTCGATGGCGAGAATGACCAGCGAGAAGATCAGGTTGCGCAGCAGCGCATCCCAGAAGCGCTGCGAATGCAGGATTTCCGAGAACCAGTCGGTGCCCGCCCAGAAGAATTCATTGTTGCCGAAGGTATCCTGCACCGAATAATTGACGACGGTCATCAGCGGAATGACCGCCGAGAACGCCACAAGCACCAGCACCGGCAGCACCAGAAACCACGCCTTGTTGTTCCAGCTTTTCTGCATGGCCTCACACCTCCGCGCCTGCGCGCCAGCTATCGGCATAGATGCTGACGGCGGATGGATCGAACGTCACCCGCGCATCCGCGGGAATGTCGCCGTCCTCGGGAACGACGATGGCGAGCGGCTGACCGGCGAACCGGGCGCGCACGATCTTCTGGCGGCCGATATCCTCGACCTTGACGATCTCCACCGGCATGCCCTCGCGCCCGAGACGGACGAATTCCGGGCGGATGCCGAGTTCGATCTTCGCGGCATTGCCGATGACAGGCGCATGCTCCAGCGCCAGCACCTGATCGCCGATCCTCGCCTGCCGTCCCTCGACGGCGGCGGGCAGCACGTTCATGCCGGGCGAGCCGATGAAATAGCCGACGAAGGTGTGGCTCGGCGTTTCGAACAGCTCGGCGGGGGTGCCGATCTGCACGATCTCGCCCTCATACATTACCACCACCTTGTCGGCGAAGGTCAGCGCCTCGGTCTGGTCATGGGTGACATAGACCATGGTGAAGCCGAACTGGCGGTGCAGGCGCTTCAACTGCGAGCGCAGCACCCATTTCATATGCGGGTCGATCACCGTCAGCGGCTCGTCGAACAGGATGGCCGAGACATCGTTGCGCACCAAGCCGCGCCCCAGCGAAATCTTCTGCTTCTGGTCGGCCGTCAGCCCCCGCGCCTTGCGGTTGGCCCAATGCGACAGGTCGATCATGTCGAGCATATCGCGCACGCGCCGGTCGATCTCGGCGGCGGGCACATGCCGGTTGCGCAGGGGAAAGGCAAGATTGTCGTAGACGGTCATGGTGTCGTAGATGACCGGGAACTGGAACACCTGCGCGATGTTGCGCTTTTCGGTCGGCAGGTTGGTGACGTCGACGCCATCGAACAGAATGCGCCCTTCGGACGGCTGCACCAGCCCGGAGATGATGTTGAGCAGCGTGGTCTTGCCGCAGCCGGAGGGGCCAAGCAGCGCGTAGGCGCCGCCGTCCCTCCATTCGTGATGCACTTCCTTCAGCGCGTAATCCTTCGGCGAGGAAGGCTTCGGCCCGTAGGCGTGGCGGATATGATCGAGATCGATGCGTGCCATGGTCTTCCCCTCACGCCCGCGTGGCGATTGCCCGCCCGTCGGCGGCAAAGGCCATCAGGTGACGCGTATCCAGATAGACATCGATTGCCCTGTCGGGCTCGATGTCGTGAATGCCCTTTTCCAGCATCACCCAGCGTGCGCCGGCGAATTCGGTGTGCACGAAGCTTTCCGAGCCGGTGATTTCCGAAATCAGCGTGCGCACGTTGATGCGCTGCGCGCCGGGCGCGTCAGCCGAAAGCGACAGATGGTGCGGATGGAAGCCGACGGTGACAGGCCCGTCCGGCATCGCCGCCAGATGCGCGGGCACCGCGAAAGCTTCGGTGTCATGACGCATGAAGGCATCGCCGCGCTTCACCAGATCGATGGTGTTGAGCGGCGGATCGGCGAAGGTGCGCGCCGTCGTCAGATCGGCGGGGCGGCGGTAGACATCGATGGTCGGCCCGAACTGGGTGATGCGCCCTTCGGACAGCGCCGCCGTATTGCCGCCGAGCAGCAGCGCTTCCGAAGGCTCCGTGGTCGCATAGACGAAGATCGCCCCGGAGGCGGCGAACAGGCGCGGCAGCTCCTCGCGCAATTCCTCGCGCAGCTTGTAATCGAGGTTCGCCAGCGGCTCGTCGAGGAGAACGAGGCTGGCATTCTTGACGATGGCCCGCGCCAGCGCCGTGCGCTGCTGCTGGCCGCCCGAAAGGTTCAGCGGCGTGCGCTGAAGGTAAGGCGTCAGTTTCAGAAGATCGGCGGCCTTGCGCACCTCGCGATCGATGGTGGCGGCGTCCTTTCCGGCGATGCGCATCGGCGAGGCGATGTTTTCATACACCGTCAGCGCCGGGTAATTGATGAACTGCTGGTAGACCATGGCGACGTTGCGGTCCTGCACGCGCACGCCCGTCACATCCCTGCCGTCGAAATGGATGCTGCCGCCGGTCGGCTTGTCGAGCCCGGCCATCAGCCGCATCAGCGAGGTCTTGCCGGAGAGTGTCGGGCCGAGAAGCACGTTCAGCGAGCCCCTTTCCAGCACGAGGTTGGCCGGGTGGATATGCACCTCGCCGCCAACCGTCTTCGACACGTTTTTCAATTCAAGCATGAAATCCCAAGGCCTCCTCAAACCTTCGGCGACCGCGCGCGGCGGCTGCAATTCAGGCCGCGTCCGATGCCGCGGCCACCGCCATGTATTCGTCCAGCGCCATCGCCTCCTCGCGGCTCAGCAGCAGGCCCCGCTTCGTGCGCCGCCACAGCACGTCCTCGGCGCTGACGGCCCATTCGCGCTGCATCAGCCAGCGCACTTCGCATTCATAGAGATCGCTGCCGAAATGACGGCCGAGATCGGCCGGGCCGCGCGCGTTCCCAAGCATCCGGACGGCCAGCGTGCCGTAGAGACGCACGAGCCGCCGGGCATGGACATCGTCGAGAAAGGCGTAAGCCCGCTTCAACGCCGCAACCTGCGCCTCATAACCCGCGGGCGGAAAATCGCCGCCCGGCAGATGCGAGCCCGCCGTCCACGGCGCGCCCTTCTGCCCGATCGCCTCGCCGATCTTTTCCAGCGCATGCTCGGCCAGACGACGGTAAGTCGTCAGTTTCCCGCCGAAGACATTCAGCAGCGGCGCCTCGCCGCCTTCGCCTTCCAGCTTCAGCACATAATCCCGCGTCGCCTCCTGCGCCTTGGACGCGCCGTCGTCGAACAGCGGGCGCACGCCCGAATAGGTCCAGACGATATCCTTTTCCTGCACCGGCTCGGCGAAATATTCGCTGGCGGCGCGGCAGAGATAGGCGGTTTCCTCGGCGGAAATCGCCGCCTTGCGGGGATCGCCGGTAAAATCGCGGTCGGTGGTGCCGATCAGCGTGAAATCCCTTTGGTAAGGAATGGCGAAAATGATGCGGTTATCGGGATTCTGGAAGAAATAGGCGCGCTCACCCTCGAACTTCCGGCGCACGACGATATGGCTGCCCTGCACCAGCCGCACATTGTGCACGTCATTGCGCCCCAGCGCCTCCGAAAGCACCCGGTCGACCCAGGGGCCGCTGGCATTGACCAGCATCCGCGCCGCGATCTCGCGAACCTGCCCGCCCTCGCCCTGCCTGACGCCGACGATCCACAGCCCGTTTTCGCGCCGCGCCGAAACGACCGCCGTGCGCGGCAGGATGGCCGCGCCCCGGTCCTCGGCGTCGCGGGCGTTCAGCACCACCATGCGCGCATCGTCCACCCAGCCGTCGGAATATTCGAAAGCCTTGTCGAACAGCGGCTTCAAAGGCTTGCCCGCGGGATCGCGGCGCATGTCGAGCGAGCGCGTCGGCGGCAGAAGCTTGCGGCCGCCCAGATGATCGTAGAGAAACAGGCCGAGCCGGATCAGCCAGGCCGGGCGCACGCCGCCCTTATGGTAAGGCAGCACGAACCGCAGCGGCCAGATGATATGCGGCGCCATCGCCCAGAGCACTTCGCGCTCCATCAGCGCTTCGCGCACCAGCCGGAATTCGTAATGCTCGAGATAGCGCAGGCCGCCGTGAATGAGCTTGGTCGCCGCAGACGACGTGCCCGAAGCGAAATCCTTCATCTCCGCCAGGGCGACACTGTATCCGCGTCCCGCCGCATCGCGCGCGATGCCGCAGCCGTTGATGCCGCCGCCGATGACGAAAAGATCGTACACCGCTTGCCCGTCCACTGTTCCTGCCCCTCCACATTTTCGCATTGCACAATGCAGTTGCAATCACGAAAGCAAGGACAGTTAAAACGAAAATTTTCCGAATGTCAAACGAATGAATTTCGAAAATAGGCTATTCTTTCACCGGCTCCGGATCGGTTTCGATCAGGCGGACGTCGTGTTCGGCGCAGATCGCGCGCAGCGACGGCAGCGGGCAGCGGTCGGTGATGAAGGTATTCACCTGCGAAAGATGGCCGATGCGCACCGGCGCGTTGCGTTCGAACTTCGAGGAATCCGACACCAGAATGACATGGCGGGCATTGGCGATGATCGCCTGCGCCACCTTCACCTCGCGAAAGTCGAAATCGAGCAGCGCCCCGTCGTCATCGATGGCGGAGGCGCCGATCACCGCGTAGTCCACCTTGAACTGGCGGATGAAATCGACCGCCGCCTCCCCGACGATGCCGCCATCCGAGCCGCGCACCACGCCGCCCGCGATCACCACCTCGATGGAGGAGAACAGCCGTAAGCGGTTGGCGACATTGATATTGTTGGTGATGACCATCAATTCGTGATGATCGATCAGCGCCTCGCCCACCGATTCGGTGGTGGTGCCGATATTGATGAACAGCGAGGAATTGCCGGGAATCAGCGCCGCCGCCGCCCTGCCGATCGCCTGCTTCTCATTGGCGGCGATGGAGCGGCGCGCCTCGTATCTGACGTTTTCGGTGCCGCTGGGAAAGATCGCCCCGCCATGGATGCGGGTCAGCGCCCGCCCCTCGCACAGATCGTTCAGATCCTTGCGGATGGTCTGCGGCGTCACCGAAAACCGCGCCGCCAGTTCTTCGACCTGAACCCGGCCCTCTGCCTTGGCGATATCCAGAATTTCCGCCTGTCTTCCCGTCAGGAACATGCCTTCCCCCGTTTTTCGTTTTTCTTCATAATAGGCCAAAGCGAAAATAGCGCAATCGGCCACTTTCGCGGTTGCTCCCGGCGGCGATGCCATGCAGAGTAAAACCGCAAGCGAGGAGAAAACCATGTTTCACCCCCGGCTGTTCGAAGGCAAGAATATCGTCGTCACCGGGGCCGGGCGCGGCATCGGCCTGGAGGTGGCGCGGCAGTTTCTGGATTGCGGCGGCCATGCCGTCGTCCATGTCGGGCGCAGGATCACCGACGACCTGCCGGATTTCCTTCTGGAAGCGCAGGCGGAGCGCCGCGCCTTTCTGGTCGCCGCCGATTTTCTGGAGACGCAGGGCGTTCGCGATTTCGTGTCCGCCGTGCAGGACCGCTTCGACGTGGTGCATGTGCTGGTCAACAATGCGGGCACCATGGTCGGCCGCTTTCCCTCCGACGAGCTGACCGGCGCGCAATATGAAACCGTGGTGCGCCTCAACCAGACCTCGGTGGTGGAGGTGACCCGCGCCCTCATTCCGATGATGAAGGCGGTCTCGGACGGCGCCATCGTCAACACCGTGTCGATCTCGGCGCTGACCGGCGGCAGCCCCGGCTCCGGCATCTATTCCGGCGCCAAGGCCTTTGTTTCCGCCTATTCGAAATCGCTCTCCAAGGAGCTTGCGCCCTTCGGCATCCGCGTCAACTGCGTGTCCCCCGGCACCATCGCCACCGATTTCCACGAGCGCTATTCGTCGCAGGAAAAGCTGGAGGCGACGCGCAGGGCGATCCCGCTGCAACGGCTCGGCACGCCGGAGGATTGCGCCCCCGCCTATCTGTTCCTCGCCGCCGAAAGCCTGTCGGGCTACATCACCGGGCAGGTGATCGAGGTCAATGGCGGGCAGTTGATCTGCTGATCGCCGCCCGGAGGCCGGATGATCGACAAGCTCGAATATTTCATCGCGCTGGCGCGGGAGCGGCATTTCGCAAGAGCCGCCGCCGAACTCGGCATCTCGCAGCCGACGCTGTCGGCGGCGATCCGGCAGCTGGAGGAGCAGCTCGGCGTCGTGCTGGTCAATCGCGGCTCGCGCTTTCAGGGGCTGACGCCGGAGGGACAGCGGGTGCTGGAATGGGCGCGGCGCATCGTCGGCGACGCCCGCACCATGCGCGAGGAAATGCGCGCCGCCCGCACCGGCCTGTCCGGCCATATCCGCCTTGCCGCCATCCCGACGACGCTGGCGCTGGTGCCGCGCCTGACCGGCCCCTTCCAGAAAAAGCACCCCGGCGTCACCTTCTCGATCCTTTCGGCCAATTCGCTGCAAATCCTCGGCCAGCTCGAAAATTTCGAGATCGACGCCGGGCTGACCTATCTCGAAAACGAACCGCTCGGCCGCGTGACCAGCGTGCCCCTCTATGAAGAGCGCTACTGCCTCGTCACCGCCCGGGGCAGCCCCTATGCGGATCGCGAAAGCGTGACGTGGAAGGAGGCGGGCAGCATTAGCCTTTGCCTATTGACGGCGGACATGCAGAACCGCCGCATCATCAACCGCCACTTCGCCGAGGCGGGCGTCGAGGTGCAGCCCTCGCTCGAATCGAATTCGATGATCGTGCTGTTCTCGCATGTGCTGACCGGGCACTGGGCCAGCATCATGCCGCGCAATCTCGCCCTTTCCTTCGGATTTCATGAGGAAATCAGTATAGTTTCCCTGACCGAGCCTGCGCCGCGCCACCGCATCGGTCTGGTTGCGACCTATCGTGAACCGTTTACGCCGCTGGTCTCGGCCCTGCTGCACGAGGCGCGGATCCTCTCCGAAACCGGGATGGATTGATAGGATTTTTCTATCGCGCAACGGATCTGTCTTATTGATTGCGCCCCGCTTCCCTGTCACACTTCCCGCAAGAAGAATTTCGAGGCGTCAACGGGCTTTTCCGCATGGCGCGGGACTGCCAAGGTCCGGGAGGCCAACCATGAATCTCCAAGTCGGCGGCGACGCCGGAATGCGCACGCTGGCGATCGTCGCGGAAATGAAGGCGCTCGAAGGCCCGCTGCTGCCGATCCTGCACGCCATTCAGGCCGAATTCGGCCATGTGCCGCAGGAAAGCCTGCCGGTGATCGCCCGCGAACTGAACCTGTCGCGCGCCGAGGTGCACGGCGTCGTTACCTTCTACCACTATTACCGCGCCCACCCGGCCGGGCGGCATGTGTTGAAACTCTGTCGCGCCGAAGCCTGTCAGTCGATGGGCGGGGACGATCTGGCCGAGCGCTTCAAGGCGCTGCTCGGCATCGATTTTCACGAGACGACGCCTGACGGAGCGGTAACGCTGGAGCCGGTCTTCTGTCTCGGGCTCTGCGCCTGCGCGCCCGCCGCCATGCTCGATGGCGAACTGCATGGCCGCGTCGATGCCGAAAGCGCCGCCGAACTCGTTGCGGAGGCACGCCGATGACCCTTACCATCTATATTCCCCGCGATGCCGCGGCGCTGGCGCTCGGCGCCGAAAAGGTGGCGGCGGCGATGGCCGCCGAGATCGCCGCGCGCGGTCTCGATGCCCGCATCGTCCGCAACGGCTCACGCGGCATGATCTGGCTGGAGCCGCTGGTCGAGGTCGAGACGGACAGGGGCCGCGTCGCCTACGGCCCGGTCAAGGCGAAGGACGTGCCCGGCCTGTTCGATGCCGGCCTTGCCTCCGGCGCCGATCATCCTCTCTGTCTTGGGCTGACGGAGGAAATTCCTTTCCTGCGTCGGCAAACCCGCCTTACCTTCGCCCGCTGCGGCATCACCGATCCCCTGTCGCTGGACGATTACCGCAGGCATGACGGGTTGAAGGGGCTGGAGCGCGCCCTCGCGCTGACGCCCGCCGAGATCGTCCGGGAAGTGACCGACAGCGGCCTGCGCGGCCGTGGCGGCGCGGGTTTCCCGACCGGCATCAAGTGGAAGACGGTGGCGGAAGCGCAGGCCGAACGCAAATATATCGTCTGCAATGCCGATGAGGGCGACAGCGGCACCTTCGCCGACCGCATGATCATGGAAGGCGATCCCTTCGTGCTGATCGAGGGCATGGCGATCGCGGGCATCGCCACCGGCGCCACCAAGGGCTACATCTACACCCGCTCCGAATATCCGCACGCCATCGCCGTGATGGAGGACGCCATCGCCATCGCCCGCAAGGCGGGCATTCTCGGCCCCTCGGTGATGGGCTCGGCCCATACCTTCGACATGGAAGTGCGTTCGGGCGCGGGCGCCTATGTCTGCGGCGAGGAAACCTCGCTGCTCAACAGCCTGGAAGGCAAGCGCGGCGTGGTGCGCGCCAAGCCGCCGCTGCCGGCCCTGCAAGGCTTTCTCGGCCGCCCCACCGTCGTCAACAACGTGCTGTCGCTCGCCTCGGTGCCGATCATCATGGATCGCGGCGCAGCCTTCTACCGCGATTTCGGCATGGGCCGCTCACGCGGCACCATTCCCTTGCAGATCGCCGGAAACGTCAGATATGGCGGGCTGTTCGAAACCGCCTTCGGCCTCACCCTCGGCGAAATCATCGACGGGATCGGCGGCGGCACGGCGAGCGGCCGCCCGGTCAAGGCCGTGCAGGTGGGCGGGCCGCTCGGCGCCTATTTCCCCCGCGCCCTGTTCGATACGCCCTTCGATTACGAGGCCTTCGCCGCTCGCGACGGGCTGATCGGCCATGCGGGCATCGTCGTCTTCGACGACACCGCCGACATGCTGAAGCAGGCCCGCTTCGCCATGGAATTCTGCGCCATCGAAAGCTGCGGCAAATGCACCCCCTGCCGCATCGGCTCCACGCGCGGCGTCGAGACCGCCGACAGGATCGCGCGCGGCATCGAGCCGGAGAAGAATATCGCCCTGCTCACCGATCTGTGCAACACCATGAAGTTCGGGTCGCTCTGCGCGCTTGGCGGCTTCACGCCCTATCCGGTGCTGAGCGCCATGACGCATTTCCCCGAGGATTTCAAACCGGCGCCCGTCGCCCAAGCTGCGGAGTAACGTCCATGTCGCTCGTTCCTGAAATCGACTACGGCACCCCGGCCTCCCGCTCGGAAAAACAGGTGACGCTGACCATCGACGGCCGCGAGATCACCGTGCCGGAAGGCACGTCGGTCATGCGCGCCTCCATGGAAGCGGGCATTCAGGTGCCGAAGCTCTGCGCCACCGACATGGTCGACGCCTTCGGCTCCTGCCGCCTCTGTCTGGTGGAAATCGAGGGCCGCAACGGCACGCCCGCCTCCTGCACCACGCCGGTTTCCCCCGGCATGGTGGTGCACACCCAGACCGGCCGTCTCAAGGATATCCGCCGCGGCGTGATGGAGCTTTACATCTCCGACCATCCGCTCGACTGTCTGACCTGCGCCGCCAACGGCGATTGCGAATTGCAGGACATGGCAGGCGCCGTCGGCCTGCGCGACGTGCGCTATGGCTATGAAGGCGACAATCACGTCCGCGCCCGCAACAATGGCGAGATCAACGCCAGGTGGATGCCGAAGGACGAATCCAACCCCTATTTCACCTATGATCCGGCCAAGTGCATCGTCTGCTCGCGCTGCGTGCGCGCCTGCGAGGAAGTGCAGGGCACCTTCGCGCTGACCATCGAGGGCCGCGGTTTCGAAAGCCGCGTCTCGCCCGGCATGCATGAAGCCTTCGTCGCTTCCGAATGCGTCTCCTGCGGCGCCTGCGTGCAGGCCTGCCCGACGGCAACGCTGACGGAAAAATCGGTGATCGAGATCGGCCAGCCGGAACATTCCGTCGTCACCACCTGCGCCTATTGCGGCGTCGGCTGCTCCTTCAAGGCCGAAATGCGCGGCGAGGAGCTGGTGCGCATGGTGCCGTGGAAGGACGGTCAGGCCAATCGCGGCCATTCCTGCGTCAAGGGCCGTTTCGCCTATGGCTATTCCACGCACAAGGACCGTATCCTCAACCCGATGATCCGCGAAAAGGTCACCGATCCCTGGCGCGAGGTGACATGGGAGGAGGCCTATGCGCATGTCGCCTCGGAATTCCGCCGCCTGCAATACCAGTATGGCCGCGATTCGGTCGGCGGCATCACCTCCTCGCGCTGCACCAACGAGGAAACATATCTCGTCCAGAAGCTGATCCGCGCCGGTTTCGGCAACAACAATGTCGATACCTGCGCGCGCGTATGCCATTCGCCGACCGGCTACGGTCTGGGGCAGGCCTTCGGCACCTCGGCGGGCACGCAGGATTTCGATTCCATCGAGCATAGCGATGTCGTCATCGTCATCGGCGCCAATCCGACCGACGCCCATCCGGTGTTCGGCTCGCGCATGAAGAAGCGGCTGCGCCAGGGCGCCAAGCTGATCGTCATCGATCCGCGCCGCATCGATCTGGTGAAGTCGCCGCATATCGAGGCCGCCTGGCACCTGCCGCTGAAGCCCGGCACCAATGTCGCGGTCATGACGGCGCTGGCGCATGTCATCGTCACCGAGGGGCTGGCCAACGAAGCCTTCATCCGCGAGCGCTGCGACTGGTCGGAATTCGAGGACTGGGCCGCCTTCGTCGCCGAGGAGCGCCACAGCCCGGAAGCGACGGAAAGCTTTACCGGCGTTCCCGCCCATCTGGTGCGCGGCGCCGCCCGCCTCTATGCCACCGGCGGCAATGGCGCCATCTATTACGGCCTCGGCGTCACCGAGCACAGCCAGGGCTCGACCACGGTGATGGCGATCGCCAACCTTGCCATGGTCACCGGCAATATCGGCCGTCCGGGCGTCGGCGTGAACCCGCTGCGCGGCCAGAACAACGTGCAGGGCTCCTGCGACATGGGCTCCTTCCCGCATGAGCTGCCGGGTTACCGCCATGTCGCCGACGATGCCACCCGCGAGATCTTCGAGAAGATGTGGGGCGTCACGCTCTCCAACGAGCCGGGCCTGCGCATCAACAACATGCTGGATGCCGCCGTCGACGGCAGCTTCAAGGGGCTCTACATTCAGGGCGAGGACATTCTCCAGTCCGACCCCGATACGCGGCATGTCGCCGCCGGTCTCGCGGCCATGGAATGCGTGGTCGTTCAGGATCTCTTCCTCAACGAAACCGCCAATTACGCCCATGTCTTCCTGCCGGGCTCGACCTTCCTCGAAAAAGACGGCACCTTCACCAATGCCGAGCGCCGCATCAACCGCGTGCGCAAGGTCATGACGCCGAAGAACGGCTATGCCGACTGGGAAGTGACGCAGAAGCTGGCGCAGGCCATGGGCCTTGCCTGGAACTACACCCATCCCTCGCAGATCATGGACGAGATCGCCGCGACCACTCCGAGCTTCGCGCTGGTCTCCTACGATTATCTGGAAAAGATGGGCTCGGTGCAGTGGCCCTGCAACGAAAAGACGCCGCAGGGCTCGCCGATCATGCATACCAACGGCTTCGTGCGCGGCAAGGGCAAGTTCATCCGCACCGAATATGTCGCGACCGACGAGCGCACCGGCCCGCGCTTCCCGCTGCTTCTGACCACCGGCCGCATTCTCAGCCAGTACAATGTCGGCGCCCAGACGCGGCGCACGGAAAACACCGTCTGGCATGCGGAGGACCGGCTGGAAATCCATCCGCACGACGCCGAGCTGCGCGGCGTGCGCGACGGCGACTGGGTGCGGCTCTCCAGCCGCTCCGGCGATACGACGCTGAGGGCGCTGGTCACGGACCGGGTGGCGACGGGCGTGGTCTACACCACCTTCCACCATCCCGGCACGCAGGCCAACGTCATCACCACCGATTTCTCCGACTGGGCGACCAACTGCCCGGAATACAAGGTGACGGCGGTGCAGATTTCGCCTTCCAACGGCCCGTCCGACTGGCAGGTGGAATATGACGAGCAGGCCCGCCAGTCGCGCCGCATCGCGGGCAAGCTGGAAGCCGCCGAATAACCATGATCGGATAGTCATGACAGGATACGCCACCACCGCCGATGCGCCCCGCCTTTCCCGTCGCGACGGATTGTTGCGGGAAGGCGCGCGCAGCGTGCCGGAGGAGGTGCCGATCGCCTTCTCCTATGGCGGCTCCACCCATGCGGTGATGATGGCGACGCCCGCCGATCTCACCGATTTCGCCCTCGGCTTCAGCCTCACGGAAGGCATCGTCCGCAGCGCGGGCGAGATCGCCGCCATCGAAGCCGTGGAAGCGGGCGACGGCATCGACGTGCAGATCACGCTCGCCGATAACGCCGCCGACGCGTTGCGCGTCCGCCGCCGCCATATGGCCGGTCCGGTCGGCTGCGGCCTTTGCGGCATCGAATCCATCGAGCAGGCCACCCGCGCCGTGCCGGATGTTTCGGCGGCGGCGCTCTCTCTCTCCTTCGCCGGAATCGCCGAGGCGACGGCCGCCCTCAATGCCAGCCAGCCGCTGCACCACCGGACGCATGCCGTGCATGGCGCCGGTTTCTTCATTCCCGGCGAGGGGCTGATTGCCGTGCGCGAGGATGTCGGCCGCCACAATGCGCTCGACAAGCTCTGCGGCGCGGTGCTCGCCGCCGGGCGCTCCGGTCATGAAGGCGCCGTCGTCGTCACCAGCCGCCTGTCGGTGGAGATGGTGCAGAAGGCGGCGATCTTGGGCACCGGCACGCTGATCGCCATTTCCGCCCCGACGGCGCTGGCGCTGCGCACGGCCGGCGCGGCGGGCATGACGCTGGTGGCGCTGGCGCGCGGCCCCGATTTCGAGATTTTCACCCATCGTCACCGCATTCTTCCGGGAGTGACCACCGATGTCGCATGACATGTCCCATGACACGGAATCGCACGCCAGCACGCAGGACCGGCTGATCCGCATGGCAAACCAGATCGCCACCTTCTTCGACTCCCAGCCGGAAGACGAACAGATCGACGGGATCGCCAGTCATATCAACAAGTTCTGGGAGCAGCGCATGCGCCGCCAGTTCTTCGAGATGATCGATCAGGGCCAGGAAGGGTTTCATCCCCTGGTGCTGGAAGCCGCAAGCCGGATCAAACGTCCCGCCCCGCCCGAGCCGATGCGCGCCTGACAGCAATCTTTTTGCTGACCGTTCGCCCTTTGCCCTCTTCTTGGCTGAGGAAGGCAATCGCATATGAGAGGTAAAGACCCCTCCCTAAATCCCTCCCCACAAGGGGGAGGGACTTAACCTGCGGCATCCTCGGCATTCAAGAATCAAGGGAAAAGCAAGCCTTTAACCTTCTCCCCCCTTGTGGGGGAGATGCCGGCAGGCAGAGGGGGTTTTCTACATACGCCTGCCTTCCCACCCCGCGGGAAATAGGCAACCGCATGAGGGGCGGCGCAACCGCCCTCAATATTCCCGTTCGTAGAAAATACCCGCAGCGCCCTCGCCATCGCCGCCCGCTTCGCCGCGCAGCTTCACGCCGCGCCCGACATCGAGGTTGATGACCGCCTTGCCGCCGGACTGGCCGCCGCCCTGCAATTCGATATAGGTGCGGCTGTTGAGGTATTTGCCCGCCGAAACCCGCGCCTCGCCCTTCTCGTCGGTGGAAATGTCAAGATCGTCGACGCCGAGCTTGGAGCGCAGCGACTGGAACAGCGAGGTGGAACGCCCGCCCGCCAGCTGGCTGGCGGCATCGGCAAGCTGGGCGATCTGCAAGGCCGACAGCTTCGACATCGATTGCCCGAAGATGAGCTGCGCCAGAATTTCATCCTGCGGCAGCGCAGGCGACGAGGAGAAGCTGATCGCGGGATCGTTGGCCGCGCCGGTGACCGACACGGTGATCGTCGTCGCCCCCGACACATTGGTCGCCGCCATGTCCAGCGTCGGCGTCATCGAGCCGCCGAAGCCGATCTTGCCATTGGTGAAATCCAGCCGCTTGTTGAGAACGACCATGCGCCCGCGCCGCATCTCGAAGCCGCCGGAAATGATCGGCTCGGAGGCGGTGCCGCGAATGGTGAGCGAGCCGCCCAGTTCCGCATCGATGCCGCGCCCGCGCACGAAAATCCGCGACGGCGCCTCGATGGTGACGTTGAGCCCGATGGAGGATTGCGTGCCGGTATCGCCGCCGCCCTCGTCGCGCTTGATCTGCTTTTCCTGCGCGCGCACCTTCGCGGGCGCGTTCTTGTGCTTGACGTCGATTTCCGACAACGAGGCGGGCAGCTTTTCCGGCACGGTGATCGAGGTCTTGCCGAGCGTCAGCGTGCCGCCGAGAACCGGTCCCGACAGAAGCGGCCCGGTCAGGGTCAGCGTGCCGTTGACCACGGTGGACACGATCTGCCCGTCGACATAGGCAGCCTTGTCCAGTTTCACCGTCAGGTCGGCGGGATAATTGCTGCCGGGGGCGATGCCGACGCGGCCGGTGACGGAAATGCCGCCGCCCTGCGCCAGCCTGCCCGACAGGCGCGAGATCGTCGCCGATTCCCGGTCGAAATTCACCGTCAGCCCGAGATCGTTCAGCGCCACGTTGCGGCGCACATCGATCAGCCGCGCCTTGTCGGCGGTGATGCTGCCGCCGATCCGCGGCGCCGAGGCCGTGCCGCCGATAGTCAGATCCACGCGGGCCGAGCCTTGCAGGTCTATCCCCTGCGCCGAAGTCTGCCCCGCCAGCAGCGAGAAAGGCAGCGTGCCCTTGAAAGCGAGCGACAGCGGCTGGTTGCCCGCCACGCCCACCGTGCCACCGCCGTTCAGCGCCAGCCCGCCCGCGCCGCTGAGCCCCGTATCGATGCGCAGCACATTGTTAGCGAAACGCCCGTCGGCCTTGATGTCGAAGGCGGCCACGCCCGCCGATTTCGTCTGCGCCAGCGCGGCCTTGCTCCAGGCGAGCTTGTAATCCACCTGCGGCGCGGCGGGCGTGCCGCGCACCGCCACCGTGCCAGAAATGACGCCTTCCGCCCCCAAGGACGGCACCAGCGCATCGGCAAGATTGGCGGGCAGGTTGCTGATGCGGGCATCCAGCGACAGGCCGCTGCCGCTATTGCCGGTGATGGCGATCAAGCCGCTGCCCGCGCGGATGCCGAGATCGGTGAGGCGCACATTGCCGTTTTCGAAGCGGATGACGCTCGGCTTGTCCAGCTTCAGCGGTATGCGGCGCGGGGCGGCGGAAAACTGGTCGAGACCGATGGTCCACGCGCCGTTCTGGTTGCGCAGATTGCCGGAAACCACGGCGGGCGCGCCGTCATAATTGGCCTTGAGGTTGAAATCCGTGCGGCCCTGATCCTGCCGCGCCGTCAGCGCCAGCCCGGCGATGCGGTTTTCCCCGGCAACGATCTGCTCGGCCTTGACGGAGCCTTCGGCGGAAAGGCTGGCGACATCGTTCACCTTGAGGTCGATCACCGGCCTGACGATGGACAGGCCGTCGCGGCGGATGCCACCGCCGGACGCCTTCACCACGGCGCTCATGCGCTCGCCATCGGCGGCGAGATCGACCGCGCCCTTGAGGTCGCCGGAAACCTTCTGCCCGGCCAAGGCCGCGATCAGGCCGAGATCGGGCAGGTCGAAGCTAAGCCTGCCCTGCGGGCGGAATTGCGGATTGAAATTCAGCGTGCCGTCGATGCGGTTCTTGCCGACAGCGACCTTCAGCGCCGGAATGGCGATGGCGCCGCCCTTGCCATCGAGGCTGGCGTCGATATGGATCGGCTGGCCGCCGATGGAGCCGGTGCCGGACAGCGTCGCGACCGGCGCTTTCATGTCGGCGGTGCCATCCGCCGAAACCGTGAGATCGGTAACGGCCTGGCCGCCAAGATTGGCTTTTGGCGCGGCAAGGCTCACCTTCACCGCAGGCGCGTCGAGCGGCCCGCTGGCCGAAAGATCGAAAGTCGCGGCCCCCCTAGCATCCGCCATCCACAGGCCGAGATCGGGCAGCCGCCCCTTCAGCGCCGCCTCGATCGCCTGATCCGCCGAGAGCGACAGCGAGCCGCTGGCTTCGACCGCATTCGAGGTGACGACGAGATCGGAAAGCTGCGTCGCCCCGCCGATGGTGGCCGTGACATTGCCTTCGGCCGCGATGGTCTTGGTGAATTTTTCCGCGACGGCAGGCGGCAGCACGCCCGGCACGGCAAACAGCTTGAAGGCGGCGGCCAGCGTTTTCTCCGCCAGATCGTAGCGGCCGGATACCGTGCCGCCAAGGCTGCCGCTTTCCAGCGACAGCGGCTCGAAACGCACCTCGTCACCGGCAAGTGTCACCGGAGCCGTCAGCGTGATCGGCCCGCGCACGGCGCGGTCGAGATCGGCGCTGGCGAAGCGGGTCTGCTCGACATTCAGCCTTGTATCGATGCGGCCCGCGCTGTTCGTCAGGTCGAAGGCATCGCTTTGCGCCTCGACGGCAATCCCGCCGAGATGCGCCTGCGGCACATCCACCGAAGCGAGATCGGCGTTGAGAGCGAGTTTCGCAGCACTCGCCTGCCCCTGCACGGAAAGGGTCGCATTGCTGATCAGCGCCCGCGCCTCGCCATTGTCCAGCGGCCAGCGGAAATCGATGGGGCCATTGATGCCGAGCAGGGTCGCGCTCAGCGAATTGTCACCCGCCGGATCGAAGGCGCCGGAAGCGGTCAGATCGAAGCTGCCGGTGGCGACATGGCCGTTTTCGATGGCGATGCGCCCATCCGTGCCGAGCGCTGCGGCAAGATCGATGGCGGTCTGACCGGCAAACAGCGGCCGGAAAGCGGGCGGCAACAGCGATTCCACATCGCCGCCGCCCTTGACGGCGACGCGGCGCGAGCCATCCGCCGCCTGCTGGTGGCGTCCGTCGACGGCGAGCACCGGCTGCCCGTCAAGGGCGGCGGAAATCTTGCCCGCCCAGTCCGACAGCGGCCCCTCGCCCGAAATATCGAAGGCGACGGCAGGCTGGTTCGGCAGGCGCAGCAGCCCGGCGATCAGCCCGCCCTGCGGTTCCTGCACCTTGGCGTCCAGCACGAGCCGGTTGTCGGCGGGCGCGAATTCGAAGGAGACCTGCGCGCCCGCCTGCGGAACATCGGCGCGGTTGACGTCGAGCTGCGCCTCGATGGTGTCGCGGTCGGCGGCCAGCGAACCCTTGGCGGCCAGCGCATAATCGTTCCCGGCCAGTTCCTTGCCGAGCCGGATATCGGGCAGTTGCAGGCGCTCGACGCGGATCGCGACCGGCAGGCCGCCGCCGGAGCTTTCCTTCGGCGGCTCGGTCACGACGGGCGGGCGCAAGACCTGCACGGAACCGGCCGCGATCTGCTCCGCCTTGAAGGTGGCGGTCAGCAGCGCCAGCGGCGACCAGTCAACCGCCAGATCGCGCACCTCGGCAAACGGGCCTTTGGTATCCGAGACCACGATGCTGTCCAGCCGCAGATGGCCGCTCAGCAGGCCGGAGGGCGTGCCGAGCGTCACGGTCTGGTCGGGCGTGGAAACGAGTTTCGACACCTGATCGGCGGCAAGCCGCGCGCCAACCGGCGTGAAGCCGACGAACAGCAGCGCCAGCACCACCACGCAGACGGCCGCGATCAGCGCATAGCCGAAAAACCGCGCCAGAATCCTGATGATGCGAAAGACGGTCGTCATAACTGGCGGCAATCCCTGTTGTTGGCGCTGGCCCTGTTTTTGGCACTGGGCGAAAAATGGCGTCGCGAATCAGAACGCCTGCCCGATTCCCGCATAAATGCCATAACTGCTGCCGCCGTCATACTTGTTCAAGGGCACGGCGACATCGAGCCGGATCGGCCCGAACGGGGTTGCGTAACGAAGGCCGACACCCGCGCCGATGCGTGTATCGGAAAAATTGGGCGCCATCGAGTCCGAGACGGTGCCGACATCGACGAAAGGCACGACGCCGATCGTATCGGTGATCTTCACACGCGCTTCCGCCGAGGCGACCACATAGGAGCGGCCGCCGGTGGCATCGCCCGCCGCGTTGTAGGGGCTGATTTCCTGATAGGCATAGCCACGCACCGAGCCGCCGCCGCCCGCATAGAAGCGCCGCGTGGTCGGAATGTTTTCCAGGCTGCCGCCGCCGACGATGGTGCCCGCCGAAACCTTGGCCGCCATCACCACGCGATCGTCCTCGCCAAGCGACTTGTAGCCGCTGATCGAACCCTCGAAGCTGCTGAACACCGACCCGTGCAGCATTTCATAGCTCGGCTTGACGTTCACGCTGGCGCGATAGCCCTCGGTCGGGTTCAGCTTGTCGTCGCGGGTGTCGCGCACATATTCGAGCGGGATCGACACCGTCAGGTATTTATGGTCGCCGAAGGCGTCGGTGGTGTCGGCATAGCTGATTTCGCCTCCCGCCGACAGCGTATCGAAATCGCTGAGTTCGTAGGAAATTCCCGCCGCCGCCGTCACCGTCTTGGCTTCATAGGTGTCGGGATGCTCGGCCTTGGCCTTCAGGCTGGCATTCAGCGTCGCCTCCGGCTTCCAGAAGCCGGGCTTGGCGTAGATGATGCCCGCCGAATAATCCATGCCTTCCACGGACGACGCCTCGCCGATGCGCGACACCGCGCCTTCCAGACGCAGCGATTCCGCCTGCCCGAACAGGTTGCGATGCCCCCAATAGCCCTGCACGCCGAAACCGTCGGTGGTGGAATATTGCGCGCCGACGCCGAAATAGCGGTGCTTGCCTTCCGACACGGTGATGCCGACCGGAATGCTGCCATCCGGCGCGAGCGCCGTCGCTTCCTTGATGGTGACGGAGGAAAACACGCCGAGCTTGCGCAGCCGTTCGCCGGCCTTCTGCATCTGCTTGGGCGAAAACGGCTGGCCCTCGTTCAGCCGCGCATAGCGGCGGATGAAATCGGGATCGACGCTTTGCTGGCCGGAGACGCCGACATTGCCGACGGGCGCAATCGGCCCGCCCTCCGCATCCAGCACCACGTCGACGGTGTGGCGGTCGTGATCGGCGACGGCGCCGCGCTCCTTCAGCTTGGCAAGCGGCCTGCCCTCATTGCGCAGATCGGCGACGATGCGGTCGCCCGCTTTCAGGATGGCGAGCGAACCGGCGCTGCCGCCGGGCACGAGGTCGTATTCCGCCGGATCGCGTCCCGCCGCATCGCCCCGGAACTCGACCCGCCCCAGCGTGAACTCCGGACCGGGCTCGACGCGCACCGTCACCGGCACCGGCCCCTTGCCCGGAAAATCCGGCGCGGGCGGCAGGTCGTCGAGATCGGTGCCGTTCACCGTCACCTTGACGACGCCGCCATAGCGCGATTTCTCGTAAAGGGTGGCGACCAGCCGGTCGCGGTCGTCGCGCGCCTTGATGACGACGCCGAGATCACCGGAGACTGGATCGTCCTTGTCCTGCACCAGATGCGAGGCCTGCTCCAGCGACTCCTTCAGATCTTCGTCAGCGCCGGGCGCTTCCAGCGTCACGGTATAGGTGACGGGATCGATCACGGTGACGGCCTGTTCCTCCTCACCCCACAGGGTGATGCCGAACAGTTTGAAGGCATAGGCCTCCTGCACGGAGAAAGGGCACAGCAAAGCGCCTGCGGCAATGGTGAGCGCAGTCGTCGCCTTCCGATACGCAATACTCATACTCGGTTTACACACGTTTTTCGGCATACGGCTATTCGTTCAGAACTCCAGTATGACAGCGAAGACGTTGCACTGCCGTTAACGCGGACATTAACCCTAAAAAATATTCAACGAAAGCGCGAAACGGCGCAAACCCGCCGCCAGGATGGCAGGAGGCGGCGGCCCCGTGTCTTTTTCGAAACATATCCAACGAAAAACCCCGGATGCGAGGCGCATCCGGGGCGTGAAAATCCGAAGACCCGGCAGGCCGGGCCGGAAATCAATAGCCGCCCGGGCAGGCGTCGATGTAGCGGCGGCCGTAACGGTCGCGATAGTAGCACTGGCCGGGCTGCTCGGAAACATGGCCGATCACCGCGCCGGTAACGCCGCCGATGGCCGCGCCGACGGCTGCGCCGCGCACATTACCGGTGACGGCGCCGCCGATGATGGCGCCCGAAACCGCGCCGATGCCGGCGCCTTTTTCAGTCTGGGTGCAGCTTGCAACCGACAAGCCAACCAACAAAAGCACGATGGCCTTTTTCATAAATCTCTCCAGTTGTTAAGGACCGGCGGCGCCAGCCTTTGCCTCCCTCGTCACCCCCGCCCGCAAACGGCCCGAAAAGGCAGTGACGTCGGATAAGGATGATAGAGCCGAAATGCGGGATGTCCACTGATCCCGGCGAAATTTTGCGGTCTCCCGATGCGGATAATTATCAAACGGTTGCGCCCCGGAATTTATTCGATCGGCCTGCCCTGCGGCAGTCATTTGATTTCCGTCAATTTCAAACCGGGACGGACAGGCTAGAACCCCGCCACGGGCCTTTTGCCGCAGGACGGCAGGATTTCCGGCCCAAGGGGTTGACGCCATGGCGCGCGGAAATCAATAACGGTTCTAAACTGGTGCATCTTGCCGAATGCGGCGTGGCTCGCAAACCGGCGGATGCCCCTCAGCTCGCGGAGCGCAAGCATGGATTTCGAAGCATTTTTCAAGGGCGAACTGGACGAACTTCACAAGGAAGGCCGTTACCGGGTTTTCGCCGATCTCGCCCGCCATCGCGGCAGCTTTCCCCGCGCCACCCGCCATGGCGGCGATGGCGAGAAGGATGTCACCGTCTGGTGTTCGAACGATTATCTCGGCATGGGCCAGCACCCGGCCGTGGTCGAGGCGATGAAGACGGCCATCGACGAATGCGGCGCGGGCGCGGGCGGCACCCGCAATATTTCCGGCACCAACCATTACCATGTGCTCTTGGAACGGGAACTGGCCGACCTGCACGGCAAGGAAGCCGCGCTGATCTTCACCTCCGGCTACGTCTCCAACTGGGCGACGCTCGGCACGCTCGGCCAGCGCATTCCCGGCCTGATCATCTTCTCGGACGCGCTGAACCACGCCTCGATGATCGAGGGCATCCGCCACGGCAAATGCGAGCGGGTGATCTGGAAGCATAACGATCTCGCCGATCTGGAAGCCAAGCTCGCCGCCGCCGATCCGGCCGCGCCAAAACTGATCGCCTTCGAATCCGTCTATTCCATGGATGGCGATATCGCCCCGATCAAGGAAATCTGCGATCTCGCCGACAGATACGGCGCGATGACCTATCTCGACGAAGTCCATGCCGTCGGCATGTACGGCCCGCGCGGCGGCGGCATCGCCGAGCGCGAAGGGCTGATGCAGCGGCTGACGATCATCGAGGGCACGCTCGCCAAGGCCTTTGGCGTGATGGGCGGCTATATCGCCGGGTCCGCCGCCATGTGCGATTTCATCCGCTCGTTTGCGTCGGGCTTCATCTTCACGACCTCGCTGCCACCAGCGCTTGCCGCTGGCGCGCTCGCCTCGATCCGCCACCTCAAGGCGAGCCAGATCGAGCGCGCCCGCCATCAGGAGCGCGTGCGCATGCTGCGCGGCCTGCTCGACAGGACCGGCATTCCGCATGTCGGCAATCAGAGCCATATCGTGCCCGTCATGGTGGGCGACGCCGCCAAGTGCAAATGGATTTCCGATATCCTGCTCGACAGCTACGGCGTCTATGTGCAGCCGATCAACTATCCGACCGTGCCGCGCAAGACCGAGCGCCTGCGCTTCACGCCGACGCCGCTGCATTCCGATGCCGACATGGAGCATCTGGTCGACGCGCTGCACCAGCTCTGGTCGCACTGTGCCCTCGCCCGGGCCGTCGCCTGACGGTCACGGGCAATCCGTCCGGATTTCGAGAAAGAGAGCCGCGCTTTGAGAAAAGCGCGGCCTTTTCATGCGCGGATCGCGACAAGCCGCGTTGCTGCTTCCATGGCGCGGCGGCGGGCTTCCGCATCGGCAGCGAAGACGGTTTCGATATCGGGCGCGGCGATGTTGCCGCGCATTGCCTCCATCACCTCCTCGACGATTTCGGCCATGTCGAGAAAGCCGATCTTCTCTTCCACGAAGGCCTGGAACGCGCCTTCCTCGGCCGCGTTCAGCACCGCCCCTTGCGTGCCGCCGCGCGTCAGCGCCAGCCGCGCCAGCCGCAGCGAGGGGAAGCGCGCCTCGTCGGGCGCTTCGAAATCGAGCCGCGCCAGCTTCGCAAAATCCAGCCGCTCGACATTCAGCGCCGGGCGCTTGGGATAGGTCAGCGCATAACCGATGGCGGTGCGCATGTCCGGGCAGCCAAGCTGCGCCATCACCGACCCGTCAGCATAACCGACCATGGAATGAACGATCGATTGCGGATGCACGATCACCTCGATCTGCTCCGGCGTCACATCGAACAGATGCTTCGCCTCGATCATTTCCAGCGCCTTGTTGAACATCGAGGCGCTGCCGACCGAGATCTTCAGTCCCATCGACCAGTTGGGATGCGCCCGCGCCATGGCGACCGTCACCGCCGCCATCTGCTCCCGCGTCCAGGTGCGGAAGGGGCCGCCGGAGGCGGTGAGGATGATGCGCTCCAGCGCGTGCCGCTGGCTCTCGTCCAGCGACTGAAAGATGGCGCTGTGCTCGCTGTCGACGGGGATCAGCCGCCCGCCGCCCTGTTTCACCGCCTGCACGAACAGGTCGCCCGCCGTGACCAGGCATTCCTTGTTGGCGAGCGCGATATCGGCGCCGCGCCGGGCCGCCGCCATGGTGGGCGCCAGCCCCGCCGTGCCGACGAG
>JBDHTA010000015.1:0-37193 GCA_039808465.1 Rhizobiaceae bacterium | reverse complement strand
CGAGGTCGCGCACGAAGGGCGGGCCGTAGACCGGGGCGAAGACGGTGGCATTGCCGCCGATGCGCACATTGCGCTCGGGGTTGCGGGCATGCCAGGTGAATTCCTTCGGCGCGGTTTTCAAAAGCTCGCGGCAGAGCCCGCGCGGAAAATGCACCCGCTCGCCGCGTACATCGGCGCCAGCCTGGCGCCACAGCTCCAGCGCCTCGGCGTCATCGCGGAATTCGATGCCGATCTCTTCCAGAACCGTGTCGGCATTGCGCTCGATGAGCTGAAGCCCTTCCTCGTCCAGCACCTCGTAGACGGGAATCTTGCGCTGGATATAGGGAAGCGACGGGCCCGGACCGCCGCCGGTGCGCGATGCGCGGCGTGCCGCCGCTCCACGGCCCTCGCGGGAACGGCGTGCGCCGCCTTCGTTCGACGATGCCGTCTGTTCAGTCATATCATCCATGATGCTTCCTCATTCTCGCGCCAACCGCGCTTCATCCTTATAGCATCATGCTACCCGATTTCACCCGTGGAACCTTCCTCAATGCGCCACGCAATTGCGCAAGGCAGACATGGCCGCTTTCGGGCGCCGGGAAACGCCGCCGTCGTTTTTTTCTCATGGGAACGTCGCTTTCGAAAACAGGTTCGGGGCGATTGAGGTTTAACAATGAATGAGGCAAGGTCGCGAAGCGCGATTTGCACGCAATCTCAGCAGCGGGAACACCAAATGTCAGACGACGAAATCATCCTCGCGGACCTTTCCGACGACGAACTCGTGCAGCAGATGCATGACGACCTGTATGACGGCCTGAAGGAAGAAATCGAGGAAGGGACGCGAATCCTTCTCGAACGCGGCTGGGCGCCCTATGACGTCCTCACCGAAGCGCTGGTCGAAGGCATGCGCATCGTCGGCATCGACTTCCGCGACGGCATCCTGTTCGTGCCGGAAGTGCTGCTCTCGGCCAACGCCATGAAGGCCGGGATGTTCATCCTGCGCCCCCTTCTCGCCGCCACCGGCGCGCCGAAGCTTGGCAAGATGGTGATCGGCACCGTCAAGGGCGACATTCACGACATCGGCAAGAACCTCGTCGGCATGATGATGGAAGGCGCGGGCTTCGACGTCATCGACCTCGGCATCAACAACCCGGTCGAGAACTATCTGGACGCGCTGGAGCGCGAGCAGCCGGATATCCTCGGCATGTCGGCCCTGCTCACCACCACCATGCCCTACATGAAGGTCGTGATCGACACGATGAAGGAAAAGGGCGTGCGCGACGATTTCGTGGTTCTCGTCGGCGGCGCGCCGCTGAACGAGGAATTCGGCAAGGCCATCGGCGCCGACGCCTATTGCCGCGATGCCGCGATCGCGGTGGAAACCGCCAAGGAATACGTTCGCCGCAAGCACAACCAGCTCGGCGGCAAGAGCTAAGCTTCAAGAAAATCCGGCGGCGCATGGAAATTGCGCCGCCGGGTCATCATCTCACTGGGCAGCCCTGTCGATGCTGCGGCCCGCATCCTGGGTGGCATCCACGGCGTTGGCGGTATCCTTGCCTATGCCCCGGATCGTATTGCCGCACGATGTCAGCAGCGCGAGGCCGAGGCAGCACAGAACGATTTTCGAAAGATTTTGCAACGCCATTGGTGGAGCCCTCTTCTGATGGAAACGGATCGAAACATCGAACCCGGCAAACCGGTTTCAGCCGCTAAACGCATGAGCGCCGGTAAAGTTCATGTGATCGCCTGCGGCGCCATCGCCCGCGAAATCCTCGCCATCACCAAAATCAACGGCCTCGATCATATCGAGCTGACCTGTCTTCCCGCCATTTGGCACGCCCATCCCCAGAAAATCGCCCCCGGCCTCGATGCCGCGATCGCCGAGGCGCGCTCGAACGGCGCTTCGCGCATCTTCATCGGCTATGCCGATTGCGGCACCGGCGGGGCGATCGACAAGATCTGCGAGCGCGAGGGGATCGAGCGCCTGAGCGGTCCGCACTGTTATTCCTTCTTCACCGGCAACACGGAATTTTCCGCGACATGGGAAGACGATGTGACGGCCTTCTACCTCACCGATTTCCTTGCCCGCCAGTTCGAAGCCTTCGTCATCCAGCCGCTCGGGCTCGACCGGCATCCGGAATTGAAGGAAATGTATTTCGGCAATTACACCCGGCTGATCTACCTGTCGCAGATCGAGGACAAGGCCTTGCAGGCCAAGGCGCGGGAAGCCGCTGAGTATCTCGGCCTCACCTATGAATACCGCCATACCGGCTATGGCGACCTCGAAAACGAGCTGATGGCCGCCGCGAAAGAAAAACGGGCATAAAGGCATTTTCAACCCTCCGCCGCCAGAATGGCGGCATGAGAGAGCCTGAAAACCTTCGCACGCCCAGCATCGTCGTCATGACGGCGGGCGGCGCCAATCCGCAAATCGTCATCAATGCACTGTCGGCGCGCTTCGCTGGTCTGGCCGTCATTCAGGAGCAGCCGGAATCCAAGGCCGCGCTGGTGCGCCGCCGCGCCCGCCGCGCCGGCTGGCTGGCCGCGCTCGGCCAGCTTGCCACCATGATCGTCTCGCGGCTCGGCAAGTCGGCGCTGCGCAGGCGCTCGGCGGAAATCCTGGCGGCCTATGGCTATTCGGCCGAACCGGATTCCCGCGTGAAAACCATCGCCGTTCCCTCGCTGAACGACCCCGCCTGCCACGCCGCCATCGCCGAACTGAACCCGGCGGTGATTCTCACCGTCGGCTGCCGCCTGCTGTCGAAGGCCACGCTGGCGAAAATCCGCTGCCCCGTGATCAACCTGCATGCGGGCATCAATCCGATGTATCGCGGCCAGTGCGGCGGCTACTGGGCGCTGGCCAAGGGCGACCCGGACAATTTCGGCGCGACGCTGCATCTGGTCGATGCCGGGGTCGACACCGGCGACACGCTGTACGAGGTGCGGACGGTCCCGGCGAAAAGCGATTCGATGCTGACCTATCCGCTGCTGCTGACGGCGATTGCCGTGCCTTTCGCCATCAAGGCCGTCGAGGACGCGCTCACCGGCAATCTGGCGCTGAAGCGTCCGCAAGGCCCTTCCGCCATGCATGACAATCCCGCAATCTGGACCTGGATCCGCAATGGCGTGAGCAAAGGTATCTGGTAAATTTCAACGGCGTCGTATTTGATCTTGTGCGACGTCGTGCCGAGCCAAGTCAACGCCGCGCGGCGCGTGCAATGTGCTTCAAACAGGAGTTCGCAAGGCATGGCCGACCGCATCGTCGTCTATTGGCGGGATATCCCCGCGCAGGTCATCATCAAGCAGGGCCGCAAATCGGCAAAACGCGAATTGTCGCTGCGCTTTACCGAGGCCATCGACATGGCCGCGATGCGCACCGGCGCCGCCGAATCCGGCGATTACCTCGCCGAATGGCGCAAGGCCGATCCGGTTCCGGTTTCCGACGATCTGGAGGCGGAGGCCGACAGGGCCGTCGCCGAACTCGAGGAAGCCTATGACCGCGAACGCCTCGTGGCGCTCGTCAAGGCCGGAGGCCGCGAAGATGGCTGACCCGAAACCCGGCAACGCCGCGCCCGCGAAAAAGGCCGCCACCGGCGCCTTTACCCCGGCGGGCGTCTCGCCCAACCGGCGCTCGCGCCACGCCTACACCATCCGCCTGTGGGCGGTGCGCCATTCGCGCTTCTTCGAATGGTTCTACAACCGATTCGCCAGCGTCTTCCTGATGCTGCATCCGCTGTGGAAGACGCTCGGCTACGCCCGCGTCGAAAAGCCGGTCACCTTCGTCGAGCGGCATGTGAAAGGGTTCCTGTTCGACTGCCGCATGTGCGGCCAGTGCGCGCTGTCCTCCACCGGCATGTCCTGCCCGATGAACTGTCCCAAGCAGTTGCGCAACGGCCCCTGCGGCGGCGTGCGCGCCAACGGCAATTGCGAGGTGGAGCCGGACATGCCCTGCGTATGGGTGCAGGCGTGGAAGGGGTCGCGGAACATGGCGGGAGGCGACAAGATTCTCAACGTGCAGAAGCCGGTCAACCAGTCGCTGCGCGAAACCTCCTCCTGGCTGCGCGTGACCGCCGAGGCCGCCGCCGCCCGTGAAGCAGAAACCGGCAAGGAAGCCCAGTAAGGAAGTGAAGTGATGAGCCCCGATATCAATCCACACGATCCCGGCGCGCCGCTCGATCCGCTTCCCGGCCATTCCTCGCGCGGGCGTCTGGAGCGCGTGCTGCGGCGCGGCGAATTCGCCGTCACCACCGAACTCAACCCGCCCGACAGCGCCAATCCGCAGGATGTCTACGAGCGCGCCGCCGTCTTCAACGGCTGGGTGGACGGCATCAACGCCGTCGACGCCTCCGGCGCCAACTGCCACATGTCCTCCGTCGGCATCTGCGCGCTCCTGACGCGCATGGGCTATGCCCCGATCATGCAGATCGCCTGCCGCGACAAGAACCGCATCGCCATTCAGGGCGATGTGCTCGGCGCGTCCGCCATGGGCGTGCAGAACATCATGTGCCTGACCGGCGACGGCGTGCAGGCGGGCGACCAGCCCGGCGCCAAGCCGGTCTTCGACCTCGATTGCATGTCGCTGCTCGAAACCGTGCGGCTGATGCGCGACAACGGCAAGTTCCTGTCCGGCCGCAAGCTGACGACGCCGCCGAACGTCTTCCTGGGCGCGGCGATCAACCCCTTCGCTCCGCCTTACGATTTCCGCCCCTATCGCCTTGCCAAGAAGATCGAGGCGGGCGCGCAATTCGTCCAGAGCCAGTATTGCTTCGACGTGCCGATGTTCCGCACCTATATGGACAAGGTGCGCGATCTCGGCCTGCACGAGAAGGTGTTCATCCTCTGCGGCGTCGGCCCGCTGGCGTCGGCCAAGACGGCGAAGTGGATCCGCTCCAACGTGCCGGGCATCCATATTCCCGACGACATCATCAAGCGGCTGGAAGGCGCGCAGGACCAGAAGAAGGAAGGCAAGCAGATCTGCATCGACATCATCAACGAGGTCAAGGAGATCGCGGGCGTTTCCGGCATTCACGTCATGGCCTACCGGCAGGAGGAATATGTCGCCGAGATCGTGCATGAATCCGGCGTGCTGAAAGGCCGCAGGCCGTGGAAGCCGGAGCCGGACCCGACCGACGCCATGGTTGCCGCCCGCCTCACCGAAAAGCAGGACGCCGCCGAACAGAACCAGCAGCAGCTTGCAGGCATCGCCGCCCAGCATCCGCATTGAAAATCCGGGGCCGGAAAACCGGCCCCATCGCATCCGCTTGCCACACCCAACCGGTCAGGCTAGAGCTTGACCAGACCCAGCGCCGCCCAGAAGGACGACCCATGACCCGCACCATCGTTGCCTCCGCCACAAGGGAAATCGTTATCGGTTTCGACCAGCCTTTCTGCGTCATCGGCGAACGCATCAACCCCACCGGCCGCAAGAAGCTGGCCGCCGAAATGCAGGCCGGAAACTTCGAGACCGTCATCAAGGACGCGCTGGAGCAGGCTGCCGCGGGCGCGACCATGCTCGACATCAATGCGGGCGTCACCTCGGTCGATCCGAACGCCACCGAGCCCGGCCTGCTGGTGCAGACGCTGGAAATCGTGCAGGGCCTCGTCGACCTGCCGCTCGCCATCGATAGCTCGGTCACCGCCGCCATCGAGGCGGGCCTGAAGGTCGCCAAGGGCCGCCCGCTGGTCAATTCCGTCACCGGCGAGGAAGAAAAGCTCGAAGCCATCCTGCCGCTGGTCAAGAAATACAACGTGCCGGTCGTCGCCATCTCCAACGACGAAACCGGCATTTCCATGGACCCGGACGTGCGCTTCGCGGTTGCCAAGAAAATCGTCGAGCGCGCCATGGACCACGGCATCAAGCCGGAAGACGTGGTGGTCGATCCGCTCGTCATGCCGATCGGCGCGCTGGGCGACGCGGGCCGCCAGGTCTTCGCGCTGCTGCGGCGTCTGCGCGAGGAGCTGAAGGTCAACACCACCTGCGGCCTTTCCAACATCTCCTTCGGCCTGCCGCACCGCCACGGCATCAATGCGGGCTTCATCCCGATGGTGATCGGCGCGGGCATGACCTCGGCGATCATGAACCCCTGCCGCCCGCAGGAAATGGAAGCCGTGCGCGCCGCCAACGTGCTGAACGGCACCGACGCCAATTGCGCCAACTGGATCATGACCTATCGCGACCATAAGCCCGCCGAAGGCGGCGCCGCCGCCGCTCCGGCCGCGGCCCCCTCCGCCGGTGGCGGACGCCGTGGCGGCCGCGCCGCGCGCGCCGGCGGCGGCGCGGCGCGCGAGTAACGGCCATGAGCGGCTCATATCCGTTCGGGCGCGATATCTTCAGCCTGTGGCTGGAGGCGCCGCTCGTCATCGCCATGCGCTGCCATGAGATGCAGATGGCGATGCTGACGGGGAGCGCGCCGAACACGGCCGAGATGAGCCGCATGTTCACCGAAAAACTGGCGGCGGCGGCCGAAAGCGCCATCGCCGCCAACTTCGCCTTCCTGAACGCCATGATGACGGCGGAGCCTCTGTCGACCGCAGCCCGCGAGGTTTCCAAAGCCGCCCTGAAACCATACGGAAAGCGCGTGCGCGTGAACATGCGCCGCCTTTCCGCCCGCAAGGGCTGAAGGCTCCCGGCCCGGCCCGATAGAAGAGACTGACATGACCGAAGCCGCCGAAAAAGACGCCCTCGTTCTCTTCATGCCATCGGGCAAGCGTGGCCGCTTCCCGCTCGGCACGCCGGTTCTGGAGGCGGCGCGCAAGCTCGGCGTCTATGTCGAAAGCGTCTGCGGTGGCCGCGCCACCTGCGGGCGCTGTCAGGTCTCGGTGCAGGAAGGCAATTTCGCCAAGCACCAGATCGTCTCCTCCAACGAGCATATCTCCCCCGTCGGCCCCAAGGAGGAGCGCTACGACCGCGTGCGCGGCCTGCCGGAAGGCCGCCGCCTCTCCTGCTCGGCGCAGATTCTCGGCGATCTCGTCATCGACGTGCCGCAGGATACCGTCGTCAACGCGCAGGTGGTGCGCAAGGCCGCGACCGACCGCCATATCGAGCGCAATGCCGCCCTGCAACTCTGCTATGTCGAGGTGGACGAGCCCGACATGCACAAGCCGCTCGGCGATCTCGACCGCATGAAGGCGATGCTGGAAAAGGACTGGGGCTGGAAGAACCTGCTGATCGCCCCGCATCTGGTGCCGCAGGTGCAATCTGTGCTGCGCAAGGGCAAGTGGGGCGTCACCGCCGCCATTCACCGCGACATGGATTCCTCGCGCCCCTTCATCGTCAGCCTGTGGCCGGGCCTGAAGAACGAAGCCTATGGCATCGCCTGCGATATCGGCTCCACCACCATCGCCATGCATCTGGTGTCGCTGCTGTCGGGCCGCATCGTCGCCTCCTCCGGCACCTCCAACCCGCAGATCCGCTTCGGCGAGGATCTGATGAGCCGCGTCTCCTATGTGATGATGAACCCGGACGGGCGCGAGGCGATGACCAATGCCGTGCGCGAAGCCGTGAACGGGTTGATCGGCAAGGTCTGCGAACAGGGCGGCGTCGACCGCCACGATATTCTCGACATGGTCTTCGTCGCCAACCCGATCATGCATCACCTGTTCCTCGGCATCGATCCGACCGAACTCGGGCAGGCCCCCTTTGCGCTCGCCGTTTCCGGCGCCATGCAATACTGGGCTTATGATCTCGATATCGACGTCAACCGCGGCGCGCGCGTCTACATGCTGCCCTGCATCGCCGGTCACGTCGGCGCGGATGCGGCAGGCGCGACGCTGGCCGAGGGCCCTTACCGGCAGGACAAGATGATGCTGCTGGTCGATGTCGGCACCAATGCCGAAATCGTGCTCGGCAACAGCACCCGCGTCGTCGCCGCCTCCTCGCCCACCGGCCCGGCCTTCGAGGGCGCGGAAATCTCGTCGGGCCAGCGCGCCGCCCCCGGCGCCATCGAGCGCGTGCGCATCGATCCGGTCACGCTGGAGCCGCGCTTCCGCGTCATCGGCGTCGACAAGTGGTCGGATGAGGAAGGCTTTGCGGAAGCCGCCGCCAGCGTCGGCGTCACCGGCATCTGCGGCTCGGCGATCATCGAGGTCGTCGCCGAAATGTACCTCTCCGGCATCATTTCCGAGGATGGCGTCGTCGACGGCTCCATGGCGGAAAAGAGCCCGCGCATCATCCCGAACGGCCGCACCTTCTCCTACCTGCTGCATGACGGCGAGCCGCGCATCACGGTCACGCAGAACGACGTGCGCGCCATCCAGCTCGCCAAGGCCGCCCTCTACGCCGGGATCAAGCTGCTGATGGAAAAGCAGGGCGTCGAGAAGGTCGATATGATCCACTTCGCGGGCGCCTTCGGCACCTTCATCGATCCGAAATACGCCATGGTGCTCGGCCTGATCCCGGATTGCGACCTCGCGGAAGTCAAGGCCGTCGGCAATGCGGCGGGCACCGGCGCGCTGATGGCGCTGCTCAACCGCGATCATCGCCGCGAGATCGAGGAAGAGATCAGCCGCATCGAGAAGATCGAGACGGCGCTGGAGCCGAATTTCCAGCAGCTTTTCGTCAATGCCATGGCCATGCCCAACAAGGTGGACGCCTTCCCCGAACTCGCCAGGGTCGTCGCCCTGCCCGAGCGCAAGGTGGCGGCCGATGACGGCGGCGAAGGCGGCGGCGGGCGCAGGCGCCGCCGGAGCCGGGGCGAGTAGGAGCATTCCGGCTCAAGGCCTGCCACCCGGTTTGGCACAGGGCATTTTCCCTCCTCGCAGACGATAGGCAATCGCATAGGGAAAGACCCCTCCCTAAATCCCTCCCCACAAGGGGGAGGGACTTGAGCGTGCCGCCCTCTCCGCATTCAAGAATCGAAGGAAAATCAAGCCTTTGACTTTCTCCCCCCTTGTGGGGGAGATGCCGGCAGGCAGAGGGGGTCTTTTGTTATATACGATTGCCCTGCCGTCTGCGGGAAATTCGCCCATAAACTGCGGAAAGCGGTGCGGCATATCCCTTCTCCCCGCCTGCGGGGAGAAGGTCGCGGCAGCGGGATGAGGGGCTGATTCCCTATGCGATAGCCCCCAGCCTCTGACACAGCGCCGTCAGGCCGCAAGCGCCAGATCCGCGAAGGAAGCACGGATACTATTCGCCACGGCATCGATGGTTTCGCTGCTCTGCATGCCGGACAGCATCCGCACATCGAACCGGCCGAGTTCCGGCAGGCCCTGCGCGGGCCCGAGCGCCACCATGTCGCCGGTGAGATAGCTGCGCGGCAGCGGCGCGACGGCGAGATCGGCGACCACGGCGGCGCGCTGCGCCATGGTATGCGCCGAAAGATAGGCGACGCGATGGGCGCGCTTTTGCCGCTCCAGCACCGCCAGCGCATCTGCCCGCCAGCAGCAGCCATCCTCCCACACCGAAACCGGCAGGGGATCGCGCAGATGCGCCGTGCCGCATCTGGCCCCGGCCCAGACGAGCTGATCGGTGTGAACCACCTCGCCCTCGCCCGCCAGAGCCCCCGGCGCGGTGTTGATCAACGCCAGATCGAGCCGCTGCTCCTGCAAGCGGCGGCGCAGGTTGCTGGACATGTCCACGGTCACATCGACCATGATCAGCGGATAGAGGTCGGCAAAGCGCCGCAGGATCGACGGCAGGTAGCGCTCGCCGATATCGTCGGGCGCGCCAAGCCGCACCAGCCCCTGCATGTCGGGCATGCGAAAGCGCGACACCGCCTCGTTGGACAGCGCCAGCATGCGCCGCGCATAGCCGAGCAGGGTCTCGCCGCTCTCGGTCAGCGATACCGAGCGGGCGTCGCGCAGGAACAGCACCGTCCCCAGTTGCTCTTCCAGCTTCTTGATCTGCATCGACACGGCGGACGGCGTGCGCAGCACCGCCTCGGCGGCGGTGGAGAAATTACCCGTCTCCGCGATCGCGACAAAGGTTTTCAGCACATCGATATCCAGAAGCGGCAAGGCCATCGCTCTATCTTTCAATTTTTCTGACACTATGGACGATATCATTTCGTTTGATTGAACGTCAAGTTCCGCTGATCATGACCTCACACACAGAGAACGGCCATACACAAAGAACGGAAGGAGACAGCCATGACGATCCTGACATTTGCCGGACATCTCGCCCGCCGCCTTGGCAACAGCCGCGCCAGAACCGCCCGCCGCCTGCGCCGGGAAATCGCCCGCTATCCCGAAAGCGTGCGCGCCGACCTCGGCTGGCCAGCCGTTGTCGAGCACCCCGGCGACCAAACGGCGATCAAGCTCCACGACATCGGCGAAGACGCAGCGGAAGGGCCGCGCCCCTTCCGGCCCGCCTGAGCGAAAGGAACCCGCGCCATGACAAGCATCACGCCCCTCACCACCGGTTCGCTCCACGCCTCGCGGGCAACGGCCCTGAGCCGCTTTGCCCGGATAAGCCGCCGCCTCCGGCATGCGTGGACGCAGCACAAGACCCTGCGCGCCATCGAAGGCATGCCATTGGACATCCGCAAGGATATCGGATGGCCGACATCCGCGCCGCCCGGCGATCCGCGTCAGCGGCCATGATCGGATTTGCGACATGGCGCATCCGCGAACCGCGCCGGGACCACTCCCGCTCCGGCCGGTCCGCGGATGCCTTCGTCCATTTTCCCGCTTGAAATTCAATATGATAGGCTTATCGTTCGCAGGGATGGCGTGGTCGCGCCGCATAAAGCGCCTATCAATGTCGCAAAAACATCTTGCGGCAGCACCAGCATCCTCTTTTCAAGAGGCGGCTTCCGTGTCAATGTCGCTATCAGGCAAATACGCCAGCGGACATGAGCCTGTCCGTTTCACCCTGCGGCATGGATCACGCGCGATGAGCAAAGCCCCCGTCAAACAGCGTACCCTCGTTTTCTTTCTGGTTCCCAATTTCACCATGCTGCCCTTTTCCGCCGCGATCGAAACGCTGCGGATCGCCAACCGCATGCTCGGTTACGCCGCCTATACCTGGCGGCTGGCCTCGGCGGATGGCGGCAAGGTCGAATCCTCCAGCGGCATCGCCCTTGAGGTCAACTCGTCGCTGGCCGATGAGCGACGCTTTCTCGGCGGTGAAAACCGGCCAAGCATGGTGCTGGTCTGTTCCGGCGTCGATGTCGAGCAATACAGCAACAAATCCGTCAGCGCCTGGCTGCGCGAGACCTATAATCGCGGCGTCGCCATCGGCAGCCTCTGTACGGGCGCGCATGTGCTGGCGCAGGCCGGGCTGCTGAACGGCAAGCGCTGCGCGATCCACTGGGAAAACCTGCCGGGCTTTTCCGAAGCCTTCCCGCAGGCGGAAGTCTATGCCGATCTCTACGAGATCGACGGCAATATCTACACCTGCGCGGGCGGCACCTCGTCGCTGGACATGATGCTGAACCTGATCGGCCAGGATTTCGGCGAAAACCTCGTCAACCGCGTCTGCGAGCAGGCCCTGACCGACCGGGTGCGCTCGCCGCACGACCGCCAGCGCCTGCCGCTGCGCGCCCGCCTCGGCGTGCAGAACTCCAAGGTCCTGTCGATCATCGAACTGATGGAAAGCAATCTCGCCGAGCCGCTGTCGCTTCTGGAAATCGCCGATCACGCCGATCTGTCGCGCCGCCAGATCGAGCGGCTGTTCCGGCAGGAAATGGGCCGCTCGCCCGCCCGTTACTATCTGGAAATCCGGCTCGACCGCGCCCGGCATCTGCTGGTGCAGTCCTCCATGCCGGTGGTCGAGGTGGCGGTTGCCTGCGGCTTCGTCTCCGCCTCGCATTTTTCCAAATGTTATCGCGAACTCTACAACCGCTCGCCGCAGCAGGAGCGCGCCGAGCGCAAGCTCACCCTGTCGGCAAGCCGCCTCGGGCTGGCGGCCTGAATCGAAAACCCCGGAGCGGTAGCCGTTCCGGGGTTTTTCCTTATTCCGCCGCGATTGCCGGGCGGGAGCGGCGGATCTGCACCAGCGTATCGAGGTTCTGGTTGACGCGGCAGTAGAATTCCTCGTCGATGAAGGGGCGCAGCATGAAATCATTGCCGCCCGCCTTCAGGAACCGCGCCGACAGCAGCCGGTCGGTGGAAGAGGACACGCCGATGATGCGCAGCTCATGTGATCCGACCGTCGAGCGGATGCGCCGCGTCAGCTCGAAGCCGTCGATGTCGGGCATGTTGTAGTCGGTCACCATCAGCCCGATATCGGGATTGGCGCGCAGGATCTGCAAGGCCTTCGCGCCGCTTTCGGCAACGCTGACGCGGAAATTATAGCGTTTCAGCCGGGTCGACAGCAGCGCCCGCGCCGTGGCGCTGTCATCCACGATCAGGACGTGATGGCGCTGGTTGGTCAGGAAGCGGCAGACGGATTCGGCCAGCATTTCCACGGCGAAGATATTGTCCTTGAGGATATAGTCGACGATATCCTTGGCGAGAATCTGCTCGCGCACCGTCTGCTGGAAGCTGCTGGTGAAGACGATGGTGGGGATGGACAGGTCGACCAGGTAATCCAGCGCCTCGCCGTTTTCGGCGCCGGGCAGGTTGATGTTGGAAATCGCCAGCGAAACGGGCTCGTCCGAGCCTTCATAGGCATCCTGCAAATCCGTGAAATTGCGGCAGATTTCCACGTCGATACCGAACAGCTCCTTCAGCCTGCGGCTGATCATCGACGTGAAGACATTGGAGTCCTCCGCCACGATGATCCGGGATTGCGCAAGCGACGCGCCGGAATACTGCATCCCGGAAAGACCGATAAACGACATGGGGACGACCTTCTGCTTCAGGAAAGAATAACAACCCAAGCGTTTAAGCCAAAGAATTTGCAAAAATGTTAAAGCATGCCGCGCAAAAGTGTGTGAGCGTCCTGCATAGTTCAGGCAACTAGACCGCAAAGAAACGGCATGAAGCTCGGGCGTTTGCGCAAAGCATTTCCCGCCCGCTCCATGCTGCGGCGCAAAAAGATCAGCGAAGCTTACTTGATGACGGCGGAGCCGCCATCGATCTCCACCGTCTCGCCGCCGGTCAGCGCAATGCGGTCGCCATTCGGCAGGGTAACGAAGCAGCCATTGGCGCAGATGCTTTCGGTGCTGCCCGGATCCAGCGCCACATCCATGCGGTTGCCGTTTTCGGTCACCGCCAGCACCACGGTTTCGTCACCATTATTGATGACAGTGGCGGCATGCGCCGCCATGGCGGAAGTCAGGATCGCGGCGAGAACAAGAACAGTGCGTTTCATACCCCATCGGCCGAAGCCGCCCCCATCAGGCATTTCCGGCAAAAGTGCGAGCGGTTTCGCGTCCGGAAATGCGTAAGACAAATCTGAGCCATGGCGCAAGCCTAACCGCTCGCGTTCCATTTGCCTACCGTATAATAGGGTGCCGCTGAATGACGACTGAACGGTGCCTTCATCTGCCGGTCAGGCAGGTCACTCCCCGGCCTTGCCCGGATGCGCGTTTACGGTGGCTGAGGTTTTCTCCACCGGCGCGGCCTCATCCTTCGCGGGCGTGGAAAGCGCCGTCTGCTCACTCTCTTCCGGCGCCGCCTCCTCCTTCTTGAAGGGCATGCCGAGCCCCTCGGCGCGGAAACGCTCGTAGATCGCCAGCCGCAGATCGTTGCGCACGCTGCCGCCATTGAGGATATCGGCCAGATAGGCGCGCAGTTCGAAGGTCATGGTGGCATCGCCGAAGGCGCTGAACACCGCCATCGGCGCCGGATTGCGCAGCACCTTCGGATGCGCCTCGGCGATTTCGGTGAGCAGTTCCATGATGCGGCGCGGATCGCTGTCGTAATCGACGACGACGGGAATATCGGCGCGGCCGATCTTGTTGCGATGCGTCCAGTTGCCGACCGAGGCGTTGATAAACAGCGAGTTCGGCACCATGATCGATTGCCGCTGGAAGGTCTCGATCTCGGTGGCGCGCACGGAAATGCGCTTGACGAAACCTTCCGTGGTGCCGGTCACCACCCAGTCACCGACCTTGAACGGCCGCTCCACCAGCAGGATCAGGCCCGACACGAAGTTGGAAACGATGTTCTGGAGACCGAAACCGACGCCGAGCGACAGGGCCCCGGCCACCAGCGCGAAGCTGGAGAGATCGATGCCCGCCGCCGAAATGCCGAACAGCACCGCAAGCCCGATGCCGAGATAGCCGATGCCGGTCTTGACCGAATTGCGCACCCCGGTATCGACCTGCGACCGCTCCATCACATTGCTGTCGAGCCATTTCTGCAACCAGCGGGTAATCAGGAAGCCGAGGCAGAAGATCAGGATGCCGCCCGCGATGCCGAGCAGCGAGATCGACATCGAGCCGACGCGGATTTCGGTAAACAGCCGCAGGGCCCATTGCTCGAGGTCGCCGGTCTTGAAGCCCCAGGAGAGCAGGACGAGCGGCACGCCGGTCAGCAGCGCCACGGCATAGATGCCAAGACCAGCCGCCAGCCCGATCTGGTCCAGCGCCACCGGCCCCAGCCCGTATTTCTTCTCCAGCCCCTGCCCCAGCCGGGTTTCGGCGAAGGCGCTGCGCTTCGCCACCGCCTTGCCGGAAAGCAGGCCGATATAGACGGTCGCCACCACCGCGCCGGTCAGCGTGATCTGCGTGGCGAGGAACCGCGCAAGGCCGATATAGCCGGTGAGGCAGGCAACGATCAGCGCCAGCCCCATCAGACGCAGCAGGATGGCGAGGAGGCGCGGCCATGGCCGCCCCGGCCGGTCCGGATCGCCATCCTCGGCCAGCACCGGCCGGAAAAAGGAGATCGCGACAAGGATGCAGCCCGCGATGAAGGAGGTGGTGAAACTCTTGGCGACCGTGAGGATGACCGGCGAGCCAAGCCCGATGCTGATCGCGTTCAGCACGTAATCGAAGGCGGTGGTGATCGCCAGCGCCAGCACCGCCCAGATGAGATTGCGCGCCCCGGCATTGGAAACCCGGACCAGCCGCCAGTCGTGCCGCGAGGGGGAAAATACCGCCAGCGCCAGCTTCCACACGAAATAGACGATGCCGAAAAAGGCGAGCACCGAGCCGATGATCGGCGCGACATCCTGCCTCAACACATTGAAGCTGTTGAGGAAGAAGAAGGATGAGACCAGCAGCGCGGCCAGCGACAGCGTCTGCACCATCGTCGACCAGAAGGCGACCGACAACCGGGTGATATAGGGCGGATCGACCACGCTGTCATCGCGGCGGATATAATGGCCGAACAGGCGGTAGCCGCCCGCCAGAAAGATCAGCGCCGCCAGCAGCGACAGGAACACCGCCGACAGGAACGGCAATTGCTTGTAGCGCAGCACGAACTTGAACCAGCTTCCGAAGACGCGGTTCAGCGTCGAAAGCTCGTTCATCAGCGCCACGCCCGCCACGTTGAAGGTGTCGGCGGAAAGGCTCGAACGGCGAAACAGCGTGTCGGTGAACAGGCGGCGGCGGATTTCGGTGATCTGGCCGGAGAGCTTCTGCGCCCCCACCGACAGATCCTCGGCCTCGCCGGTCAGCGCGTTGATCATCGAGCGCTCGGTGGCAAGCTGCTTGCGCTCCTGCGCGACGATATCGGCTTCCGGCGGCTGGCCCTCGCCGGGGGGATCGCCGAGTTCGGTCAACCGGCTCTTGATGGCGTCGAAACGCGGCCGCAAACCGACAGGAACGGCCAGGATCGAGCGGGTGATGTCCTCCGCCTGCGCCTTGAGGTCCACCAGCTTCTGATCGTCCGCCGAAGCCTTGTCCACCGCGTCGCGCAATCCGTCGAGGCGGCGGCGCGCGTCGGCCAGATCGTCCCTGCCCTTGGCGACGGCCTCGTTGACGCTTTCGGCAAGATTGGGATCGCCCGCGCTCGCCTGCGGCGCGGGCTGGCCCTGCGCGGCGGGCGCGGGCGTCTGGGCCATGGCGAGCTGCCCCGCCAGCATCAGGCACAACGCGGTGAGCACCGCCTTTCCAATCAAGCCCTTGAATAAACGCACGCCGAATCCTCGATAGCCGTTCGTGTAAACCTGCAACCGTTCCTAAGAAAAACAAGGGCGAGATAAAGGCGGCGCCACCTGCCCGTTCAGAACCCCGCCCCCGGCATGGCGAGATAATCGAGTTCATCGGGGGTGGATTCACGCCCGAGAATGGCGTTGCGATGCGGAAAACGGCCGAAGCGCCGGATCACATCGCGATGCCGCTCGGCGAAATCGAGGTAGTTGGCGTCTCCCAGCGCCGTGAACAGATCGACCGAGCGGTCCTGATCCTGAATCTCCTCGGAATGCTCGAAGGGCAGGTAGAGGAAACAGCGATGATCCTTGCCGAGCGCCTCGTCCGCCCCCGCTTCCAGCGCCAGCCGCGCCTCGCGCCGGGCCAGCCCGTCGGTGGCGAAGGCGAGCGGCGTGCCACGATAGATGTTACGCGGAAACTGGTCGAGCGCGATGATACAGGCAAGCCGCGCCTGCGGGCTCTCGCGCCAGTCCGGCGTGACCGATCGCGCCAGCGCCAGATGCAGGTCGCGGAAGCGCCCGCCAATTCGCCCGTCCAGATCGGCCCCGCCGCGAAACCAGTCGTTTGCGGTCAGTTCGTCGAACCAGAAGGCGATCACATCTTCCGGTCCCGGCATATCGGCGCGCATGATCCTTCTCCCTTGCTATGCGGATTCGAAGCGAAGAGTTTCATATGGCGCGGAACGGGACAAGGAAAAGCGCGTTAGCCCTTGAGGATGTCCACCGCAGCGGCGCGGCGCCGGCGAAATTTTTGGTTGATCGCCGGTGCGAGCATAAATTGTGGTGGCCAAGCCATGATTTCGATGCTTAAATCCTCATGACGCCCGGCGGCCATGCCGCCGTGGCGGCTGAGGACGGGAGGTGCATATGAAGCAGGTAACCTGGGGCCAGCCCCTCGAAGTCGAATTTTCCCCCTCCGGCATCGTCGCGGTCAGCGGCCCGAACGAAGCCCTGAACTGCCTTGCCCATTTCTGGCCGGACCGGCGCGGGCCGCGCTACGTGGCCGCCCGCAGCGTCTGCCGCGCCGCCATCGACGGCCGCAAGAGCGTCGAGCAGGCCCGCGAGGTTTTCATGACCGCCATAGAAGAAGCCCGCCTCGGCCTGCATTGACCTGCAAGGGCAAGCGGCCTGTCACGCGGGAATGATGCTGCGTGGATTGACCGGCCGGACAGCGCGATACGAAGCGGCGGTATGGCGCCCTGCTGCTTCCCGCCCAGCCGTTTTGCGCGTGGCATTCGCGCATGCGGCTTTTTTTACGTCAGCCCAAGAAAAGGCTGTTTCCGCCGGAACATCCCGCAGCCGCTTTTCCTGAGATGCTTTCCCCATCGAGCCATCGAAGGAAAGGAAAGCGTCATGCTCGTCTCTCTTTTGGGAATTCTGCTGTTTGCCGCCGCCGTCGCGCTGTTCTTCGGCCCGTTGCCGCCCCGCCCGCACGGCACCGACTGGCAGTGGCCGGAGATGTGAGCCTCAGTCGCGCCCTTCCGGCGCGGCGGCGCAATCGGCAAGGCTGAAGCTCTCTCCCGCCGCCCATGTCCGCCCCCGCATGCGCCGGTCGAGAACGGCATAGGCCCGTTCCATCGCGCCGCGCAGGGCCGGTCCTGACCACATCCCTTCCGTTGTTGGCTACTGCAACCGGCCGGTGAAGATATAGCCGACGCCGCGCACCGATTTTATCAGTTGCGGATCGGCGGAATCCATCTCGATCTTGCGGCGCAGCCGCGCCACCTGCGCATCGATGGTGCGGTCGAAGGCTTCGAGGTTGCGGTTGCGGGTCAGATCCATCAGCCGCTCGCGTGACATCACCCGCCCGGCATTGCGCACCAGCACCACCAGCATGTCGAATTCGCCCGTCGTCAGCGTCACATCCTCGCCGGAGGGCGAGATGAGCTTGCGCCGGTCGATATCAAGACACCATCCCTCGAATTGCAGCGGCGCATGCCCCTCGGGCGCGGGCGGGCCGGGCTCGGCCGCCTGCGGCGCGGGCTGCCTGCGGCGCAGGATGCTGCGCAGCCGCGCCAGAACCTCGCGCAGATGGAAGGGCTTGGCGATGTAATCGTCCGCGCCCACTTCCAGCCCCACCACCTTGTCGACCACGTCGTCGCGGCCGGTCAGCATCAGGATCGGAATATCGGATTGCGAGCGCACCGAGCGGGCGAGCGACAACCCGTCCTCGCCGCCGGGCAGAACCAGATCGAGAAACAGCGCGGAATAATCCTGCTTGCCCATTTCATCGCGCATGGCCATCCCGTCGGCGACCGCCGTGACCAGATAGCCTTCGCCCTCGAAATAGCGCACCAGCATCTGGCGGATGCGCGGGTCGTCGTCGACGACAAGCAATCTTTCCTGCGGCTTTCCCGCTGCGGTCATGTCCTGCGATCTCCTTGCGCCCGAATATCAGGACGAAATAGCCAAAAGCATACGAAATGAAAACGGACGAACGCCCCGATCCCCGGTCCGAATCGTCGCATGCGACAATGTGCGGCCGGGGCAAGCATTGCAAACCATTTGATGAAGATCAAAGAGGCTTGCGCCGGTCATGCTAGGTATTTCGTATGACGAAAGCAGTTTCAGCCCGTGAGGCAGGCGTTTTCCCGCAGGGAAAGACGCATAACCCGAAAGAAAGACCCGTTTCCCGGCTGCCGGGGCGCGGGGATAGACCGAGGACTGCGCGCAAGATGAACTCCGATCTCGCCATGCTGACGAATTCCGCGTTCTTCGCCGATCTGAGCCGCAAGGCGGCGGCGGCGCTGAGCCAGAGCGTGACGCTGAAAAGTTTCCGCGAAGACGACATGATCTTCCGCGAGGGCGAGCCCGCCCGCTTCTTCTGCGTCGTGCTGCGCGGCTTCGTGAAACTTTCCAAGGCCTGCGAAAACGGCCGCATCGCCAGCGTGCGCGTCTGCGAGCCGGGCGATGTCTTCGCCGAATGCATGCTGCGCGCCGGGCCGGATTACGCCTATAGCGCCGAGGCGGCGGAAGACTGCACGCTCGCCCTGTTCGATCTCGATACGGTGCGGGCGCTGGCGGAGGACGACCGCAGCATCGACATGGCGGTCATGCACGTCATGTCCCGCAACCTGCTGTCGACGCTGAACTGCATCGCCGAGGACCGCCTGCACACCGCCCCGCAGCGGCTTGCCTCCTACCTGCTGCAAACCGCGCAGAACGACCGCAAGCCCGCCGGTTTCCGCCTGCCCTTCCGCAAGAGCCTGCTGGCCGCCAAGCTCGGCCTGACCCCCGAGGGCCTGTCACGCGCCTTCGCGCTTTTGAAGGATCACGGCATCGCCGTGCAGGGCCGCACCATCCGCATCGAGAATTCCGAGGCGCTGCGCGGTCTCTGACGCCGCCCGCAGCCGATTCGGCCCGAAGCCGCCGCGCTCCCGCGCAGGCGGCTTTTTCGTATGCGCAAGCCCCCCTGAATCGAAAGCGGGCGGGGCCCTCCCTGCCCCGCCCGCCGCGCGCGCATTCCCCTTCGTCCATCATGGACGTCATCGGGTCAGTCGTCGTCCAGAACCCGCCATGATGCCCCCTCCAGGTCATCATATTGGCCGGCGCGCAAAGACCAGAGGAATGCGGCAAGCCCCAGGCCGCCCAGCATGAGCGCGATGGGAATGAGATAGACGAGAATGCTCATGATACGGTCCTCATGGCGTCCGGTAGGGTGCCCGTGGCCGGGCCGCGCGCCGCCTCAGTGGCCTTGTCGGCCTTGCGCGACAGGCGGCCGAGCCGCAGCGCATTGGAAACGACGATCAGCGAGGAGGTGGACATGGCCACCGCCGCGATCAGCGGCGTCGCGTAACCGGCAATGGCGATCGGCACCGCGATGACATTGTAGCCGATGGCGAGCACGAAATTCTCGCGAATCAACCGGCCCGCCCTGCGCGAAATGTCGATGGCGGCCGGAACCGCCTCCAGCCCCTCATGCATGAAGACGAGATCGGCGGCCTGCCGCCCGACATCGGCGGCGCTGGCAGGCGCCATCGAGACATGCGCGGCGGCAAGTGCTGGCGCATCGTTGATGCCGTCGCCGACCATCAGCACGCGATGGCCTTTTGCCGCCAGCCCTTCGCAGACCTCGACCTTGTCCTTCGGCGTCAGCGCCCCGAACCAGCCGTCGATCTTCAGCCGCCGCGCCATCGCCGAGACCACCGGGCGGCCGTCGCCCGAAAGGATGTAGGTGGCGTAACCCTGCCCCTGCAAGGCGGCGACCGCGCCCTGCGCGCCGGGGCGGAGCGTATCCTCGAAGAAGAAGCGGGCGAGTTCCCTGCCGTCCAGCGACAGCGCCACGGACGACCGCGCACCGGAATCCTCATCCTTTGCCGTCCCCGCGAAGGCCGGGCTTCCCAGACGATAGACGCCTTCCGGCCGCTTCGCCTCCAGCCCGGCGCCCGGAATTTCCGTGACGGTCTCGAAATCGGCGGGAGGCGCCTCGACCTGCCGCGCCAGCGCCATCGACAGCGGGTGGCGCGAATGCCGGGCCATGCCCGCCGCCAGCGACAGCGCCTGCGCATCCGCCGTGCCGGAGCCGACAAGGCGCGGCCTGCCCATGGTCAGCGTGCCGGTCTTGTCGAAGGCGACGGCATCGATTTCCGCCAGCCGTTCCATCGCCGAGCCGTCCTTGACCATGATGCCGCGCCGGAACAGTTCACCCGCCGCCACCACCTGCACCACCGGCACCGCAAGGCCGAGCGCGCAGGGGCAGGTGATGATCAGCACCGCCACCGAAATCAGCATCGCCTGCTTCCAGTCGCCGCCGAAAATGCCCCAGCCGAGAAAGGTGACGAACGCCAGCAGATGCACCACCGGCGAGTAATACGAAGCGGCACGATCCGCGATGCGGCGATAGCGGGCACGCCCGCCCTCGGCGGCTTCCATCAGGCCGATGATTTCCGACAGCAGCGAATCGCGCGCCGTCGCCACCGCCTCGACCACCAGCGAGCCGGTAAGGTTCATCGCCCCGGATTTCAGTTCGGAACCCGGTGTCACCGTCACCGCCCGGCTTTCGCCCGTGACGATCGACATGTCGACATCGCTTTCGCCGGTCAGCACCTTCGCGTCGACCGGCACGCGCTCGCCCGCGGCCAGCGCCAGCCGCTCGCCGACGGCGATGTCCTCCACCGGCACGTAACGGCGGCTGCCATCGGCCTCGAGCACGGTCGCGCCCCTCGGCGCCAGCCGCGCCAGCCCCGAGATCGCCGAGCGCGCCTTGTTGCGCATGATGTGATCCAGCGTGCGGCCGATCAGCAGGAAGAACAGCAGCGTCACCGTCGCATCGAACCAGGCATGCTCGCCGCTGTGAATGGTTTCCCACAGCGACACGGCATAGGACAGCGTGATCGCGAGCGCGATCGGCACATCCATATTGGTGCGCCCGCGCCGGAGCGCCTCCCATGCGGAGGCATAGAAGAAGCGCCCGGCATAGATCAGCACCGGCGCGGCGATGACGGCCGAAATCCAGTGGAACATGTCGCGGGTGGCGGCATCGGCCCCCGACCAGACGGAAACCGACAGCAGCATGATATTGGTCGCCGCGAAGCCGGAAATGCCGACCGCCTGCAACAGCTTCATGCGGAGTTTGTCATCGGCTTCGGGCGCGGCGGTGAACAGATGGCCGCGATAGCCGCAACCCGAGAGCGCATCGAGGATCGCGCCCGGATCGGACGGCTGGCCGCCGACGCTCTCGCGCCAGACGCAGCTCACGCGGCGCGAGGTGAGGTTGACGCGGGCGCTTTCCACCACCGGCAGCGCTTTCAGCGCGGTTTCGATGGTGACGATGCAGGCGCCGCAATGGACGGCGGGCACGGAAAGATCGACCTGCCGCAAGCCATTGCCGAGCGGCCTGCTCGCCAGCAGCATTTCCTCGTTGGACGCCTTGCTGTCGCTCGCCAGAGCGATCACGCTGTCGGCATCGACGCAGCAGCTCATTGCGCGGCTCCCTTGACGGAGATGCGGGTGGCCTCATGCATGATCGTCTCGCCGCCCCGCACCGAAATGGTCTCGACGATCCAGTCGCCGGTCAGGACCTGATGCGCGATTTCGAAACGGCCCTCGCCCGTCTTCACCAGTTCCACCTGAAAATCCTCATGCTCGCCCACCGGCCGCTTGAAATGAGCGGTGACGCTGTCGGCCTTGGCGGGCGAGCCGTCGCGCTCATGCAGCGCATAGGCGATATGGCCTGATGTGACGGTGACTTCACCCTTGATGCCGCTGGCGGCCATGGCGCGCATGGCGGCGGCGCGGGAGTTGAACTGCTGGCTGGCGATATAGGTGTTCTGCGCCACCAGCCCGCTCCAGCTCGACGTGGCATACCACGCCATCGTCAGGTTGACGGCGATGATGACCCCGAAGAAGGCCACCATGATCGCCAGCATGTGATAACCGGTGAAACGGAATTCGGACGGATGGGCGCTGTCGCGGCTCATTGTTTTTTCTCCGGTGCATTGAAGGAGGCGTCGTAGACGGCGCGCTCGCCGCGCTCCCGGTCTTCGGCGATGAAACGGAAGGAGGTGACGGGCGGGCCGACCATATCCTTCGGCAAGGTGACGAACACCTTCAGCGCCGTTGCCTGGTCGGGATTGGCGGGCACGTCGAAGCGCTCGCCCTCGTCTTTCGCCAGCATGGGAATGATCATGGTCGCGCCCGGCAGGTCTTCCAGCGTCAGCGTGATGACGCGGGGTTCCGGCACCATGTTCAGAAGGCGCACAGTGTAGCCGTTGCGGATCGCGCCGCTGGATTCCACCACATATTGCGGATTGCGGTCGTGCAGCACGTTGATTTCCAGCCGGTTGCGCTGCGCCAGATGCAGGGCCATGGCCAGCCCGATCGCAGCCCAGATGGCAGTATAGACCAGCACGCGCGGCCGGAAAATGATGCGCCAGTTGAAATGCCGCACCTTGTCGCTGAAGCGGCCGTCCGGCTCGCGCACGCGGGCGGGCTGCACGGCGGTCGTGCCATTGTCGGTGGCAAGCGCCATGTTGTCGTTATATTCGGCCAGCGTCGCATAGGCGATCAATCCGCGCTCCTTGCCGATCTTGTCCATCACCCCGTCGCAGGCATCGATACAGAGCGCGCAGGTGATGCATTCGAGCTGCTGCCCGTCCCGGATGTCGATGCCCATGGGACAGACCGCGACGCAGGCGTTGCAATCGACGCAATCGCCGACAGGCTGCCCCTGCGCGGCCAGTTTCTTGGAATGGCGCGAACGGGGCTCGCCGCGCCAGTCGTTATAGGTCACGACCAGCGAGTTTTCGTCCAGCATCGCGCCCTGAATGCGCGGCCAGGGACACATATAGGTGCAGACCTGCTCGCGCATCAGCCCGCCGAAAATGTAGGTGGTGGCGGTCAGGATGGCGACGGTCATATAGGCGACGGCGGGCGCCTTGCCGGTCAGGAAATTGACCGCCAGCGCCGGCGCGTCGGCGAAGTAGAAGATCCACGCGCCGCCCGTCAGAATGCCGATCAGCAGCCAGATCGCATGCTTGCTGACCCGCTTCCAGATCTTGTCGAAGGTCCACGGCCCCGCGTCCAGCTTCATGCGGGCATTGCGGTCGCCCTCGATGGCGCGCTCGACCACGAGAAACAGATCGACCCACACCGTCTGGGGACAGGTATAGCCGCACCAGGCGCGCCCGACGGCGGTGGTGACCAGAAACAGCCCGAACCCCGCCATCACCAGCAGCCCGGCGACGTAATAGAATTCCTGCGGCCAGATTTCCACGAAGAAGAAATAGAAGCGGCGATTGGCGAGATCGACCAGCACCGCCTGATCCGGCGCGTAGGGCCCGCGATCCCAGCGCAGCCACGGCGTGATGTAATAGATGGAGAGCGTGACCAGCATCACCAGCCATTTGAACTGGCGAAACCGCCCGCTGGCGCGCTTTGGGAAAATCTTCTTGCGCTTCTCGTAGAGCGGTTTGCGGATTTTCGCCGAGTTGACGGCCTCGGCGTCGAGGCGCTCGACCGCGCCATCGTCTTTTCGGTTTTCGGAAGCGGAATAGAGGTTCATCGCAGGTCACCATCGTTTCCGTTCTTCATGCGCCCGCCTGCGCGGCGATACCTTGACTTATATCAATATTGCCGGGTCCGCCCGCCCCTGCGACAAAACGGCGATGCCTCGCCGCGCCCTGACGGTTCGGAAAGAAACGATCGAATTTGTTCAGATTTTTTCAATCCTGGTGGTATACAAGCAGACGATTTCAACATCTGATACTGCTGCGATATGAAGCGTGTTCTTCTGAAAACCATGGCGGCGACAGCGGGCTCGCTTGCCGCGACGCTGGCGATCTGCTTCCTTTTCGTTCCGCTGATGGGCGGTCAGATGGCCGGTGCCGGGCTGATCATGACCATCGTCTGCCCGGTCGCGGTGGGCTTTCCCGCCTCACTGTCGCATTTCTATCAGGCCGAAAAGCTGCGGCAGGCCAATCTTGCGCTGGAAGACGCCTATCGCCAGCTTCACGAGCAATCGCAGCGCGACGCGCTGACCGGCGTGCTGAACCGCACCGCCTTCATGGCCGAGTTGCAGGACCGCAGCGACGCCGGAGCCACCGGCGGGCTGCTGTTCATCGATCTCGATCACTTCAAGACGATCAACGACAGCTTCGGCCATGCCACCGGCGACCGGGCGCTGGCGCGCATGGGCGCGCTTCTTGCCCAGCATGCGGGCGAGCGCGATCTCGTCGGGCGGCTCGGCGGCGAGGAATTCGGCGTCTTCCTGCATGGCGTCTGCGCCAACGACATGGTGGCGCGCTCGCAGCAGCTTCGCGAAGCCGTGCAACGGCTGGATCTGCGCGCCGAAAACGGCATGCCGGTAACGATGGGGGCCAGCATCGGCGCCTGTCATTGCCTGCCGGGCTTCGCCCCCTCCACCGCGCTCGCCACGGCCGACGGCAATCTCTACCGCGCCAAATCCATCGGCCGCAATACGGTCGTGGCATAACTAAAAGAGCCGCGGCTCAATACGATGAGAAGTCACAATCCTCCCGGCAACGTCATCCTCGGGCTTGTCCCGAGGATCTGCGAACGCGTGTCAGGCAACTGACGGACATGGATTATTTGACGTGCTTAGATGCTCGGCACAGGGCCGAGCATGACGAAAGAGATGGTTTCGGACTTTGCCGGAAATTGTGAGCCGCGGCACGAGACCGCGGCTCCCCGGTTGCGGATTGCGCGCAGGCTTATTCGCCGCCGCCCAGCGAATGCACGAAGATGGTGAGCTGCTTGACGGTGGTGTCGCCCAGACGCGCCCCCCAGGCGGGCATTGCGCCGTGGCGGGGCGTGGCGATCTGCTGGGCGATCTGGTCCTCGCTCGACCCCTTCAGCCAGATGGCGTCGGCGAGATTCGGCGCTCCCATCTCGCGGTTGCCCTTGGCGTCGTCGCCATGGCAGCTCGCGCAATTGTCGGCGAAGAGCTGCTTGCCGGGCTCGACCAGCGCCTGATCGGAAGGCGTGCCCGTCAGGCTGACGACATAGGCGGCGGTTTCGCGGATCTGCTTCGGCTCCAGCACGCCCTGAAAGGCGGGCATTTCCGAGAAGCGGGTGTCCGCGTCGGCGTCGTAGCGGATGCCGTGGGCGATGGTCTGGTGGATGGCGTCGAGATCGCCGCCCCACAGCCAGTCGTCGTCGTTCAGGTTCGGAAAGCCGGGACCGCCTGCCGCGCCCGAGCCGTGGCAGGTGACACAGTTGACCTTGAAGGCGGACGAACCGCCCGCGATGGCGAATTGCCGGAGCTGCGGATCGGCGTCGATCTCCTGAAGCGACAGCGAGGCGATCTTTTCCAGATTGCCGGTCTGCGCGGCCTTGGCGACCTGAATCTCCTGCGCCAGTTCGCCGCGGCTGCTCCAGCCGAGCCATCCCTTCGTGGCGTCCGAGATCAGCGGCACGGTGGGATAGGCGATGGCGTAGCCGATCGACCAGACGATCGTGGCGTAGAAGCTCCACAGCCACCAGCGCGGCATCGGATTGTTCAGCTCGCGGATGCCGTCCCATTCATGGCCGGTGGTCTCGACGCCGCTGAGATCGTCGACATGTTTGTCTGCCATGGCTCAATCCTCCTTCAGAGGTATGCTGGCGGCATCGTCGGCGAGCTTCTTGGCGCCGGGCCGCATGGTGTAGACGATCGCGCCGATGAAGAAGAGGACCATGCCGAGCAGGCCCCAGCTATCGGCGAAATGGCGCATTGCGGTGTAGGTTTCCATGGATGCGCCTCCTCAGCGGTAACCGGATGCGTCGTCATAGGTGGAGAAGTCGACCAGCGTGCCGAGCATCTGGAGATAGGCGACGAGCGCGTCCATCTCCGTCAGCCTGCGGGCATTGCCGTCGAAATCGCCGATCTTGGCCTTGGGATAGCGCTCCAGCAGGCCTGCGGTGTCGGCGTCGGGATTGGCCTGCGCCTTCAGGTCCGCGTCGGCATTGTCGAGCATCTCCTGCGTATAGGGCACGCCGACATTGCTGTTGGCCTTCAGGTCCATGACGACCTGATTGATCTTGAGATCGGTGTCCTTGAGGAAGGCATAGCTCGGCATCACCGATTCCGGCACCACGTCACGGGGATTGACGAGGTGCTGGACGTGCCATTCGTTCGAGTAACGGTCGCCGACGCGGGCCAGATCCGGCCCGGTGCGCTTCGAACCCCACTGGAAGGAGTGGTCGTACATCGATTCCGCCGCCAGGCTGTAATGGCCATAGCGCTCCACCTCGTCGCGGAACGGGCGGATCATCTGGCTATGGCAGGTGTAGCAGCCCTCGCGGATGTAGATGTTGCGCCCGGCCAGTTCCAGCGGCGAATAGGGACGCATCCCCTCCACCTTCTCGACGGTGTTTTCGAGGTAGAACAGCGGCGCGATTTCCACGATGCCGCCGATGGTGACCACGGCAAGCGAAGCGACCAGCAGCAGCGTCGCGTTCTTTTCCAGCTTGGTATGATGGTTGAGTATGGACATGGAACGCTCCTTATTCCGCAGGCTGCAACTTGGCAGCGGCAACGGTGCGGCCGCCCATCGGGGCTTCGTCGCGCAGGCGTCCGCGGACGGTCTGGTAGACGTTCCAGGCCATCACGAAACCACCGGCGAGATAGAACAGGCCGCCCACCGTGCGGATGACGTAATAGGGGAACATGGCAAGCACGGTTTCCGCGAAGGAATAGACGAGGAAGCCCTGGCTGTCGTATTCGCGCCACATCAGGCCCTGCTGGATACCGGCGACCCACATGGCGGCGGCGTAAAGCACGATGCCGAGCGTGGCGAGCCAGAAGTGCCAGTTGACCATGCGGATCGAGTAGAGCCGCTCGCGGTTCCACAGCTTCGGCGCCAGGTAATAGACGGCGGCGAACGAAATCATGCCGTTCCAGCCGAGGGCGCCCGCGTGCACGTGGCCGATGGTCCAGTCGGTGTAATGCGACAGCGAGTTGACGGCCTTGATCGACAGCATCGGCCCTTCGAAGGTCGCCATGCCGTAGAAGGCGATGGCCGCGACCATCAGGCGGATGATCGGATCGGTGCGGACCTTGTCCCATGCGCCCGACAGCGTCATCAGACCGTTGATCATGCCGCCCCAGGAAGGCATCCACAGCATGATGGAGAAGATCATGCCGAGCGTCTGCGCCCAGTCCGGCACGGCGGTATAGTGCAGGTGGTGGGGACCGGCCCAGATGTAGAGGAAGATGATCGACCAGAAGTGCACGATCGACAGGCGGTAGGAATAGATCGGGCGGTTCGCCTGCTTCGGCACGAAGTAATACATCATGGCGAGGAAGGGCACGGTCAGGAAGAAGGCAACGGCGTTATGGCCGTACCACCATTGCGTCACCGCATCCTGCACGCCCGCGAAGGCCGAATAGCTCTTGGAGCCGAGGAAGGACACCGGTATCGCCAGATTGTTGACGATATGCAGCATGGCGATGGTGATGATGAAGGACAGGTAGAACCAGTTGGCCACATAGATATGCGGCTCCTTGCGGCGCAGCACCGTGCCGAGGAAGACGATGAGATAGGCGACCCAGACGATGGTCAGCCACAGATCCACATACCATTCCGGCTCGGCATATTCGCGGCTCTGGGTGATGCCCATCAGGTAGCCGGTGGCGGCCATGACGATGAAGAGCTGGTAGCCCCAGAACACGAACCAGCCGAGGCTGCCGCCGAACAGGCGGGCGCGACAGGTGCGCTGCACCACGTAGAACGAGCTTGCGATCAGCGCATTGCCGCAGAAGGCGAAGATGACCGCCGAGGTGTGCAGCGGGCGCACGCGGCCGAAGCTGAGGTAAGGCTCGAAATTGAGGAACGGAAAGGCAAGCTGCGCGGCGATGACCACGCCGACGAGAAAGCCGACCACGCCCCAGAACACCGTGGCGATGACGCCGTAGCGCACCACCTCGTCGAAATATTCCGTATCCCGCGCAGGCGCTGAGACCGGCGCGAAGGTGAAACGGCGCAGCATGACGACGGTGCTGCCGAGCAGAACGAAGAAAAGTACCCACATATGGGCGGCAAAGAGACTGTCATGCGCATAGGCCGCGCCGAGAAGGGCGAAGAACGCCCCCACCGCAAGCGACAGCGTTGTGACCGAGTAATTCATTGTGATCGTCCCCGACTGAGAAATTGGGGCAGGAAGACCGGTGAAGACACCGTCCCGCTACGATCACTGCTGCCACGAGGCGCCCGCAAGGGTCTTTGACTTAGGTCAAGATTGGCGCCGCATCCCCAGCTTGTCACAGACTGTTACACATTCGCCCGCAATGACACGAAGCGGTCATTCCGGCGTGACGGAGAAATTGTCTATTCGCAAGCATCGATGGTTAAGGGAATGCACCGATGCTCATGGAAAAACACGCCGCTTTCGAGAACGAAGCAAGCCGCGCCGCGGAGTTCGCCCCGGCCCTTTCGCTGGCGTCGCTGTTTCAGGCGCAGCCCGCCGATCTCGTCTCCGCCGGCAAGGCGCTGTTCTGGGAAGGCGACCCGGCCAACCACCTGTTCGAGCTGACCGAGGGCGTCATCCGCCTCTACCGCATCATCGGCGAAGGCCGCCGCGTCATCACCGCCTTCCTGTTTCCCGGTGATCTCGTCGGCGCCTCCTTGCAGGACCGTTACCTCTACACCGCCGAGGCCGTCACCGATTGCCGCCTGCGCCGCATCGGCCGCAAGGTGTTTCATGAGGAAGTGTCGCGCAATCCGGGCCTGCGCCCCGATCTGATCGCCCTGCTCTGCGCCGAAATGGCCGCCGCCCACGATCAGATGGTGCTGCTCTCCAAGAAGAACGCCGAGGAGCGCCTGTGCAGCTTCCTCCTCAACCTGATGAACCGCAACGGCGGCAACGGCCCCGATGGCAATCTGGTGGCGCTGGCGATGAGCCGCCTCGATATCGCCGATTATCTCGGCCTGACCATCGAAACCGTGTCACGCACGATTACAAAGCTTGCCAATCGCGGCGTGCTGGCCCCCGTCGGCCGTCATGAAATCCGCATCCTGCAACCGCGCCGCCTCGCCCAGCTTTCCGGCGACGGCCGCGAGGCCTGCGAACAGGAAGGGGTGAAGGCAAGGCTGCATTGAAACCGGCGGAACCGGCATCCGGGAAGGAAGTTTCGATGGACATCGCCCCGCGACAGGACGAAATGGATCGGATCGGAATTGAGATTCGGCAATTTCCATGGTTGCGCCCCGCGCGCCGCCCGGATATGCCGGACCGGGAGAAGTCCATGCCGCACCGCCAGATACCCCAACGCACGGCAACCATCACGGAACTGGCCGCCATCGAGAGGATCCTCGATGCCGCCAATGTCATCGTGCACGGTTTCGACGGCGTGATCACCCACTGGACGCTGGGCTGCGAGAACACCTATGGCTGGACGCGGGCCGAAGCCATCGGCAAGCCGGTCTTCGAGCTTCTGGAAACCCGCGCCTCCGAGCCGCGCGAGGCGATCATCGAGCGGCTGCGCAGGACCGGCTTCTGGGAAGGCGAGCTGGTGCACCGCCACCGGGACGGGCATGACGTGCATGTCGCCAGCCGTTGCGTCACCGTGCGGCTGGCCGATGACGATGCCGCCGCCATCATCCAGACCAACAACGATATCAGCGCCCAGAAGCAGGCGCAGGACGCGCTGACCGCCCGCGAGGCGCATCTGACTTCCATTCTGGAAACCGTGCCGGAAGCCATGATCGTCATCGACGATCGCGGCCATGTCGTTTCCTTCAGCCCCGGCGCCGAAAAGCTGTTCGGCCGCACCGCCGCCGATGTGTGCGGGCTCAATGTCAGCACCCTGATGCCCTCGCCCGACCGCGAGGCGCATGACCGTTACATTTCCCATTATATCGAGACCGGCGAGCGCCGCATCATCGGCTATGGCCGCGTCGTCACCGGCCTGCGCGCCGACGGCACGAAATTCCCGGTCGAGCTGCATGTCGGTGAAACCAGCGTCAACGGCCAGCGCATCTTCACCGGCTTCATCCGCGATCTCACCAGCCGCCGCAAGATCGAGGACGATCTGAGGCAGGCGCAGAAGATGGAAGCCGTCGGGCAACTGACCGGCGGCATCGCCCATGATTTCAACAACCTGCTGACCGTCATCAGCGGCAATCTGGAAATGATCGAGGCGAAGCTGCCCGAAGGGCCGCTCATGGAGATGATCTCGGAAGCGCAGGCCGCCGCCGCCGATGGCGCCAAGCTCACCTCGCAGCTTCTCGCCTTCGGCCGCCGCCAGCCGCTGAACCCGACGCTCAACGATCTCGGCCAGCTTGTTTCCGGCTTTTCCGACCTGCTGCGCCGCACGCTCGGCGAAAGCATCGACCTGCGCACCGTCATCAACGGCTCGCTGCACAATGTCCTCGTCGACGGCTCGCAGCTTCAGAACGCCCTGCTCAACATCGCGCTCAACGCACGCGACGCCATGCCGCGCGGCGGCACGCTGACCACGGAACTGTCACGCGTCCATCTCGATGCCGATTACGCGAAAATGTATCCCGAGCTTCGCACCGGCGATTTCGTGCTGATCTCGGTCACCGACACCGGCACCGGCATGACCGACGAGGTGAAGGAGCACGCCTTCGAGCCCTTCTTCACCACCAAGAGCGCGGGCGCGGGCACCGGCCTCGGCCTCAGCATGGTCTATGGCTTCGTCAAGCAATCCGGCGGCCATATCCAGATCTACAGCGAGCTGGGCCACGGCACCACCATCCGCATCTACCTGCCCTGGGAGAAGGTGGAAGGCGCCGCCGCGAAGACGAAGGCCGCCAGACCGGCGGGCCGCCAGGCCCTGCCCGGCGGTTCCGAAACCATTCTGGTGGTCGAGGACGATCTGCGCGTGCGCCGCGTTTCCGTCGCCCGGCTACAGGACATGGGCTACGACGTCATCGAGGCGGGCGATGCGCAGGAGGCTCTGGCCATTCTGCGGCAGGACCGGAAGATCGCCCTGCTCTTCACCGATATCGTCATGCCCGGCGGCATGCTGGGCGACGAGCTGGCGAAGGAAGCCCGCCTGCTGCGGCCGGATATCCGCATCCTCTTCACGTCAGGCTATGCCGAACCGGCAGTGGGCGGGCGTGAATTCGTGGTGAGCGGAAGCTGGATCAAGAAGCCCTATACCGCCCGCGAACTGGCGCTGCGCATCCGCGAATTGCTGGATTGAGCGGCAATCAAGGCCCCCTCTGCCTACCGGCATCTCCTCCACAAGAGGGGAGAAAGCTGGAAGCTTGCTTTCCTTCGATTTTTGAACGCTAAGGGAGCGGCAGCCTCAAGTCTCTTACCGCAGGGCTATCGCATGTGGGATGAAGCCCCTCATCCCGCTGCCGCGACCTTCTCCCCGCCTGCGGGGAGAAGGAGATATGCTACTCCGGTTTCCTCAAAATAACAGCTATTCGTGGGGCAAGTCCCCTCTCCCCGCAAGCGGGGAGAGGGTTAGGGTGAGGGGCAAACTCCATATGCGATTGCTTCGCCCCTTGCGGGGAGGGATTTAGAAAAGGGTCTTCTATCACTGCCCCTGATGGCAAACGCGCTCCTACGCCGCCTTGCTATGCGTGCGCGCCTTCGTATCGATATAGGCGTCGAACGACGCCGCGACCGCCCGCACCAGAAAGCGGAAATCCGTGCGCACCCGCACCTTGCCATCGTGAACCGTCACCACGCCATCGGCTTCCAGCATGGCAAGCCGGGCATTGCCGTCGAGAACCGTGGCGGCATCGGCGCCGTGCCGGGCGGCGATGGCGGCGACATCCACCTCGAAATCGCACATGACGCGCTCGATCAGCGCGGCGCGGAAACGGTCGTCCGCCGTCATGCGGTAGCCCTTGACGGTGGCAAGCTCGCCCGCGCCGACACGCTGCTGGTAAAGCCCGTGCGCCACCTCGTTCTGGATGAACCCGGCGGGCGTGGTGCCGATGGAGGAAGCGCCAAGGCCGATCAGCGCGTCATAGGGCTCGGCCGCATAGCCCTGGAAATTGCGCCGCAGCCGCCCCTGCCGCTGCGCCACGGCAAGCTCGTCATCCGGCAGCGCGAAGTGATCGAGGCCGATCTGCACGTAACCCGCGCCGCGAAGCGTGGCGGCGATCGCTTCGGCCTGCGCGTTGCGCTCCTCCGTTCCCGGCAGCACGGCTTCGTCGATCATCCGCTGGTGCTTCTTGAAGGAGGGGATATGCGCATAGCCGAACACGGCGAAACGGTCGGGCCTGAGCGTCAGCGCCGCCTGCGCGGTGGCGATGCAGCTTTCCACCGTCTCATGCGGCAGGCCGTAGATCAGATCGAAATTGATGCCCTTGACGCCCGCGCCGCGCAGGCGGTTCACCGCGCTCTGCGTCTGCTCGTAGGACTGGATGCGGTTGATGGCGGCCTGCACCTTGCGGTCGAAACTCTGCACGCCAAGGCTGGCGCGATCCGTGCCGATCTCGCCGAGCGTCGCCACCATCTCATCCGTCAGCGTGCGCGGATCGATCTCGACGGCAAGCTCGGTCTGCGTGCCGATATCGAAATGGCCGATCAGGCTCGCCATCAGCTTGCGCATCGAGGCCGAGGGCATGATGGTCGGCGTGCCGCCGCCGAAATGGATGTGATGCACCTTCAGCCGGTGCGGGACGGCGCGCGCGATCAGCGCCGCCTCCTGCTCCATCGCTTCCAGATAGGCGACAACCGGCGTATCGCGGCGGCTGACGGTGGTGTGACAGCCGCAATACCAGCACATCACCCGGCAGAACGGCACATGGATATAGAGCGAGGTCCGCGCCTCCGGCGTCATTTCCCCCAGCCATTCGCCATAGGTCTGCGCCCCGATATCGGCGCTGAAAACCGGCGTGGTCGGATAGCTGGTGTAGCGCGGCAGGCGGGCATCGCCATATTTCTCGACAAGCGGATGCATGATGGTCGTTCCTTGATCTTTTTCAAGAAACGCTTTTAGCCAAACGCAAAACAGCCTTCCTTGCTCTGGATCAAGGAAGGCGGTTTCTCAGCCGATCCTCACCCAGCCCGCATCCTGTCTGGAGGAGCGGATGCAGGCATCGATGAAGCGCATGCCCTTGATGCCGTCATCGATGCCGGGAAGCCCGTCCGGCATGCGCCCGGCCGCGATGGCGTCGGCCGCGTCGCTGTAGAGGCTGGCGAAGGCTTCGAGGTAACCTTCCGGATGCCCGCCCGGCACCCGCGCCTGCCCCTGAAAGCCCGGCCCGCCCCGCGTCAGGTATTGCGAGGACTCGCCGAGCCGGGTGAAGCGCAGCCGGTTCGGATCCGCATGGCACCAGTCGAGACCGGCCTCCTCACCCATCACCCGCAGGCGCAGATCGTTGTCGAAGCCGGGCGAGACCTGGCTTGCCCACAGCATGCCGCGCGCGCCCTCGCTCATCCGCAGCAGCACATGGCAATTGTCGTCGACCCGGCGCCCTTCGACGAAGCTTTGCAGGTCCGCCGCCACCGCCTCGATCTCCAGACCGGAGACGAAGCGGGCCAGATGCGCCGCATGGCTGCCGATATCGCCGATCGCCCCGCCGCCGGATTGCGCCGGATCGGTGCGCCAGTCCGCCTGCTTGCCGGTGACGGGACGCGCCAGCCAGTCCTGCGCATATTCCACCTGCACGACGCGGATGCGGCCGAGCGCCCCCTCCGCCACCAGACGCCGCGCCTCGCGCAGCATCGGGTAACCGGCATAGGTATGGGTCAGCACGAACAGCGCTTTCGAACCGGCGGCAACCTTGGCCAGTTCCTCCGCCTCCTCCAGCGTCGCTGTCAGCGGCTTGTCGCAGATCACATGAATGCCCGCTTCCAGAAATGCCCTGGCGACCGGCAGATGCATATGGTTCGGCGTGACGATGGCGACCGCCCGGATGCCGTCCTCACGCGCCGCTTCCGCCTTCGCCATCTCGCGGAAATCCGCATAGGAGCGTGCAAGGCCGAGATCCGCCGCCGAGGCCGCCGCGCGTTCGGGGTCGGAGGACAGGGCCCCCGCCACCAGATCGAACCGGTTGTCGAGACGGGCGGCGATGCGATGCACGGCTCCGATGAACGCGCCCTGCCCGCCGCCGACCATGCCGAGACGGATTTTTTCTGCCATGGTAACCTGACCTCCTGTTACAGACCGAGCATTCCCCGCAACACCTGACGGTCTATCCCGGTTCCCGCGAAATCGTCGAAGGCGTGCGGCGTCGGCTCGATCAGATGCGCCTCGATGAAGGGCGCGCCTTCGGCGGCCCCTTGTGCTGGCGATTTCAGGCAGCATTCCCATTCCAGCACCGCCCAGCCGCGATAACCGGCCTGCGTCAGCCGCGAGAAGACGCCGGAGAAATCCACCTGCCCGTCGCCCAGCGACCGGAAGCGACCGGCCCGGTCCGTCCACGAGGCGAAGCCGGAATAGACGCCCTGCCTGCCTGTCGGCAGAAATTCCGCGTCCTTGACGTGGAACGCCTTGATGCGCGCGGCATAGATATCGATGAAATCGAGATAATCGAGCTGTTGCAGCACGAAATGCGAGGGATCGTAATTGATGCAGGCGCGGCCATGGCCGCCGACGGCCTCCACGAAGCGCTCGAAGCTTGCGCCGTCCATCAGGTCTTCACCCGGATGCAGCTCATAGGCGTAATCGACGCCGACGTCCTCATGCGCGTCGAGGATCGGCTTCCAGCGGCGGGCCAGCTCGCCGAAGGCTTCCTCGACAAGTCCCGCCGGGCGCTGCGGCCAGGCATAGAGATAGGGCCATGCCAAGGCCCCGGAAAAACCGACCTGCACATCGAGCCCCAGAAGCCGCGATGCCTTCGCCGCCTTGACGACCTCTCCCGCCGCCCATGCCGCCTGCTCCCCCGGCTTTCCGCGCAGGGCTTCGGGCGCGAAGGCATCGAATTGCGGCTGATAGGCCGGATGCACGGCCACGAGCTGGCCCTGGATGTGGGTGGAAAGCTCGGTGATCTCCACGCCCGCCTCGGCGCAGACGCCTTTCAGCTCGTCGCAATAATCCTTCGAGGCGGCGGCGCGGTCGAGATCGATGAAGCGCGGATCGCAGGGGATCTGGATGCCCCTGTAGCCCAGCCCCGCCGCCCATCCGGCAATGTTCGCCAGACTGTCGAAGGGCGCTTCGGCGCCTGCGAACTGCGCCAGAAAGATCGCGGGCCCCTTGATGCCGCCCTTTCCCGTTTCGGTCATAAATATCTCCTCACGCCATCGGTTCGAGAATCCCGTTGGTCAGGTCTAGCACAGAGGGCGGGAGGCTGTCAGCGCGGCTTGCAATCAGCCGGGGCAGCGCTGCAACTGACGCCAGTACGAGATCGCCATGTTGGCGGTGCGCCGCGCCGCCTTGCGGATGCCCGGGTTCGAGCGCCATTCCCCCCGCGAATAGGCGCCATGGCCGAAATAATAGGCGAGATAGAGATTGTAGGTGTCATTGCGGGCGATGCCGTTCTTGCGGTGGCTCTGGGCGTGATACCAGCCGATGAAGCGGACGGCGTCGGCGAATTTGGTGCGGCGCGCCGTCCAGCGGCCGGTCGCCTTCTGGTAATGCGCCCAGGTGCCGTCGAGCGCCTGGCTGTAGCCATAGGCGGTCGACTGGCGTTTCCACGGAATGAAGCCGAGCAGCTTGCGGCGCGGCGGGCGCGCATAGGGCCGGAAGCCCGATTCCGCATAGATCGTCGCCATCAGCACCGAAACCGGCACGCCATATTCGCGCTCGGTGGCTTCAGCCGCCCGCCGCCAGTTGTTGAGGAAGCCGTCACGCTGTTCGAAGATCGAGCAGGCATTGCGGGTTTCCCGCGGCGCGGTGGCGCAGCCAGCCAGCAAAAGAAGAAGCGCGACGACCAACACATTACGCATCGTGGAACCTCTCGTCATCGAGAGATTGATAAAGCGTAAATCTTAAGATTCAGTTTTGAACGATTTGCCGCCGCGAAGCCGCCTTGCGGCGCTGGCGAAGCCACGGCCAGGCCGTGACCAGCAGGATGCCGCACAGCACCAGAACCGCGCCGATGACGAATTCATGCGTCAGCGGCTCGCCGAGCAGGATCACACCCAGCGCCACGCCGAACATCGGCGTCATGAAGGAAAACACGCCAAGCTGCGACGCCTTGTATTTCGTCAGCATCCAGAACCACAGCAGGTAGCTGAGCAGCGCCACGACGAAGGCCTGAAAGGCGACATTGCCCGCCAGCAGCCATGAGGGCTGGATTGCGCTCTGGCCGGAAACGGCGGCCGCCGCCACCAGCATCACCCCGGCAATGGCAAGCTGGTAGAACAGCGTCTGCGGCGCGGGCACATTCGACAGGACGGTGGTGCGGATCGCAACCGTCGTCATGCCCCAGCAGAAGCCGCCGAGCAGCGCCAGCGCATCCCCCAGCAGCATATCGTCAAGGCCAAGGCCCGCGGGCGCCTCGCCGCCGCCGAGAAAGGTGACGGCGATGCCCAGCGACGCCAGCCCGATGCCCAGCCATTGCATCGCCGCCAGCCGCTCCGAGGGCAGTTTCCAGTGCAGGCCGAGCGCGGCGAAGATCGGCGCGGTATACATGAACACCACCACATGCGAGGTGGAGGTGAAGCGCAGGCTTTCGCCGAGCAGCAGGAATTCCACGCCGAACAGAAGCCCCGCGAAGGCCCCGGCAACGGCCACCTTGCCGGAAAAGGCGACATGGGCGCCGCGCAGGCGGATGATCGCATAGACGCAGGCCGCCGCAATCAGCGACCGCACCCCGATCTGCAACACCGGCGCGGCCAGATGCGCCGTCGCCTTCAGGCCGATCTGCTGCACCGACCAGATGCCGCAAGCCATCACCATCCATGCAACGGCTTTCGAATCCAGCGCCGCGCGCTCGTTCATGTTTTCTCTCCCGGACAATGCCTCCCTCTATCACCTGTC
>JBDHTA010000014.1:0-39671 GCA_039808465.1 Rhizobiaceae bacterium | reverse complement strand
CCATCGGCAATTTCGATGGCGTGCATCGCGGCCACCAGGCCGTGCTGGGGCGGGCGCTGGAGATCGCCGCAAGCCGGGGCAAACCGGCGCTGGTGCTGACCTTCGAGCCGCATCCGCGCACGGTCTTCAAGCCGGAAACGCCGCTGTTCCGCCTCACGCCCGCGCCGCTGAAGGCGCGGCTTCTGGAAATGCTCGATTTTCAGGCGGTGGTCGAATATCCCTTCACCGTCGAATTCGCGCAGCGCTCCGCCGAGGATTTCATCGCCACCGTGCTGATGGACTGGATCGGCGTGTCGGAGGTGGTGACGGGCTTCGATTTCCATTTCGGGCGCGGGCGCGAGGGCGGCCCGGCCTTCATGATGGAGGCGGGCAGCCGCAACGGTTTCGGCGTGACGTTGGTCGACGCCTTCCGCGATGAGGATGCCGAGGTGGTCTCCTCCAGCCGCATCCGCGCCCTGCTGACCGAAGGGGCCGTCGCGGAGGCGGCGGGCCTGCTCGGCTACCGCTACACGGTGGAAGCCGAGGTGATCCACGGCAAGCAGCTTGGCCGCACGCTGGGTTATCCCACGGCCAACATGTCGCTGCCGCCGGAGGTGGAGCTTCGCCCCGGCATCTACGCGGTGCGCTTCCGCCGCGAAAACGGCGTCATCCATGATGGCGTCGCCTCCTTCGGCTATCGCCCGACCGTGACCGACAACGGCGCGGCGCTGCTCGAAACCTTCCTGTTCGATTATTCCGGCGATCTCTATGGCCAGACCTGTTCGGTCTCCTTCTTCGGCCATCTGCGCGACGAATTGAAGTTCGACGGGCTGGAAACGCTGGTGGCGCAGATCCGCAAGGACGAGGAGGAAGCGCGCGCGCTTCTTTCCGGCGTGCGCCCGCTCGGCGCACTGGATGCGAAGATCGCTTTCTGATTGCGTTTGCGCGGCTTGCGGCGGGCGACAAACTTGCCGCCCGCCTCTTCCTTTTTGGCCGAAAACCACCTAAACAACGGCCACCATGGCTCCATACCGGTTGATGACCCCATCCCGAATAACCGGCCGAATTATCGGCCCGGCCTTCTGCGCGCTCTGAGCGGGCGCCGGAGGGGCCGGGTACAGAGTTTGTCAGGGACAGGGGAGCCGGTTTTCCCGAACGGACGATCCGGCCCGCCGCGCAAACCCGTATTTTCAGATTTCTTTTTGTTCAAGCGCCCGGATGCGGGTGCCACGATGGCAGATCATGACCGACAAGACCGATTATTCCGCGACACTCTATCTCCCCGAGACCGATTTTCCGATGCGCGCTGGCCTGCCGCAGAAGGAGCCGGAATTCGTGCGCCGCTGGCAGGAGATGGGGCTCTACAAGCAATTGCGCGCCTCCGGCGCGGGCCGCGACAAGTTCGTGCTGCATGACGGCCCGCCCTATGCCAACGGCAACATCCATATCGGCCACGCGCTGAACAAGATCCTCAAGGACGTCATCACCCGCTCCTTCCAGATGCGCGGCCGCGACGCCAATTACGTGCCCGGCTGGGATTGCCACGGCCTGCCGATCGAATGGAAGATCGAGGAAAAATACCGCGAGAAAGGCCAGAACAAGGACGAGGTTCCGATCAACGAATTCCGCCGCGAATGCCGCGAATTCGCCGCCGGATGGATCGAGAAGCAGTCGCAAGAGTTCAAGCGCCTCGGCATCGAAGGCGATTTCGAGCATCCCTACACGACGATGAATTTTCATGCCGAAGCCCGTATCGCCGGGGAGCTGCTGAAGATCGCCAGGACCGGCCAGCTCTATCGCGGCTCCAAGCCGATCATGTGGTCGGTGGTCGAGCGCACGGCGCTGGCGGAAGCGGAAGTCGAATATCACGATTACGAGTCCGACACGATCTGGGTGAAATTCCCGGTCGGCGATGGCGCTTCCGTGGTCATCTGGACGACGACGCCATGGACGATCCCCGGCAACCGGGCGATCTCCTATTCGTCGCGCATCGAATACGGCTTGTATGAGGTTGCCGCCGCCGAAAACGCCTTCGGCCCGCAGCCGGGCGAAAAGCTGATCTTCGCCAAACGTCTGGCCGAAGAATGCGCCGCCAAGGCCAAGGTGACGCTGAGCCTCGTGCGCGACGTTCCCGCCGCCGAACTGGCGGGCATGACCGCCGCCCATCCGCTCGCCGCCCTCGGCTACGACTTCAAGGTGCCGCTGCTCGACGGCGATCACGTCACCGACGATGCCGGCACCGGTTTCGTCCATACCGCCCCCGGCCATGGCCGCGAGGATTTTGACGTGTGGATGCACCATGCCCGCGATCTCGAGGCGCGTGGCATCTCGGCGAAGATCCCGTTCACGGTGGACGATGCCGGTTTCTACACCGCCGACGCGCCCGGCTTCGGCCCGGAAGCGGAAGAGGGTGCCGCCCGCGTCATCGACGACAACGGCAAGAAGGGCGACGCCAACAAGCGGGTGATCGAGGCGCTGATCGCCGAGAACAACCTGTTTGCCCGTGGGCGCCTGAAGCACACCTATCCGCATAGCTGGCGTTCCAAGAAGCCGGTGATCTTCCGCAACACGCCGCAATGGTTCGTCTACATGGACAAGGAACTCGGCGACGGCACGACGCTGCGCTCGCGGGCGCTCAACGCCATCGACGAGACCCGCTTCGTGCCGCCCGCCGGTCAGAACCGCCTGCGCGCCATGATCGAGAACCGTCCGGACTGGGTTCTGTCCCGTCAGCGCGCCTGGGGCGTGCCGATCTGCGTCTTCGTGGACGCCAAGGGCGAGATCCTTCAGGACGAGGCGGTCAACGCCCGCATCCTCGAAGCCTTCGAGCAGGAAGGGGCCGACGCCTGGTTCGCCGATGGCGCGAAGGAGCGTTTCCTCGCGGACCGCGCCGATCAGGACCAGTGGACGCAGGTGCGCGACATTCTCGACGTCTGGTTCGATTCGGGCTCGACCCACACGTTCACGCTTGAAGACCGCCCGGACCTGAAATGGCCCGCCGACGTCTATCTGGAAGGCTCGGACCAGCATCGCGGCTGGTTCCATTCCTCGCTGCTGGAATCGGCGGCGACGCGTGGCCGCGCCCCCTATGACAGCGTCATCACCCATGGCTTCACCATGGATGAGAAGGGCGAAAAGATGTCGAAGTCGAAGGGCAACGTCGTCTCGCCGCAGGATGTGATGAAGGAATCCGGCGCGGATATCCTGCGCCTGTGGGTCATGACCACGGATTACTGGGAAGACCAGCGCCTCGGCAAGACGATCATCCAGACCAATATCGACGCCTACCGCAAGCTGCGCAACACCATCCGCTGGATGCTCGGCACGCTGGCCCACGATACCGGCGAGGAGATCGCGCTCTCCGACATGCCGCAGCTCGAGCGCCTGATGCTGCATCGCCTGTCGCAGCTGGACGCGCTGGTGCGCGAGGGCTACGACGCCTTCGATTTCAAGCGCATCACCCGCGCCCTGATCGACTTCTCCAACGTCGAGCTGTCGGCCTTCTATTTCGATATCCGCAAGGATGCGCTTTATTGCGATGCGCCGTCCAGCCTGCGCCGCCGCGCGGCCCTTGCCGTCATCCGCAAGCTGTTCGAATGCCTGGTGACGTGGCTTGCGCCGATGCTGCCCTTCACCACCGAGGAAGCCTGGCTGTCGCTGAAGCCCGATGCGGTGTCCGTGCATCTGGAGCAGTTCCCGGCCGTGCCCGCGCAATGGCGCGACGATGCGCTGGAAGCGAAGTGGGAAAAAATCCGCGAGGTGCGCAAGGTCGTCACCGGCGCGCTGGAAATCGAGCGCAAGGACAAGCGCATCGGCTCGTCGCTGGAAGCGGCCCCCGTCGTTTATATCGCCGACGCGGATCTGCTGGCGGCGCTGCAAGGGCAGGATTTCGAGGAAATCTGCATCACCTCGGGCCTGACCATCGTTGCGGGCGAGGCGCCGGAAGGCGCCTTCCGGCTTGCCGAAGTGCCCGGCGTCGGCGTCGAGCCGAAGCTGGCCGAGGGCGAAAAATGCGCCCGCTCATGGCGCATCACCACCGATGTTGGCTCCGACCCGGATTATCCGGATGTTTCGGCGCGTGATGCGGCGGCGCTGCGGGAACTGGCGGCGGCGACGGCGTGACCGCGCCGTCACGCTGTTAAGAAATAAGCCGGATGAATTGCTCTTTGGCGGTTCATCCGGTAATGCTGCCAGAAAATGGCCGGATTCCTCAGGCATGCGCCATCGCGTGCCGCGTAAACGTAATGAGAAGCTGGACAAGGCGTGTTTGAACCGGCATGGCTGGAAGGGTAAGCATGAAGATCAAGCATGAGTTGCGCGTAACCGCCGGACTTGCGGTGCTGATGGGAGCCTGCCTGTCCATGACCGGCTGCGCCACGAGCCCGACCTACGGCACCGACAAGACGGCCGCCGAACAGCTCGTCAGCGATCTCGGCGAGGCGATTGCCGTGGCGCCCGAGAAGAAGAAGCCGATCGGCTACACGCCGCGCCCCGGCCTGGTTCTGCCGAAGGATCCGCAGCATGCCCAGCTTGCCGCGCCGCAGGCCTCCATGGCGGGCAAGGATAGCGGCCAATGGGTCGAATCGCCCGAGGAAGTGCGCGCGCGCCTGTCGGAAGAAGCCGAGGCCCACAAGAATCGCGCCAATTACCGCTCGCCGCTGGCAACGGCCGGGACCAATGCCCGCGCCCTGTCGCTGAAGGAGCAGAACGCCGCCTACCGCGCCGCGCGCATGGAGCAGAAGGGCGCCTATGACGAGCGCCGCTTCCTCAGCGACCCGCCGACGCAATACCGCCAGGCCGCCGATCCTTCGGCGCTGGACGATCTCGGCGAACCCGAGAAGAAGAAGGAAAAGCGCCGCAAGAAGATGGCGGCCGCCGAAAAGCAGTCCTCGCGCTGGTGGTCGCCCTTCCAGTAACCGGCCCGGCCACAAGCCTGATACGCGGCGCTTCGGCGCCGCTTTTTATTTAGGGCGAAGCGCGCTGCCGGGTGGCGGCGCGGTTGGCTCGAAGGTCATCCTCACGCCCTCTCCGTGAGCCGATGACAGCAAGCCTTGATACAAGGGGATAAGAAAATGCTGCATATCCGTGCGGCGGAGCGTTCCGATGCCGCCACCATCCTGCGCTTCATTCGCGAGCTTGCGGTTTACGAAAACGCCGGGCACGAGGTGGCGGCGACGGAAGAAACGATCGCCGAATCGCTGTTCGGCCCGAAATCCGTCTGCCAGGGGCTGATCTGCGAGCGCGATGGCGTGCCGGTTGGCTATGCCGTCTGGTTCTTCAGCTATTCCACATGGCTGGCGAAGAACGGGCTCTACCTCGAGGATCTCTATGTGACGCCGGAAGCGCGCGGGCTCGGCGCGGGCAAGGCGCTGATGAAGCGGCTGGCCGCCATCGCCGTCGAAAACGGCTGCGGCCGCTTCGAATGGTCGGTTCTCAACTGGAACGAGCCCGCCATCCGCATCTATGAGGGGATCGGCGCGCAAGCCCATCCGGAATGGATCCGCTACCGCATGTCGGGCGAGGAACTGAAGGCCTTCGCCGGTCTCTAACCCTTGCTCAGCCGCGCCAGCAGAAAGATATGCAGCATGTGGGCGAGGATCAGCCCGGCCGCCACGGTGATGAGGACGAGGCTATCCACGCCTGGCGATAGCGCCAGCCCCGTCAGCGCGACGGTTCCAAGAACCGGGGTGAAGCCGAGCGCCAGCGGGCGCGGCAGCATCCAGGTCGGCTCGCCCCTGAAATTCCACTGCATCGCCAGCCGCTTGGCGCCCGGCGCGATGCGCCGCCCGGCGGCAAGCGACAGGGCGGCCAGAATGGCGGCGGTCAGAAAGGCAAGGGCGAGCGATGCGGTCATGGGTCCAGCCTGCGGTTCTGGAAGAAGGATTTGAGGATAGCAGCCGCCTCCACCTCGCAGAAGCCGGAATAGACCTCCGGCGCGTGATGGCAGGTCGGGCGGCTGTAAAACCGCACGCCATTGTCGACGGCGCCGCCCTTTTCGTCCTCCGCCCCGTAATAGAGGCGGCGCAGCCGGGCGAAGGAAATGGCGGCGGCGCACATGGTGCAGGGTTCGAGCGTGACATAGAGATCCGCGCCCGTCAGCCGCTCCTGCCCGAGCGCTTGCGCGGCGGCGCGGATGGCGAGGATCTCGGCATGCGCGGTCACGTCGTTCAGCTCCCGCGTGCGGTTTCCGGCGCTGGAGATGACCTTGCCATCCAGCACCAGCACGGCCCCGACCGGGATTTCGCCGCGCTCCGCGGCGGCATGAGCTTCGGTCAGCGCCTGGCACATGAATTGATTTGTCGGCGGCATGCCTTTATTTCCCTCTTAACCGCAGCCGCGCGACCTGATACGACAGCCAAAACCAAGGCAAACAGCAAATGACTTTCAAAGACAAGCCCCAGCGCCCCGGCGGCAAACGTCCCGGTGGCGGCAAGAAACCCGCAAGCGCGTCCGCAGCGCCCGAAAAGAAGGCCTTCGGCAAGAAGCCGCCGAAGCCTTTCGCGCCGAAGCCGCAACCGGCGCAAGCCGTTTCCAGCGACAAGCCGGAGCGCATTTCCAAGCTGATCGCCCGCGCGGGCGTCGCCTCGCGCCGCGATGTCGAGCGCATGATCATGGAAGGCCGGGTGAAGCTGAACGGCAAGCTGCTCGATACGCCCGTCGTCAACGCCACGCTCGCCGATGTGATCGAGGTCGACGACATGCCGATCCGCGGCATCGAGCGCACCCGCCTGTGGCTCTACCACAAGCCCGCCGGTCTGGTGACCACCAATGCCGATCCGGAAGGGCGCCCGACGGTGTTCGACAATCTGCCGGAAGGCCTGCCGCGCGTCATGTCCGTCGGCCGTCTCGATATCAATACCGAGGGGCTGCTGCTGCTCACCAATGACGGCGGCCTTGCCCGCGTGCTGGAACTGCCCGCCACCGGCTGGCTGCGCCGCTACCGCGTGCGCGCCCATGGCGCCATCGATCAGGCCGGGCTCGACAAGCTGCGCGACGGCATCGCCGTCGACGGCGTGCTCTATGGCGGCATCGAGGCGACGCTCGACCGCACGCAGGGGCACAATGTCTGGATCACCATGGGCCTGCGCGAAGGCAAGAACCGCGAGATCAAGAACGTGCTCGGCGCGCTGGGTCTCGAGGTCAACCGCCTGATCCGCATTTCCTACGGCCCGTTCCAGCTCGGCGATCTGCCGGAAGGGCAGGCGCTGGAAGTGCGCGGCCGCACGCTGCGCGACCAGCTCGGCCCGCGCCTGATCGCCGATGCAAACGCCAATTTCGATGCGCCGATCTACGATGCGCCGGTTGCGGAAGATGCGCCGCATGCGGAAGGCTGGCAGGCCGAAAAACCGGCCCGCGACAGACAGGATCGCGACAGGCAGGCCCACGACAGGCAGGATCGCGACAGGCCGAATCGCGAAAAGCCCGCCGACCGCCGCGAAAAGGCGCTCGGCCGTCTCGACACCCGCCGCGACGAGGCGCGTGGCGAGCGTAAATTCGGCAAGGATCGTCGAGACGGGGATCGCCGTGACGGAGATCGCCGCGATGGCGACCGCAGGGGCGGCGAAGGCCGGTTCGGCGGCCCGGACCGGGAAAAGCGCCGCGAGGCACCCGGCCGCAGCCGCACCTCGAATGTCTGGATGGCCCCCGGCGCCCGCCCGGTGGCGGAAAAGGCCGCGAAGACGGCTGATGGCGGCGATGCCGCGCCCGCCGAAAAGCGCCCGCAGCGCGCCCGTCCCGAAGGCGCGCCCGCGACCAAGCGCTACGGCCGCACCAGGGATGGCCAGCCGACCCGCACCTCGTCCAAGCACGACCCGGACCGCAAGAGCGGCAGCCGCCCGCAGGCGTCCCGCGATACCGGCCCGCGCGTGCGCGTCACCCGCGTTCAGGATGAGGGCGAATGGATTCGCGCCGAAGCGCCCGCAGTCCGCCGCGACGACGGCGACGCGCCGCGCCGTTCGCGGGATTTCGGAGACCGCCCGCCGCGTGACTTCGGGGATCGCAAGCCGCGTGGCGAACGCGCCTTCGGCGACAGGGATCGTGCTGACCGGGATTTTGGCGGCGAACGTCCGGCCCGTTCGTTCAAGGACGGCGACAGGCCGTTCCGTTCGGACAAACCCGGTGGCGGCAAGCCATTTGCAGGTAAGCCATTCGGAGGCAAACCGGGCGGCGGCAAGCCGGGCGGGGCGAAGGGCTTCGGCGGCAAACCCTCCGGGGGCAAGCCTTCCGGCGGCGGCAAACCGTTCGGCGGCAAGGGCGGCGGCGGCGACCGTCCCTTTGGCGGGCGTCCGGGCGGCGGCAAGAGTGGCGGTGGAAAAGGGATGAGTCGCGGTGCGGATCGTCGGCGGTGAATTTCGCGGCCGCTCGCTGGCCACGCCGCAGTCGAACGCCATCCGCCCGACCACGGACCGCACCCGCGAGAGCCTGTTCAACATTCTGACCCATGCCTATCCGGAAAGCCTCGACGGCGCCCGCATCCTCGATCTTTTCGCGGGGACCGGCGCGGTCGGGCTGGAGGCGCTGTCACGCGGCTGCCGTCAGGCGCTGTTCGTGGAAAACAGCGTCGAGGGCCGGGGCCTGTTGTGGGAAAACATCGAGGCCTTCGGCCTGCATGGCCGCGCCCGCATCCTGCGCCGCGATGCGAGGACGCTCGGCTCCGTCGGCACGCTCGAACCCTTCCACCTGCTGTTTGCCGATCCGCCCTATGGGCAGGGGGCGGGCGAGAAGGCGTTCGAAGCCGCCCATTCCGGCGGCTGGCTGAAGCCGGAGGCGCTCTGCATTCTGGAAGAGCGCGCCGATATCGCGCCCGTCCTCGGCGAAGCCTTCCGCTTCATCGAAAACCGCACCTTCGGCGATACGAAGATGCATTTCTACCGCTACAGGCCGGGCTGAGCGGTGACGGGCGCGCTCGCCTTGCCGTCTTCGCCCACGGTGGCTGTCGCCTTCGGCGGCGGGGGCGCGCGCGGGCTTGCGCATATCCACGTCATCGAGGCGCTGGACGAGATGGGCATCCGCCCGGTCATGCTGGCGGGCTCCTCCATCGGCGCGATCATGGGCGCGGCCATGGCCTCGGGCATGAGCGGCGCGGAGATTCGCGAGCATAGCCTCTCCATTCTCGGGCGCGGCTCGGCGGTGGTCAACCGCCTCTGGGGCCTCAGGCCCGCCACGCTGCGCGAGGCGATGAACGCCAACTGGCGCGTCGGCCAGTTCGATCTGGAGCCGATCCTCGGCGCCTTCCTGCCGCCGCAGGTTCCGGCCCGCTTCGAGGCGCTTGGCCTGCCCCTCAGCATCCATGTCACCGATTACTATGGCCAGTGCGAAAAGGCGGTGACCGAGGGTGCGCTTCTGCCCGCCCTTGCGGCTTCCGCCGCGTTGCCCGCCCTGTTCCGGCCGGTGATGATCGGCGGGCGGGTGATGATCGACGGCGGCTTCTTCAACCCCATTCCCTATGAGCATCTGCTTGCCCGCGCCGATATCGTCATCGGCGTCGATGTGGTCGGCGCGCCGGAAGGCGACGGAACCCATATGCCGAGCCGTATGGACAGCCTGTTCGGCGCCAGCCAGCTGATGATGCAGGCGGTGATTTCCATGAAGCTGAAGCTCGGCCCCCCGCATATCCTGCTGCGCCCGGCGGTCGGCCGTTTCCGCGTGCTCGATTTCCTGAAGGCGCGTGAGGTTCTGGACGCGACCGCGCCGGTCAAGGACGAGTTGAAGCGGGCGCTGGAGCGGGAAATGCGGCAGCGCTCATAAGGCGGCCGGGCGGGAATCGGCTGGCGGCCCTTGATGCCTGCGGGCGCGCGCAATAAATGGAAGCGGAACGAAAGGCCAAACCATGTCTTCTGAAATCGATTCCGCGTCCCTTCTGGCGCGTGCCGCCGAACTGATCGATCTTGCCCGCGCCGCGGGCGCCGACAAGGCCGATGCCGTCGTCGTCCGCTCCCGGTCCCGCTCCGTCAGCGTCCGTCTCGGCAAGGTCGAGGGCGTCGATGCCTCCGAAAGCGACGATTTTTCGCTGCGCGTCTTTGCCGGGCGCAAGGTGGCGAGCGTCTCGGCCACCCCCGGCGCCGATCTCCGGGCGATTGCCGAGCGCGCCGTCGCCATGGCGAAAGCCTCGCCGGAAGATCCCTTCGTCTGTCTGGCGGATGAGGACGATTTCGCTCGCGATTACCCCGATCTCGACCTGTTCGATGCCACGGACGTTTCCGCCGCCGAGCTGACCGACGCGGCGCTGGCGGCGGAAGCGGCGGCGCTCGGCGTTTCCGGCGTGTCCAATTCGGCGGGCGCGGGCGCTTCGGCGGGCATGGGCGGCATGGTGCTGGTCACCTCGCACGGCTTTTCCGGCAGCTATGCCGGGTCGCGCTTCAGCCGCTCCGTCAGCGTCATCGCGGGCGAGGGCACGCGCATGGAGCGCGATTACGATTTCGACAGCCGCCTGTATTTCGCCGATCTCGACGATGCCGCCGAAATCGGGCGGCGCGCTGGCGAGCGGGTGGTCAAGCGCCTCAACCCGCGCCAGGTGCCGACCGGCAAGGATGTGACTGTCGTGTTCGAGCCGCGCATGGCGCGCGGTTTCGTCGGCCATCTGGCGGGCGCGATCAACGGTGCCGCGGTGGCGCGCAAGACGAGCTTTCTGCGCGATATGATGGGCAAACAGGTGCTGAAGGCGGGCCTCAGCCTCACCGACGACCCGCTGATCCGGCGCGGCCCCGCCTCGCGCCCCTTCGATGGCGAGGGCGTGACCGGCCAGAAGCTCGCCATGGTCGAGGACGGCGTGTTGCGGCACTGGTTCCTCTCCACCTCCACCGCCCGCGAACTGGGCTTGAAGACCAACGGGCGCGGCGTGCGCGGCGGCAATCTCGTCAATCCCGGCTCCACCAACCTGCGCCTGACCGCCGGTGAGCAGACGCCGGAGGAACTGATCCGCCAGGTCGGCACCGGCTTTTACGTCACCGAACTCATCGGCCAGGGCGTCAACATGGTCACCGGCGAATACAGCCGCGGCGCATCCGGCTTCTGGATCGAGAATGGCGAGATCGCCTTCCCGGTCGCCGAGGTCACCATCGCCTCGAACCTCAAGGACATGTTCCTGCGCGTGACGCCCGCCAACGATATCGACGACAGCTTCTCCATCGCCGCCCCGACGCTGGCGATCGAGGGCATGACGCTGGCGGGCCGCTGATGGCGGCCGCTACCGGCGCATGGGCGGATGATCTTGGCCTGATCCTCGACGCGGCCCGGCAGGCGGGCGAGGTGGCCATGGGCTTTTTCGGCAGGTCGCCGGAAGTCTGGTGGAAGAATGAGGGCCGCTCGCCGGTCAGCGCCGCCGATTACGCCGCCAACGAGCGGCTGGAGACGGTTCTGCGCGCCGCCCGGCCCGATTACGGCTGGCTGTCCGAGGAAACCGAGGACGACGCGGCGCGGCTCGCATGCGACACCCTGTTCGTGGTCGATCCCATCGACGGCACCCGCGCCTTCATCGGCGGCGAGGCGACGTGGTGCGTCAGCGTTGCCGTCGTCCACCGCACGGCGCCGGTGGCGGGCGTGCTGGTCGCGCCGGCGCTCGGGGAAGTCTTCACCGCCGCCGCCGGGCTCGGCGCCTGGAAGAACGACGCCGCGATCGCGGTTGCCGCGCCTGCGGCGAATGGTCCCGTCCGGCTGGCGGCGGCCGAGGATTTCGTGTCCCGCATCGCGCCGGATTTCGGCGCGCCCATCGAGCGCATCCGCCATGTGCCCTCGCTTGCCTATCGCCTCGCCATGGTGGCGGAAGGGCGCATCGACGGCACGCTAGTCAAGAAGAATTCGCATGACTGGGATCTGGCCGCCGCCGATCTCATCCTGTCGGAAGCGGGCGGACGCCTCGTCGGCCTCGACGGCAGGCCGCTCGCCTATAATCGCGAGGGCGTCGCGCACGGCATGCTCTGTGCCGCCCGCCCGCCTTTGCTCACCCCCCTTCTCGACAGGCTGCGGGCGATTTGAACCGTTGACCTTTCGGACAAAATCTCGCAGATGAAGTGGGGAGGGAGCGTCAAACACAGGAAAACATGATGACTCAAACCGGTGAAAGCAAGCAGCTCCTGCATCTGGTCTTCGGCGGCGAGCTGGAAGACCTTTCGAAAGTCGAATTTCGCGATCTCGACAAGCTCGATATCGTCGGCATCTATCCCGACTATGCTTCGGCGCTGACGGCCTGGAAGGGCAAGGCGCAGCAGACGGTGGACAATGCCCATATGCGATATTTCATCGTGCACATGCATCGTCTGCTCAATCCCGATGAAAAGGCAGGCTGAGACGGACCGGCCGGGAAGGCGCGCCCGCGCCTGAATTTGCGCCAGAAGCGTGCCTCCATGGGCGCGCAATCAAAAAAAGATGGGGAGCAGGCTTTGGAGGCAAACGGAAGCGAGAGACGAGGGCAGGGCCGATGAGCAGCGGTCTGGCGCGTTTCGCGCTTGCAGGCTACCGGCTGGCGGGTGTCGCGGCCTATCCCTTTCTCGGCCCCTGGCTTGCGTTGCGCGCCCGCAGGGGCAAGGAGGACCGCGCCCGCCGCTCCGAGCGCTTCGGCCATGCCAGCCAGCCGCGCCCGCAGGGGCCGCTGGTGTGGTTCCACGCCGCAAGCGTGGGCGAAACCAACGCGGTCGTGCCGCTGATCCGGGAAATGCGCCGCCGCGAGATCCGCACGCTCCTGACCACCGGCACCATCACCTCGGCCAAGGTGGCGGAAACCCGGCTGGGCGGCGATGTCATCCATCAATATGCGCCGCTCGATCTCAAGCCCGCCATCGGCCGTTTTCTCGATTACTGGCAGCCGGACGTGGCGATCATCGCCGAATCCGAGATCTGGCCGATGACCATCATGGAGCTTGGCAGGCGCCATATTCCGCAGGTGCTGGTCAATGCCCGCATGTCGGACCGCTCCTTCGCCCGCTGGCGCCGCCGCCCGGCCTTGGCCGAGGCGCTGTTCGAGCATCTGGCGCTGGTGATCGCCCAGTCGGAAACCGATGCCGAGCGCTTCCGCGAACTCGGCGCGCTGCCGGTGATGACTTCCGGCAACCTCAAGGTCGACACCGACTTGCCGCCCTTCAACGCCGCCGATCTCGACCGTTATCGCCGCGAGATCGGCAGCCGCAAGACATGGGCGGCGGTTTCCACCTTCGAGGGCGAGGAACTGGCCGCCGCCACCGTGCACCGCACCCTGAAGCCTCGTGACGGCCAACTCACCATCATCGTGCCGCGCCATCCCGAGCGCTGCGACGATCTGGAAAAGATGCTGGTGGAAAAGGGGTTGAAGGTTGCGCGGCGCACGCGCGGCGACGCGCTGACCCCCGATGTGGATATTTTTCTCGGCGATACCATCGGGGAGATGGGCCTTTACCTGCGGCTGACCGAAATCGCCTTCGTCGGCCGCTCCATGTATGCCGAGGGCGGGCAGAACCCGCTGGAACCGGCCATGCTCGGCTGCGCGGTGCTCTCCGGCGGGCATGTGCAGAATTTCCGCGACACCTATCAGCGTCTGGCGCGCACCGGCAGCGCCCGCATGGTGCGCGATGCCGAAATGCTGATGAAGGCCGTGCATTACCTGCTGACCAACGACGCCGCCCGCCAGACGATGATCGAGGCGGGGCTGGAAACGGTGCAGGACATGCGCGGCGCGCTGGTCTCGACCATCAAGGGGCTGGAGCCCTATATCAACCCGCTGACGGTGAAGGCGCGGCTGCATCCGCGTGGCGCCGCGCAGGGGTAATCCATTGGAGGAACGATCCGTGCCGCAATCCGCCATCAAGGCCATCCTGTTCGACAAGGACGGCACGCTGCTCGATTACGCAAAGAGCTGGCTGCCGGTGAACCGCGATCTGGCGCTGTTTGCCGCCAGGGGCGACGAAGCATTGGCCGACCGGCTGCTGCGCGGCTGCGGCATGGACCCGGACACCGGCCATGTGGTTCCCGACAGCCTGCTGGCGGCGGGCAGCACGGCGGAAGTCGCGGAAGGCCTCGTCGCCTTCGGCTCGCCGATGGATGTGGAGGAACTGACGCGGGAGCTGGACGCGATGTTTGCCGCGGGCGCCATGCGCGCCGTCGCGGTGACCGATCTCGCCGTCTTCTTCGCGGGCCTGAAGGAAAAGGGCTATTATCTCGGCGTCGCCTCCAGCGACAACGAGCGCTCGATCCGGGCGACGGCGGAGCGCTTCGGCTTCACGCCCTTCCTCGATTATGTCGCCGGTTACGACAGCGGCTACGGCGTCAAGCCGGAGCCGGGCATGCTGCTCGGCTTCTGCGCCGCCGTCGGCGTTGCCCCGCATGAGGTGGCGATGGTCGGCGACAACAATCACGACATGCATATGGGCCGCGCCGCGGGCGCCGGGCTGAACGTGGCGGTGCTGACCGGCACCGGCTCGCGGGAATCGCTTTCGGCCGCCAGCGATCATTGCCTGAACGATATCACCGAGCTGGAAAGCGTGCTTCCGGCTCCCGAGCATTTCCAGGAAAAGCGCGAAGCGGTTTTGCGTCCGGAACTGCGGCAAAACAAAGATTCCGAACCGGCATGATTTCTGACGCTCCGCCGTTCTGGTGGAAGAAGCCGGGCTTGCAGGCCCGGCTGCTTTGGCCGCTCTCGTTTCTCTACGGGCGGGTGGCGCGCCATCGCATGAAGCATGGCAGGCGGGCGGGCGTCGCCGCGCCGGTGATCTGCGTCGGCAATTTCACGGTCGGCGGCGCGGGCAAGACGCCGACGGCGCTGGCGCTGGCAAGGGCGGCGAAGGCGATGGGGCTGACCCCCGGTTTCCTCAGCAGGGGATATGGCGGCACGCTGGACGTGACGACGCTGGTCGATCCCGCCCATCACCGCGCCGTCGATGTCGGCGACGAGCCGCTGCTGCTGGCCGGGGAAGCGATGACCGTCATCTGCCGCAAGCGCCTGCAAGGGGCGCAGCGGCTGGTGGCGGAAGGCGCCGATCTCATCATCATGGATGACGGTTTCCAGAGCGCCCGCCTGGCGGTGGATTACGCGCTGATCGTCATCGACCGCAGGCGCGGCATCGGCAACGGCCATATCGTGCCGGGCGGGCCGGTGCGCGCCCCGATCCGCACCCAGCTTCGCCATGCCTCCGCCCTGATGGCGGTGGGGGAGGGAACGGCGGCGGACGCGCTGGTGCGCCAGGCGGCGCGCATGGGCAAGGGCGTCTTCATCGGCGGGCTGAAAATCCATCCCGAGCCCGATCTCGCCGGAAAGCCGGTCTTCGCCTATGCCGGGATCGCCGATCCGGAAAAATTCTTCCGCACCGTCGAGGCGCTGGGCGCCGATATCACCGGCCGCCGCGTCTTCGCCGATCACCATCACCTGCTGGATGACGAAATCGCCGATCTGATCGCCGACGCGCAAAAGCAGGGCGCGCAACTGGTGACGACGGCCAAGGATATCGTGCGCCTGTCCGGCCATCACGGCCGGGCGGAGGAATTGAAGGCGCTGTCGCGGGTGATCACCGTCGAGATGGAATTCGACGATCCGCAGGCGCCCCGGCAGATCATCGCCGCCGCGCAACGGGCGGCAAAGACGCGGCTGCTGCAAAAAACCGGCCGCTGAGCGGAATTACCGGTGCTGCACCGGCAGCGCGCCCGCGCGCTTTTCCGCTTCCAGCGAAGCGGCCGCGTCGGCATAGGCTTCCTGCCGCGCCACGCTCCAGTAGCGCAGTTCGTCGAGCGGGACCTGCTTGCCGGTCATGGCGCAGGTCACATACTGGCCCGCGGACAGGATCTGGAAATCGGCGTCGAGAAACTTCAGCTTCGCTTCCTTCTGCCCGGCGCTTTCGAAACGGTTCATGCGAGGTCTCCTGCCGCGGATCATGTTTCCTGCCATACTCCGGGCGAACCGGGATTGCCAGCCATTTTGCCGATCAACTCCGCCCGAACAGCCGCTCGATATCGGAAAGCTTCAGCTCGATATAGGTCGGCCGGCCGTGGTTGCACTGGCCGGAGCCGGGCGTCGCCTCCATCTGCCGCAGCAGCGCGTTCATCTCCTCGACGCGCAGCCGCCGCCCGGAACGCACCGAGCCGTGGCAGGCCATGGTCGCCGCGACATAGTCCAGCTTCGCCGCCAGCCCGGAGGCGGTGTCCCACTCGGCGATTTCGTCGGCAAGCTGCCGCACCAGCCCTGGCGCATCGACCTCGCCCAGCATGGCGGGCGTTTCGCGCACGGCGATCGCGCCGGGGCCGAAGCGCTCGATGGCCAGCCCCAGCCGGTCGAAATCGGCGGCATGCGCCATCAGCCTGTCGCAATCCTCCTCGGGCAGATCGACGATCTCGGGGATCAGCAGCGCCTGCGAGGCAAGCCGCCGCTCCTGCATGCCCTTGCGCAGCGCCTCGAACACCAGCCGCTCATGGGCGGCATGCTGGTCGACGATGACGAGCCCCGTCTGCGTCTGGGCGACGATATAGTTTTCGTGAAGCTGGGCGCGCGCCGCCCCCAGCGGATGCGCCACCTCCTGCGCCGCCGCCGTTGCGGCAGGGGTCTCGGCGCGCGCGGAAGGGGCGGCGAAATCGGAAAACGGCTGCTGCAAATCCTCGCGGAAGACGCCGCCCGCCCGGAAACCGGCGGCAGCCGGGGCGGCGGCGGGGCGGAAGGGCGAGGCTTCCGGCGTCCAGTTCTGGGCGGGTGTGGAGCGGAAGGCGGAAAAGCCGGGCCGGAACGCGGCCATCATGCCATCGGCGCCGGTGGTGGCGGCGCGGTCGCCGTGACGGGAGAGGGCTTCGCGGATGGCGCCGACGATCAGCCCGCGCACCAGCCCCGGATCGCGAAAGCGCACGTCGGATTTCGCCGGATGCACATTGACGTCCACCAGCGCCGGATCGAGCCTCAGCGACAGCACGGCGACGGGATAGCGCCCCTGCGGCACGGTTTCGGCATAGGCGCCGCGAATGGCCGAGAGGATCAGCTTGTCCTGCACCGGCCGCCCGTTGATGAAGGCGTATTGATGGGCGGAATTGCCCCGGTTGAAGGTCGGCACGCCCGCGAAGCCGGTGAGCGCCACATCCTCGCGCAGCGCGTCGAGTTCGATGGCGTTGTCGCGGAAATCCTTGCCGAGCACCTGCGCGATGCGCGCCAGCGCGTCCTCGCCGGTGGCGGGAAATTCCAGCGTCATGCGGTCGGCGCCCGACAGCACGAAGCGGATCTTCGGAAAGGCGATCGCCATGCGCTTGACGACCTCGGTGATGGCGCCCGCCTCGGCCTTCTCGGTTTTCAGGAATTTCAGCCGCGCCGGTGTGGCGAAGAACAGGTCGCGCACCTCCACCACCGTTCCCGGATTGGCAGGCGCGGGGCGCGGCGGTGTCACGCGCCCGCCGGTCACGGAAATTTCCGCCCCTTCCGGCGCGCCATGCTGGCGGCTGGTGATCGTCAGCTTCGCCACCGAACCGATGGAGGGCAGCGCCTCGCCGCGAAAGCCGAGCGTGCGGATATCCGTCAGCGCATCGGAAATCTTGGAGGTGCAATGGCGGCGGATGGCGAGTTCCAGCTCTTCGGCGCTCATGCCGGAGCCGTTGTCGGAAACCCGCAACAGGCTCTTGCCGCCGCCCGCCGTCGCGATCTCGATGCGGGTCGCGCCCGCGTCGATGGCGTTTTCGATCAGTTCCTTGGCGGCGCTTGCGGGCCGTTCGATGACCTCGCCCGCGGCGATCTGGTTGATGATGGTTTCGGAAAGCAGGCGAATGGACATGGGCGACGTCTTATCCCAAATCGGCGGTGGTGGAAATGGCGCGTCTGGTGTGCGCCCATACCCTGAATTTGCATGGGGCCTTAATCCTGCCTTAAGGCAATTCTGCGATTCCTGCATACAGGCTTCGGGGCGCAATGGATGCCCGGCCGAAGGGCGGGTCGCGTGGAGTATCGAATGAGTGGCGCAGCGTCGGGCGACGCGATCATCCAGGGACACTGGCTGGATGCCGTGGGCGATGTGCTGTCGGCCGCCTTCATCCTGTTCGATCGCGATGACGAGATCCTCGCCGCCAGCCGCCAGCTTCTCGTCTATTTTCCCGTCAGCCCGCAATTCATCCAGCCCGGCACGCCGCTCACCGATTTTCTCGGCGCCGTCTACGATGTCGGCATGCGCGGCATTTTCGGCGGCCATGCGGCGCGCAACGCCGCCCCGCGCGGCGAATGGATCGGCGACCGCCTCGGCAATTTCTGGCGCGAGCGCTGCGACGTCACCGACCGGCTGGGCGTCGACCGCTGGCTGCGCATCGTCAAGCGCCGCCTGCCGGATGGGCGCGGCCTGGTGCTGGTGCAGGATCCGACCGAGCACAAGCGGCGGGAGGAGCACTGGCGCACCGATATGGAGCGGGTGCAACTGACCGAGGAAATCCTCGATTCGCTGCCCTATCCGCTGTTCGTCAAGGACCGCAACCTCACCTATGTCGCCGTCAACCGCGCCTATTGCGCGCTGCGCGGCAAGGAGCCGGAGGAGATGCTCGGCAAGACGCTGGCCGACCTGATGCCCGCGGCGCTGGCGGAGCGCTTCGATTCCGCCAACCGGCAGGTGCTGAATTCCGGCATGCCGGTGACCACGACCGAGCAGATCTTCCACCCCGACGGGCGCCAGACAACGGTGCTGACCCGCAAGATGCGGCTTGGCAGGCCGGGGCATTATTTCCTCGTCGGCACCATTGCCGACGCCAGCGAATTCGATGCCGCCCGCGACGCGGAAAGCCGTGGCGACGCCCCGGCCGATCTTTCCCGGCCCTCCGCCAAGGCGGCGGCGGAAACCTGCTTTCCCGACCGCCTGCTGGGCGGCAAGGTTCTGATCGTCAGCCGCGACCGGGCGATCGAGCAGGCGGCGCTTGCGGTGCTGCGCCGCTTCGGCGTCGAGACCTGCTGCGTGCGCTCCGCCGCCGAGCTGGACGCCTTCCTGACGGTGGCGGACGGCCATGGCATTCATCTCGACCTGGTGGCGATCGACCGGCGCATGCCGGAGCGCTGCGGCGCGCAGGTGCGCCGCCATGGCGCCGAGACGCTGACGCTCGATCCCGCCGATTTCGCAGAAAAGCTCGGCTATTTCGTCGTGCGCCATTTCAACCGGCTGGCGGAAACGCTGTCGCACACGCCGGAAGCCTTCGCCGCCGCCGAAAAGGCGGTGGCCCGCCAGCCCGGCATCGATGTGCTGGTGGCCGAGGACAACGATCTCAACCGCATTGTGTTTTCCCATATCCTCGATGGCCTCGGCTACGGCTATGTGGTGGCGACGGATGGCGCGGAAGCGGTGGAATTCTGGGCGCTGCACCGCCCCGCCATCGTGCTGATGGACACGACGCTGCCGGTGATGGACGGCTTCGACGCCGCCCGCATGATCCGCCAGCGGGAAGGGCAGGACCGCACGCCGATCATCGGCGTTCTGCCGCAGGCCTTCGCGGACGACCGGCAGCGCTGCATGGCGGCGGGCATGGACGACGTGATCGTCAAGCCGCTGAGCCCCGAAGGCATCGAAGCCGTGTTCAGCCGCCATCTGCGCCGGCATATCACCGCCATGGCGGGGTGACCGGCCCGGCTGGCGATTTTTTCCGCCGTGGCTGTCGCAAGCCGGGACAGGCAAGACTCTTTGTTAAGGTTCCTCGCGCATTCTTTGGGAATGCCGGGCAAAGGCGCGGAACGATTGTCCGCCCGTGCGGTTGAGAAAGCGGAGGCCTGTTGAACGGCTTCCGGCAATAATGGTTGTGAGCAGGACGTGCCTATGAACCCGGCCGAAACAGAGCCGATGCTGGTCGCCCCGACCGAAGCGCAGGCCATGGCCTATACCGACCGGCTGACCGGCCTCGGCACCCGTCACCGCATGCGCGAAAGGGTGCGCCAACTGGCAGCCGAGCGCGCCGACGACCCCGCGCCGTTTGCCATCGGCATCGTCAATCTCGATGGCTTCAAGCCGATCAACGACCTGTTCGGGGCCGAGGCGGGCGACGAGATTCTCTGCCAGGTGGCGCATCGCCTGCGCGCCTGCGTGCCGGAAGGCGCTTCCGTCACCCGCCACGAGGGCGACGAATTCGCCTTCGTGCTGCCGCTGGTCTTCGAGCGGCAGGGCGCGGAGCGCCTCGGCCAGACCATCCGCGACGTGCTGTCGGCCCCCTACGATCTCGGCGACCGCAATGTGCGCCTGTCCGCCTCCTTCGGCTTTGCCATCTATCCCTTCGCCGGGGATACCTTCGAGGAACTGCTGAAAAGCGCGGAAACCGCGCTCTACCGCGCCAAGCGGCGCGGGCGCGGCCAGATCACCGTCTATTCGCACGAAATCGCCGAGGAGATGAAGCGGGCGACGCGGATCGAGCAGGCGCTGCGCAACGCCATCATCAACGATCAGGTGGATGTGCATTTCCAGCCCATCGTCAACTTGCAGAACGACACGGTGCTGGGTTTCGAGGCTTTGGCGCGCTGGGTCGATCCCGATCTCGGCTTCGTCTCGCCCGCCGTCTTCGTGCCGCTGGCCGAGGAGCGCGGCTTTATCGACGCGCTGTCGGAAACCCTGCTGCGCAAGGCGGCGGAAGCCGCGCTGTCATGGCCGCGCGACCTGTTTTTGTCCTTCAACCTGTCTTCGGCGCAATTGATGGATTCGCTGACCGCCAGCAATGTGCTGTCGATCATCCATCTCGTCGGCCTCGATCCGCGCAGGCTGGAGCTGGAAATCACCGAGACGGCGATGATGAGCTGCGCCGAAACCGCCCAGCGCATCATTTCCGAATTGCGCCATGCGGACGTGCGCATCGCGCTCGACGATTTCGGCACCGGCCAGTCGAGCCTCGGGCGGCTGCGCGATTTCACCTTCGACAAGGTGAAGATCGACCGCGCCTTCGTCTGCCGCATCACTACCGACCGCACCTGCGAGCATATCGTCAAGGCCATCGTGTCGATGTGCGACGGCCTCGGGCTGGAGGTGGTGGCCGAGGGTATCGAGACGGCCAAGGAAGCGCAGAAGCTGAAGGATCTCGGCTGCGGCATGGGGCAGGGCTATTATTACGGCCGCCCCGCCGATGCCGCCGCCACCCTGATCTGCGCCCACCGCTTCTATCAGGATACCGGCTTCGATGGAGCGGCCGCCGTCAACGGTTGATGCCAGGCGCGCATGGGAAGGCCTAAGGCGCATCCGCCTGCCGCTTGCCTGTCTTCCCGCAAGTGTCCGGGCAATCGCATCTGGAATTTGCCCCTCACCCTAACCCTCTCCCCGCTTGCGGGGAGAGGGGACTTGCCCCGCGAATAGCTGTTATTTTGAGGAAAACGGAGCGGCATATCCCCTTCTCCCCGCAGGCGGGGAGAAGGTCGCGGCAGCGGGATGAGGGGCGTCACGCCAGATGCGATATCCCCAGCCCGGATCACCGCACGGCGATCTCGTCCCGCTCCCGTTCGCCTTCCCGCAGCAGCCAGTCGCGCACGCTGGCCGCATGCGCGTTCAACTCGCGTCCGCGCGGCCAGACCACGTAGAACGCCTTGCCGGTATCGAGCACATGGCCGCCCACCGGCACTAGCGCGCCGGAGCGCGTCTGCCGCCCGGTCAGGTGCCGCCAGCCGAGCGCGATGCCTTCGCCCGAAAGCACCGCCTGAATGACCAGCACGTAATCGTTGATGGCAAGCCGCCGTCCCTGCGGCGCATAGGCAACCCCGGCGCTGGCGAACCATTCCGGCCAGTCGCAGGCGGTGCGCACCGGCTCTTCCAGCCAGATCAGCCGGTGCTTCGCCACGTCCTCCGGCGTTTCGGGAAAGCCGCAGGCCTCGATGAAGGCGGGGCTTGCCACCGCGTCGATGATCTCGGGCGACAGCGGCGCGGCATGATAGCGCGGCCAGTCGGCGGGCTCGCCGCCGCGAATGCCGAGCGGGATCGATTCTTCCTCCAGATCGAGATCGCGCACGCTGGTCTGGATGCGCAAATCCACCTCCGGCAGATCCTCGCGCAGCCGCGCCAGCCGCGGCAGCATCCACATCGAGGCGAAGGCGGTGGAGGCGGCGAGCGTCACATTGACCTCGCGCCCCTTGGCGCGGATCTCCTCCGCCGATTTCTGGATGCGCGCCAGCCCCGCCGAGACATCGGCATGGAAGCGCTCGCCCACCTCCGTCAGCTCCACGGAACGGTGCAGCCGGTGAAACAGCGGCACGCCGAGCTGGGTTTCCAGCCCGCGCACGGCATAGGACACCGCCGCCTGGCTCATGCCCAGCTCCTCCGCCGCGCGGGTGAAATTTTCCAGCCGCCCCGCCGCCTCGAAGACGATGAGATTGGCGGCGGATGGCAGAAGCCGCCGGAAACTCGTCATGCGCCATCCTCCTTGTCATAAGTAACACTTATCGCATCCATCGAATTTTTGCAGCATCACAAGGGGTTTTCAAGCCATTACCATCAGGTGATATCAGGAGAAGGAGGCAGACGTGACCACAGCCGCTCAAGCAGACGCGCCGCGCAGGACAAGGGGAGGGCGGGTCAACCGCCGCGAGGGGGGACCGTCTGCGCTGAGCGTGCCCTATATCCGCCGCAACATCCCCACTTACGACATTCTGTCGGAGGAGAACCTCCAGAAGATCGAGCGCACCGCCGACCGCATCCTTGCCGAAGTCGGCATCGAATTCCGTGACGATCCGGTTGTGCTCGATTACTGGAAGCAGGCGGGCGCGAAGGTGGAGGGCGTGCTGGTGCGCTTCGAGCCCGGCATGCTCAGGGAGATCGTGTCCTCCGCGCCGGAATGTTTCACCCAGCATGCCCGCAACCCGGCCCGCAATGTCGAGATCGGCGGCAGCAACGTCGTCTTCTCGCCCGCCTACGGCTCGCCCTTCGTGATGGATCTCGATAAGGGCCGCCGCTACGGCACCATCGAGGATTTCCGCAATTTCATCAAGCTGGCGCAATCCAGCCCTTGGCTGCACCATTCCGGCGGCACGATCTGCGAGCCGGTGGATGTCGCCGTCAACAAGCGCCACCTGCATATGGTCTACAGCCATATAAAATATTCCGACCGGCCCTTCATGGGCTCGATCACTGCGGAGGAGCGCGCCGAGGATTCCATCGACATGGCCCGCCTCGTCTTCGGCGCGGATTTCGTGGACAGGAACTGCGTCATCCTCGGCAATGTCAACGTCAACTCGCCGCTCGTCTGGGACGGCACCATGACGAAATCGCTGCGCGCCTATGCCCGCGCCAATCAGGCGGCGGTGATCGTGCCCTTCATTCTCGGCGGGGCGATGGGGCCGGTGACCAATGCGGGCGCGATCGCGCAATCCTTCGCGGAAACGCTGGCGGGCTGCGCGCTGACGCAACTGGAGCGCAAGGGTGCGCCGGTGATCTTCGGCAATTTCCTGTCCTCCATGTCGCTGCGGTCAGGCTCGCCCACCTTCGGCACGCCGGAGCCGGCGATCGGCTCGATGGTGGTCGGGCAACTGGCAAGGCGGGTGAAACTGCCGCTGCGCTGCGCCGGAAACTTTTCCAATTCCAAGCTGCCGGATGCGCAGGCCATGCAGGAAGGGCTGATGTCGATGCTTTCGGCCGTGCATTGCGGCGCGAATTTCATCCTGCATTCGGCGGGGTTCCTCGATGGGCTGCTTGCCATGTCCTACGAGAAATTCGTGATGGACACCGATCTCTGCGGCGCGCTGCATTCCTATCTCGCGGGCGTGGTGGTGGACGACAATACGCTGGCGATGGACGCCTTCCTCCAGGTCGGGCCGGGCAGCCATTTCCTCGGCTGCGATCACACCATGCGCAATTACACCAGCGCCTTCTGGGATTCGGCGCTGTCCGACAACGAGCCTTTCGAGAAATGGAGCGAGGAGGGCGGCTCGACCGACATGGCAACCCGCGCCAACCGCCTGTGGAAAAAGACGCTCGCCGAATACGAGGCGCCGCCGCTGGACGAAGCCATCGACGAGGCGCTGAACGATTTCATCGACCGCAAGACGCGCGGCGTCGCCGACGCCTGGTATTGATCACGAAACGCGGAAAAGGCGGCGCATGCGGCGCCGCCTTTTCTGTTTTATCCGTAAGCCATGGCTTGCGGATAGCGCTTACGGCGTCGACGGGGCCGGAGCGGCGGGCGTTGCCGCGTCAGGGGTCGTCGAAGAGGTCGTCGTGTTATCCGTCATCGGATCGGCCGGACGATTCTTTTCGGCGTTCTGCATGGCGAGCGTCTTGAATTCCGGCGCGCCCTTCAGGGTGTCGGCGGTTTCGGTGGTGGTCAGCTTCAGATCGCCGCCGTCGGCATTCTGGGAAATCGCGACGTTATCGATGGGAACGGCGACATATTTCTCGCCGATGCCGAGGAAGCCGCCGACGCCGATCACGGCCGCGACGATGCCGCCATCCTTCTTGAGAATGAGGTCGTTGATATCGCCGACCTTTTCATCGGCGGAATTATAGACCGTCTGGCCGATATAGCTGTTGGCGCTGATCTGGTCCGGAGCCTGGTGGGTGATGTAGGTCTGGCTGGTTGCCGCCGTCTGGTTGGTGGTGTCGGTGGTTGCATCGGTATTGGCGGCGGCATCCGGCGTTACCGGCTGCGGGGCGGCGGCGCCGGTCGTGGAATCCTGCGTCGTGGCCGGGGCCGTCGTCATCGGCTGCGTGGTGTCCTGGGCGTAGGTTGCGGTTGCGCCGAGAAGAAGAGCACCGGCAGCCGCGGAAGTAAGGAATGTCCTGATCATCTGAATAGCCTTTCGAAGTCGGTTGTCGTCTGACCCGGAGCAGTCCCTCGTAAGGGAACCTTCTCCGCGCCGGTTCGAACGGAAAACTGGCTGGCGGCCGCTTTGGTTCCGGCAGAAAATTTCGAAAAATTTTCGGAACATTCCACTGATTCGGTCGTTCGGGGCGCGATTGATGCGCGTTTGAAGACGGGGCTTTCATCGCCGCCTGCAACCGTGATGATGAAATGCTGCAAAAAACCGGCCGGATGGTCTGTCGTTTCGCATATCCTGTTGCGATGCCGCCTGCCGCGATTTACGATTTCCCCGTCACCGTTCGAACGAATTTTGCCAGCCGCCCGCGAGGCGGCGCGCATTCGGGACTGTAACGTTTGAGTGATAATCATATTATAGGATAATTCGATTCCATTACGAATGAGGGGTTCCTCGCGGGAGGCGTTGGGCGATGAACGGAGATCAGGCCGGGTGTATGACGGCGCGCGAAAGGCCGCCGGACGGCATATCGAATCATGCCGGGGGGCCGGGCGCTGAAAGCCCGCATGGCATGGGCAGCCGCTTCGTGGCGGAAATCGCCGGGCTGAAGACGCAGTTCGACGTGCTGCGCTTCATGCGGCGCGTGACGGAAGCCTTCGGCGCCCGCGCCTTCATGGTGCTCAACCTGCCGTCGAAGACCTCGCTGGAACTGTCGGCCAATTCGATTATCTCGAACTGGCCCGCCGAATTGCTGTCGCTCTACGACCGCGAGGGCATGTTGCAGAACAGCCCGCTGCTGCGGCGCCTGCGCCAGAACACCACGCCCTTCACCTTCGACCTGACGACCGACGGCATGCCGCGCCCCGGCTCGGCGCCGGATCTGGCCATCAGCCTGTTCGGCCGTTTCAACATGATTCGCGGCGCCTATTTCCCCACCCATGACGTCACGGGTCTGCGCGGGGCGGTGTCCTTCCTCGGCGACCGGCCGCCTTTCTCGATGGATGAAATGATGGCGCTGGCTTTCCTCAGCACCGCCATTTACGACCGCCTCGCCGATATCCGCAAGGCCGATGGCGAAGCGCCCTCGGCGCTGACCGACCGCGAGATCGATTGCCTGAACTGGACCGCCGCGGGCAAGACCAGCGCGGAAATCGCCGAAATCCTGCGGCTGTCGGAACACACCGTCAACCACTACCTCAACCGGGCCACCAAGAAGCTGGATACCGTCAACCGCACGCAGGCGGTGGCCAAGGCGCTGAGGCTCGGCATCATCAAATAGCGCGCCACCGGTTTTTGCCGGGGAATGCGGAGGATTGTCAATCAAAGCGCCATTGCGGTGCGCAAGTTTTGTGCGTTGCACGGAAAAACGGCGGCGGCAGCTTCGGCGGCCAGCCGCCTTTTTGTTTCCGGCCGCTCAAGCCTTTGAAAAATCTCTGCAAAAGGAAGGCGCCGGAATCTGGCACGCTTCCTGCTTCGTTTATAGCAGTCCAGAGGGGACTGGCTCCGGCAGCGCCGGGGAACGATAGCGCCGAACAATGGCGGCACGGCGAAACCGCCGGTCATGATACCGTTAGCCCGGATGCACGGCGGCGGAATCACGGCCGGCGGTTTTGCGTCTGCGGCAAAATGGCTGCGCTCAGGCATTGGCGAAGGCCGTTGCTTTGATTATCTAGGCTAGGGAACAGCAATCGAAAGAGAGTGCCATGAGCGGCGTCACCAGCGAACAGGTCATCGCGAAACTGAAAACCGTGCGCGGCCCCGATCTCGACGGCAATATCGTCGATCTCGGCATGGTGTCGGATGTCTTCATCGCCGATGGCAAGGTCTATTTCTCGATCACCGTGCCCGCCGAGCGGGCGAAGCAACTGGAGCCGCTGCGCCAGGCAGCCGAGCGCACGGTGAAGGAAATCCCCGGCGTCAAGGGCGCGATGGTGGCGCTGACGGCCGACAAGAAGGCGGCCAGCGGCGCTCCCGCCGCCCGCCCGGCGCCTGCCGCGCACGGGCATCACGGCCACGCCCATGCCCCGCAGGCAGGCCGCCCGCAACAAGCCAAGGCCGGGGTGCCCGGCATCGGCGCGATCATCGCGGTCGCCTCCGGCAAGGGCGGCGTCGGCAAGTCGACCACGGCGGTCAATCTGGCGCTCGGCCTTCAGGCGAACGGCCTGCGCGTCGGCATTCTCGATGCCGATATCTACGGCCCCTCCATGCCGCGCCTCCTGAAAATCTCCGGCAAGCCGACGCAGATCGACGGGCGGATGATCCGGCCCATGGAAAATTACGGGCTGAAGGTGATGTCGATGGGCTTCCTCGTCGATGAGGAAACCGCGATGATCTGGCGCGGCCCGATGGTGCAGTCGGCGCTGTTGCAGATGCTGCGCGAGGTCGCCTGGGGCGAACTCGACGTTCTCGTGGTCGACATGCCGCCCGGCACGGGAGACGCGCAGCTCACCATGGCCCAGCAGGTGCCGCTGGCGGGCGCGGTGATCGTCTCGACGCCGCAGGATCTGGCCCTGATCGACGCCCGCAAGGGGCTCACCATGTTCCGCAAGGTCGAGGTGCCGGTGCTCGGCATCGTCGAGAACATGAGTTATTTCATCGCCCCCGACACCGGCAACCGCTACGATATTTTCGGCCATGGCGGGGCGCGCAAGGAAGCGGAGCGCATCGGCGTGCCCTTCCTCGGCGAAGTGCCGCTGACCATGACCATCCGCGAGACCTCGGACGAGGGAACCCCCGTCGTCGTGGCCGAGCCGGAGGGCGTTTCGGCCCGCATCTACCGGGAGATCGCCGCGAAGGTGTGGGACGAGGCTGGCGCCAGGCCGCAGCGCGCCGCCCCGGCCATCGTGTTCGAATAGGGCATCGATTTCCTGTTTTTCCACCCTTTCCCGTCAGGGCTGCATGGCGGGCATGTTGCGCTGCAACCGGGCGGGGGCTTGATTCTTGCGGCGCTTTCGGTCAGATGCTGTTTGTGACGGAATTGGGGCCGGTGCCGAAAAAACGCGCTGGCAAACAGACAGTCCATGGGGCGAATGATCGTGCCGCCGGTAATGGCGGTTTTCCAGAAAGTGCCATGATGGTACGGGAGTGACTGAGTGATCAACGCCTACCGTTTCAGCGGAGAGGCCATCGTTCTTGCAGCAAACCAGCCGCTTGAGACCTTGCCGGACGATATCGTCTGGCTCGATCTCGTTCATCCCGGCAAGGATGAGGAACGCTACCTCGAAGCCCTGCTTGCCATCGAAGTGCCGACCCGCGAGGATCTGAAGGACATCGAGCCCTCCAGCCGTCTCTATATCGAGGACGGCGCGGTGTTCATGACCGCCTCGCTGGTGTGCCGCGCCGATACCGATGTGCCGGAGCTGGCCGATATCGCCTTCATTCTGGTCAACGGGCGGCTGGTGACGATCCGCTACGCCGAGCCGAAATCCTTCAACCTGTTCATTTCCAGCCTGCAACGCAGCGCCGCCCCCTGCCGCAGCGGCGTGGCGCTGCTGGCGCATCTGCTCGAAACCGTCATCGACCGCACGGCCGAGATTCTGGAAGGGCTGGTCGCCCGCCTCGACAGCCTGTCCCTTCAGGTCTTCGGCGACAAGTCCCGTGCCCGCCGCCGCCCGCCCGGTTACCTGGAGGAGCGCCTCATCGATATCGCGGGCCATCACCGCCTCGTCGGCAAGGCGCGTGACAGCCTCACCTCGCTGTCGCGGGTGCTGTCCTTCCTGACGGCGGTTCCGGCCGTGCAGGACGATCCGGACAGCAAGCAGCTTTGCCGCACCATTTCCCGCGATATCCAGTCGCTGTCGGAGCATGCCTCCTTCGTGGCGGGCAACATCACCTTCCTGCTGGATGCCTCGCTCGGGCTCATCAATGTCGAGCAGAACTCCATCATCAAGATCTTCTCGATCGCCTCGGTCGTCTTCCTGCCGCCGACGCTGGTCGCCTCGATTTACGGCATGAACTTCAAGCTCATGCCGGAACTGGACTGGGTCTATGGCTATCCGGCCTCGATTGCCGCGATGGTCGTCTCCGCGGTTGTTCCCTTCTATATTTTCCGTTGGAAAGGCTGGCTTTAAAGCCTGTTTCGTTTCATGTCTCATGCTGAAGGACACGGCGCCGAGGGCGACCGGAAACCGGCCAAGATGGCGGGGCTCGTTCTCGGCGCCGTCGGCGTCGTCTACGGCGATATCGGCACCAGCCCGCTCTACGCCTTTCGCGAGGCGCTGAAGCCGATCTCCCATGACGGCCTCTCCGAATTCGAGATCATCAGCCTGATCTCGATGATGATCTGGGCGCTGACGATCATCGTCACCATCAAATACGTCCTCTTCCTGCTGCGCGCCGACAATGACGGCGAAGGCGGCACGCTGTCGCTGCTGGCGCTGCTGATGAAGACGGCGAACGGCCACACCGCCGTCCTGATGCTGCTCGGCCTGATCGGCGCGGCGCTGTTTCTGGGCGAGGTGATGATCACGCCCGCGCTGTCGGTTCTCTCGGCGGTGGAGGGCCTGAAGCTCGTCGCCCCCGGCGCCAGCGATTACATCGTGCCGATCTCGGTCGGCATCCTCGTCGGCCTGTTCGCCATCCAGTCGCATGGCACGGGCGCCGTCTCGCGCTTCTTCGGGCCGATCACGCTGCTGTGGTTCCTGGTCATGGCGGCGGGCGGCATCGCGCATATCTCCGACGATTTCAGCATTCTTACGGCCTTCAATCCCTTGCACGCCATCACCTTCATGCGCGAGGAAGGCTTTCTCGGCGTCATCGTGCTCGGCTCCGTCTTCCTGACGGTCACCGGCGCGGAAGCGCTCTATGCCGATCTCGGCCATTTCGGCCGCAAGCCGATCCAGCTCGCCTGGTTCATCGTCGTCTTTCCGGCGCTGGCGCTGAATTATCTCGGGCAGGGCGCGCTGGTGCTCAAGCATCCGGAAGCGGTGAGCGAGCCCTTCTTCCTGCTGTTTCCCGAATGGGCGATCCTGCCCGTGGTGATTCTGGCGACGGCGGCGACGATCATCGCCAGCCAGGCGGTCATCACCGGCGCGTTCTCGCTGACCCGGCAGGCGATCAACCTCGGCTACCTGCCGCGCATGGAGATCCACTTCACCTCGGAAACCAATACCGGGCAGATCTACCTTCCCGCCGTCAACACCATCCTGCTGATCGGCGTGCTGATGCTGACCATCACCTTCCGCTCGTCGGAAGCGCTGGCGACGGCCTACGGCATTTCGGTGACCGGTGCGATGCTGATCAGCTCGACGCTCGCCTTCGAATTCGTCACCGCCCGCTGGGGCTGGTCGCGCCTGCGCGCGGCGCTGACGCTTCTTCCCTTCTTCACCATCGAGCTGATCTTCCTCGGCTCGAACATCCTCAAGATCGAGGAGGGCGGTTACGTGCCGGTGCTGATCGCCACCGCCTTCACCGTTATCATGCTGACCTGGCGGCGCGGCACCCGCATTCTCAACGCCCGCACCCAGTATACCGATATTCCGCTCGGCGCCTTCATAACTTCCATCGAGCGCAAGAGCGCGCATGCGCCCGCTTCCGTGCCGGGCACGGCGATCTTCCTGACGGCCGATCCCGATTCGGCCCCGGCGGCGCTGCTCCACAATCTCAAGCACAACCACGTCCTGCACGAGCGCAACGTCATCCTGACGATCCGCACCGTCAACCGCCCCCGCGTCGGGCCGGAGGAGCGTTACACCGTCGAGCCGGTCAGCGAGCGCTTCACCCGCGTCAAATTGACCTTCGGCTTCATGGAAACCCAGAACGTAACGCATGCGCTGGCGCAGTTGCGCAAGAGCGGCTTGAAGTTCGACATCATGACCACGTCCTTCTATGTCGGGCGGCGCAAGCTGGTGCCGGATGCGAAATCCGGCATGCCGCACTGGCAGGACAGGCTGTTCATCGCGCTCGCCAACAGCGCCACCGACCCCTCGGATTATTTCCGCCTTCCGGCCAACCGCGTGGTGGAACTCGGCTCGCACGTCATAATCTGACCCCGGCCGGGCCCCGAAACGGGCCCGGCCGGGCATTGCCCATCGCAATTCCGGACGCAAAACCGCTTCACACTTTTGCTGGAATTGCTGCCTACGGCGGCAATTAACCAATCATAAAGGTTAATGAGCGATTTTTGGACGCATCGATTTCTCGCGTCCCCGTGTGGAGTAGCCTGTTGCGTCCGATGCGCCGTCCGTCTCGCAAGCCCCGTTTTCGCGTGGAAAACTGGGTTTCTCCTGCCGTTTTCGGCCTTGCCATGTGGCTCGGTTTTCCCTCCGCGCCCGCCTATGGCGATCTTGCCGGTCTTCTCTCCGGCCTCGACCGCGGCGGCGAAAGCTGGCGCATGGTGCTGACCAAGTCGCCCGCCGGTTCCATTCACCAGTCCGAGCTTGCCTTTGCCGATCCGCTCGTGACCGGGGCGCTGGGCGGCGATGCCGGTCTTCTGCTGCCCGATGGCCGCCGCGTCGCGCTGTCGGGCGAAAAGAAGGGTGACGGCACCCCGGATGAGGACCGGGTGAACCGCATGGACAAGAAGCGCCGCGTCATGGCGGTGGAAAAAGTGCTGCCGCCCAAGGATTTCAGCGCCGGTTCGGTGTTGCAGCGCACCTCCTCGCTGCTGTCGCCGGATATGGACGGCAAGGAGCGCATGGGCTTCGTCAAGCCGAAGATCAGCGGCAAGGAACTGGAAATCGCCGCCGCCTTCTATCGCAAGCAGCCCGAGCCCGTTACCGTTCTTCCGGCCATGCTGGCCGAGCTGGTGACCAACGACAAGCCGGATTCGCTGGCGTCCGCCTATGCGCCCGCCGCTCCCGATTACGCCCGCGAATCGCCCTTCGATTCCATTCTGGCGCAGCCGAAGGACGACGGCCGCTTCGTGCCCGAGATCGGCCCGCAGGATCACGCATGGGCGGCCAATGTGCTGCCGCCCGCGGTGTTTTCCCCCGCCGAGCAGCAATGTCTGGCCTCCGGCATCTATTTCGAGGCGCGGGGCGAATCGGTGAAGGGGCAGGCCGCCGTCGCGCAGGTGATTCTCAACCGCGTGCGCAATCCCGCTTACCCCAAGACCATCTGCGGCGTCGTCTACCAGAACGAGGACTGGCGCAACCGCTGCCAGTTTTCCTTCGCCTGCGACAACATCAAGGACCGCGTCAATTCCCGCAAGCACTGGGAGATGGCCCGCGAGATCGCCATGGCGGTGACGGCGGGCAAGATCTGGCTGCCGGAAGTCGGCTCGGCCACCCATTACCATGCGATTTACGTCTGGCCGCGCTGGGCGCGCAGCATGGAAAAAGTCGGCCGCATCGGCCTGCATGTCTTCTACCGCACCCGCGGCGGCGGCTGGAGTTGAGCCGCAGAATCGCAAAAGCGACCGGGGGTAGCGCGAGATTCTTTCGCCGCTTGCGGGCGAAAACGCCTAAGCGCATGAATCTTTACAGTAAAATTCCCGTTGAACAGATCCCGCCCCCGCCTTGACTATAAAGGCTGGCAAAACTATGTTGCCCCGACTTCAAAACGGGCCGAAAGGTGCTATCTACCTGTGCGATGTCCCTATTTCGCTAGCCTTCGAATGAGGCAGGAAAAGGACAAAACCCAGGAGGAAAAGCGCCATGACGGACAACCGGGATCAGGGTCTGGAGACGCGCCGCAAGCGACTGGAAGCCGAACTGGCCGACGTTCGCAAGCAGGCAGCCGATGAAAGGGCGAGCGAAAGCCGCGCCGAGGAAAGCCGCAAGGGCTATGCCATGGCGATGAAGCTTTCGAGCGAGTTCATCGCGGCAGTCGTCGTCGGCGGCATTCTGGGTTATGTGCTCGACCGTTTTGCCGGCACCGCGCCGTGGGGCATGATCGTCTTGTTGCTCCTCGGCTTCTGTGCCGGTGTATTGAATGTCATGCGCACGGCCGGTCTGGTGGCGAAGCCCCATCCGCTCGATCGCAAGACGAGGAATAGATAGGCGGGCACGGTCTTCTGGCAAGGCCGCTCCCATCGTGAGAGGCCACCGCCGCTTGCCGGCGCGACATGAAAGAGACCAGACCGTGTCAAACGATCCGATCCATCAGTTTGTGATCCAGAAGATTGTTCCGATCGAGATTGGTGGTATCGATTTCTCGTTCACCAACGCCTCGCTGTTCATGGTGGCGAGCGTCGCCGCCGCAGCCGGTTTCCTGTATTTCGCGACCTCGCAGCGCAGCCTCATCCCGACGCGCGCGCAGTCCGTCGCCGAAATGTCCTATGAATTCGTGGCCTCGATGCTGCGGGAAGGGGCGGGCAGCCAGGGAATGAAGTTCTTCCCGCTGGTCTTCTCGCTGTTCATGTTCGTGCTGACCGCGAACATGCTCGGCATGTTCCCCTATTTCTTCACCATCACCAGCCAGATCATCGTCACCTTCGCCCTTGCCCTGCTCGTCATCGGCACGGTGCTGGTCTACGGTTTCTACAAGCACGGCCTGCATTTCTTCCAGCTTTTCGTGCCCTCGGGCGTGCCGCCCATCCTGCTTCTCCTCGTCGTGCCGATCGAAGTGATCTCGTTCCTGTCGCGTCCGATTTCGCTCTCCGTGCGTCTGTTCGCCAATATGCTGGCAGGTCACATCACGCTGAAAGTGTTCGCGGGCTTCGTCGCCTCGCTGGGAACGCTGGGCGCGCTCGGTGTTGGCGGTGCGATCCTGCCTCTTCTGATGACGGTCGCGCTGACCGGTCTCGAATTCCTCGTCGCCTTCCTCCAGGCCTATGTCTTTGCGGTGCTGACATGCATGTACCTCAACGACGCGGTCCACCCCGGCGGGCACTAAGGATAACCGACAACGGCGTCCGTCCTGTGGACGCCGGTCATTCGCCGCAACAACCCATTCAAGGAGTTCATCATGGAAGCGGAAGCAGCAAAGTTCATCGGCGCAGGTCTGGCTTGCCTCGGTATGGCCGGTACGGCTCTCGGCCTCGGCAACATCTTCGGCAGCTACCTCTCCGGCGCTCTGCGCAACCCGTCTGCCGCCGACAGCCAGTTCGGCCGTCTGGTATTCGGCTTCGCCGTTACGGAAGCTCTGGGCATCTTCTCGCTGCTCATCGCTCTCCTCCTGCTCTTCGCCGTCTGATACGGCCGAAAGCTCCGGTTCACGGCCTGCGATCTGCGGGCCGTGAACCGCACTGCATAATTCCTGATGCCGCCGTGATTTTCAAAGCTGGCATGGCCTGAGGAATTATGCAGAAAGATAGAATGTTGCGGCGTTTCCGCCGCGTCATGGCTGACGCGCGGCGCTGCGATGCGCAGGACACCTGGAGGTGAGCATGTTTGTAACCCCGGCTTTTGCCCAAGAGGCCCCGGCCGAAACCCCGCAACCGGGCCAGGACGCCGCCGCTCCCGCGACCCATGCGGAGACCCCGGCCGCCGGTGAAACGCATACCGAAACCGGTGTCGCCCACGATGCCGGTCACGGTTCCGGCGTTTTCCCGCCCTTCGATTCCTCGACCTTCTCCTCCCAGATTCTCTGGCTGGTGATCACGTTCGGCCTGTTCTACATGCTGATGAAGAAGGTTCTGGTTCCCCGCGTCGGCGGCATCATCGACAACCGTCAGGACCGGATCACCCAGGATCTCGATCAGGCCTCGCGCCTGAAGGCAGAGGCGGACGCCGCCGTCGCGACCTATGAAAAGGAACTCGCGGCTGCCCGGGCCAAGGGCAACGAAATCGCAACCGCCGCCCGCGACGCGGCCAAGGCCGAAGCCGATGCCGAGCGCGCCGCCGTCGAAGCCGAGGTGAGCAGCAAGCTCGCCGCTGCCGAAGCCCGCATCGCCGATATCAAGGCGAAGGCCTTCGCCGAAGTCGGCACGATCGCCGAGGACACCGCGGGCGCCGTCGTCGAGCAACTGATCGGCACCCAGGTTCCGCAGGCCGATGTCGCGGCTGCCGTCGCCACCGCAAAGCAGGAGGCTTGAGACCATCATGGCATTCGATGCAACATTCTATGCTTTCGTCGGCCTCGTTCTTTTTCTGGCGCTGATCGTCTACCTCAAGGTTCCGGGCATGATCGCCAAGGCTCTCGACGCCCGCGCGGATGAAATCCGCAACGAACTGGCCGAAGCCAAGCGCCTGCGTGAAGAGGCCCAGCACCTGCTGGCCGAATACCAGCGCAAACGCAAGGAAGCCGAAGCGGAAGCTGCCCAGATCGTCGCATCCGCCGAGCGCGAAGCGCAGGCGCTGACCGCCGAAGCCAAGCAGAAGACGGAGGAATTCGTCGCCCGCCGCAACGCGCTGTCGGAACAGAAGATCAAGCAGGCCGAAGCCGATGCGGTCAACGCCGTCCGCTCCGCCGCCGTCGATCTGGCGATCGCCGCTGCCGAAGCCGTGATCGCGAAGAAGAGCGACGCCAATGTGCAGTCCGACCTGTTCAACCGCGCCGTCAGCGATGTGAAGACGCGCCTGAACTGATCCTATCGGACAGACGATATATGAAAAAGCCGGGCGTCGAGCCCGGCTTTTGTCGTTTGCGGCTGGGGAAACTCAGCCTTCGCTATCCTCGACGGTGCGGAACGGGCGGAAGCTCATCCGGTGAAGGGAGCAGGGGCCGCTGGCGGCGATGGCGCTGCGATGGGCGACGGTCGGATAGCCCGCATGCTTGCCGAAGCCATAGGCGGGGTAGACGAGCCCGGCGCGGATCATCATCCGGTCGCGGGTCACCTTGGCGACGATCGACGCGGCGGCGATGGATACCGAGCGCGCATCGCCCTTGACCAGTGCCTTTCCGGGGCAGGGCAGGCCGGGCGGAACGTCGCGGCCATCCGCAAGCACCAGCCGGGGGCAGAGCGGAAGGCCATGCACGGCGCGGCGCATGGCGTCGAGGCTGGCCTTGCGGATATCCGTCCTGTCGATACGGCCGTGGCCGGAGGAGGCGATGGAAACGATGGCGCTGGTCAGGATGGCTTCGTAAAGCGCGTCGCGCTCGGCGGCATTGAGCTTCTTGGAATCGTTCAGGCCATCAGGAATATTGTCCGGATCGAGAATGACGGCAGCGGCCACCACTGGCCCGGCCAGTGGCCCTCGACCGGCCTCGTCGGTTCCGGCAACCGGCCATTGTCCGCTGGCATGGGCGGAAAGCTCTATCCTGAAATCGGGAAGCGGTGGAATATCGTCGAAAAGCATGGAGAATCGGGCGGTGTGTTTCGGGTCTGTGCGGCGGACCATGCACGCCCGCCCGATCTCCTGCAAGTCCCGCCGGAAGGACCGGTCATGGTCCGTCGAGGCGGCGGACCGGCGGGACGTTCTTCCGGCAGGCGAGGCGGTGGAACGCCTGCCGGAAATCTTCAACCATTACAAAAGCTGCAACTGCACGCCGCCATTGTTCGGCGGCACGAACAGGTCGTCGCGCAGATGCATGCCGCGTCGCGTCATCCCGAGCCGCTTGACCGCCATTTCGAAGCGGCGGCCGATCTGCCAGGCATAAGGGCCGGTGCCCTTCATGCGCTTGCCGAACTCGGCGTCGTAATCCTTGCCGTCGCGCATGGAGCGCAACAGCGACATGACGTGGCGGTAGCGATCCGGGTAATGTTGCAGCAGCCAGTCCTTGAACAGCGGGCTGACCTCCAGCGGCAGGCGCAGCAGCACATAGCTTGCCTCCGCCGCGCCCGCCGCATGGGCGGCGTCGAGAATGCGCTCGATCTCGTGATCGTTGAGCGCGGGGATGACAGGCGATACCAGAACGCTGGTGGGGATGCCTGCCTCGGTCAGCGCCCGGATCGCCTCCAGCCGCCGCGCAGGCGTTGCGGCGCGCGGCTCCATGGCGCGGGCCAGCTTGCGGTCGAGCGTCGTCACCGACATGCCGACACGCGCCAGCCCGCGGGAGGCCATGTCTTGCAGGATATCGATATCGCGCAGCACCAGCGCCGATTTGGTGACGATGGCGACGGGATGATTGGCCTTCTGCAACACTTCCAGAATCTGCCGCATGATGCGCCATTCGCGCTCGATCGGCTGGTAGGGATCGGTATTGGTGCCGATGGCAATGGTGCGCGGCTTGTAGCCGGGCTTTGCCAGTTCCCGCTCCAGCAGCTTCGGCACATCCGGCTTGGCAAACAGCCGCGTTTCGAAATCCAGCCCGGCGGACAGGCCCATATAGCTGTGGGTCGGGCGGGCGAAGCAATAGATGCAGCCATGCTCGCAGCCGCGATAGGGATTGACCGAGCGGTCGAAGGGAATATCCGGCGAATCGTTGCGGGTGATGGCGGTGCGCGGCTTTTCCACCTGCACCTCGGTTTTCAGGGCCGGAAGCTCCTCCAGCGACTGCCAGCCGTCATCGAAGGGGACATGCTCACGCGGCTCGAAACGCCCTTCGGGATTGAGACCGGCGCCACGGCCCCGCCTGCGGGAGACATCGATCCGCAGGCCGGACGCGGCCAGCATCGCATCGGCAAACTCTGCCGTATTGCCGGGCTGAAAGGCAGCCCGGCCCACATGGGACAGATCGTTCATTGGCGTTCTCCGGTCGAGCGCGGCTCTGGCGCTCCCTCGTTGCTGATTAAATTCCTATCGCGAAAATGAGAACAATGCAAGAACAAAATCACACGAGCCATGTGGCCTTTTTGTGTGCGATGCGGTAAGTGTTTCTTATGCTGACCGTTTTGATGGAAACCCGCAATCACGAAGCTGAGCTGGCGCATACCCTTTCCGTGCTCGTCACGGGGGCGGTCGAGGGGCTGGTCAGCGATGTCGTGATTCTCGACCGCGGTTCGCAGGACGGTTCGGGCACGGTGGCCGATGCGGCCGGATGCCGTTTTCTGCGGGACTGGCGCATCGGCGATGTGCTGGGCTCGGTGCGCGGCGAATGGCTGTTGCTGCTGGAGCCGGGGGCCCGGCCCTTGAGCGGCTGGGTGGAGGAGATCGCCGAATATATGGCGCTCAACCGCCGTCCCGCCCGGTTTTCGCCGTCGCGCCATCACCGGCGGCCGTTCTGGCGGCGGATCGTCAGCCGTTCCGGCGCGCTGGAGGATGGGTTCCTGATCGCCCGGCAGGATTGCCTCGGCCTTGCCCGTGAGGGCATGCCGCTTGCCGCGCTCGCGGCCGGGGGAGGGGCGAGCCGCCTGCGCTGCGAAATCATGCCCGCCCGGCTGTTCCGCCGCTAAATCGCTTCGCGATCTCTCAGATGCGCTCTCTGCGCTTTAGCTCTTTGTTTTTGCGCATGCCGTTATCGCAAAACGCTCACACACTTTTGCGCGGCATGCTCTAGCCTCGCTTCAGATGCTCATCGAGGCGCGGCATGATTTCCACGAAATTGCAGGGCATGTGGCGATAGTCGAGTTGCGCGGCCAGAATGCCGTCCCATGCATCCTTGCAGGCGCCGGGCGAGCCCGGCAGCACGAAGATGAAGGTGGCGTTGGCGACGCCGCCCGTGGCGCGGGACTGGATGGTGGAGGTGCCGATCTTGTCGTAGGAAATGCGGTGAAACACCTCCGAAAAGCCGTCCATCCGCTTTTCGAACAGCGGTTCCAATGCGTCCGGCGTCACGTCGCGGCCGGTAAAGCCGGTGCCGCCGGTGGTGATCACCACGTCGATGGCCTTGTCCAGCGTCCATGCCTCGACGGTTGCGCGGATCGCAGCCTTGTCGTCTGGCACGATGGCGCGGGCCGCCAGCCGGTGTCCGGCCGCTTCGATACGCGCGGCAAGGATGTCGCCGGAGCGGTCGTCCGCAGCCGTGCGGGTGTCGGAGACGGTCAGCACGGCGATGCCGACGGGAATGAAGGGGCGTGTTTCGTCCAGCCGCGCCATCTCAGCCTCCCGCGCTTGTGCGTGTCGGTTCCACGAACCAGTCCGGCCGGGCCTGCCGGATTGCGTTCGCCGCATTTTCCGCGCTCTGCCGGTCGCGAAAAATGCCGAAGCAGGTCGCGCCCGAGCCCGACATGCGGGCAAGCGTGGCGCCATGGCAGAGCAGCAGCGACAGCGCCTGTGGCACCTCATCCACCAGCGCGCAGGCCGGGGCTTCGAGATCGTTGCGCAGCGTATCCAGAAAGCGCAGCCAACCCTCCTGATCCCGAGGCAGCGCTTGCGGCAGCGGCGGATTGGTCTTCACCGTCAGCCGCCGGAAGATGTCCAGCGTCGAAACCGGCTTGAGCGGATTGACCAGCAGCATGTCCAGCGCTGGCAGATGCGCGACAGGGGTGATGCGCTCGCCGATTCCGGCGGCAATCAGCGGGCGGCTTTCGAAGCACATCGGCACATCGGCGCCGAGGCGCGTGAGCAGCCCGGCGAGCGCCTCCCCGTCCGGTTCGGCCTGCCAGAATTTCAGGAGGGCGCGGATGGCCGCAGCCGCATCGGCGGAGCCGCCGCCGATGCCCGAGGCGATCGGCAGATGCTTTTCCAGATGGATCGATACCGGCGGCGCGGCGCTTCCGGCTTTCGCGAGCAGCGCCCGCAGGCCGTCGCGGGCGCGCAGCACCAGATTGTTGGCCCCGGACTCATCCGCCAGCCGCGCCGCGAACCGGCCGGAGAGGTGAAATTCATCCTTCTCCGCCGCTTCGACATGAATGCGGTCGCCGAGTTCGGTGAAGGCGGCCAGCGTTTCCAGCATGTGATAGCCATCGGCGCGCTGGCCGACCACATGCAGGGCAAGATTGATCTTGGCCGGCGCCGGTTCGGTGATCGTCAAGGCCATGGTCTGCAAGAGCATAATCCGACCGGAGAGAAACGGGGATCGGGAAGAGCGCGATCCGGATATGAAGGCGCAGGCGTTCTCGCGATTCGCGAAAAGCGAAAACGCCCGCGGGCGCGGATTATTTCACACCGGCCGGAAGCTTGATGACTTCGCCCGCCTTCAATTCCTTCGACGCATCCTTCAGCGCCGGGTTGAGCTTGAGGATATCGTTGCCGCGATCCGCATTGCCGAGAATCTTTTCCGCGATCCTGGCCACCGTGTCGCCCGCGACGGCGGTGTAATCCGTGGTCGCGGCGTCGGCATTGGCGGAAGCCACCTGTTGCGGCTCGTCGGCAAGGCCGTTCTTGATCTTCGCTTCGATCTTGGGAATCTCGGCGATCTCGGGCTTCATCGTCAGCGAGCGCTCCCACTGGTAGCGCGCCTCGAAGGTGCGGCCCACACGCCAGTAGGCGTCGCCCAGATG
>JBDHTA010000013.1:0-40346 GCA_039808465.1 Rhizobiaceae bacterium | reverse complement strand
ATGGCCATCTGCGGGCCGCTCGTATTGCCGAAGCCGCCGAGGATGACCGAGACGAAGGAGCGGTTCATCGCCTTGCACATGATGTAGGACAGGATCGCGCCCGAGGAGCCGACCAGCGCGCCGGTGACGATCAGCAGATCGTTGCCGAGCGTGAAGCCGATGGCCGCCGCCGCCCAGCCGGAGTAGCTGTTCAGCATCGACACGACGACCGGCATGTCGGCGCCGCCGATGCCCATGATCAGGTGATAGCCGATGAAGAAGGCGAGGAGCGTCATCAGGATCAGCGTCCACGCGCCCGCGCCGTTGACATACAGGATCAGCAGCAGAACCGAGAGAAGGGCGGCGCCCGCATTGAGGACATGCCCGCCCGGCAGCTTCTTCGCCTTGCCGTCGACCTTACCCGCCAGCTTGCCGAAGGCGATCACCGAACCGGTGAAGGTGACCGCGCCGATGAAGACGCCGAGGAAGACCTCGGCCTTCATGATCGACAGTTCGACGCCATCCTTGTGGGCGAGGATTTTGGCAAAGCCGGTGAGCGCCGCGCGGCCTGCCTCGTCAAGACCGGCGACATGCGCCGCTTCGATATGGGCGTTGAAGCCGATGAACACGGCGGCAAGGCCGACGAAGCTGTGCAGCGCCGCGACAAGCTGCGGCATTTCGGTCATCTGCACGCGGCTTGCGACATAATGGCCGAGAACCGCGCCGCCCGCGATCATCAGGACAACGATGAACCAGTTGCCGACGTCAGGCCCGAAGACGGTGGCGATGACGGCGAGCGCCATGCCGACGATGCCGTACCAGACGGCGCGCTTGGCGCTTTCCTGGCCGGAGAGACCGCCGAGCGACAGGATGAAGAGAACGGCTGCCGCGATATAGGCGGCCGAAACGATACCGATGGTCATGTCAGATCCCCCCGATCACGACTTCTGGAACATGGCGAGCATGCGCCGGGTGACGAGGAAACCGCCGACGATATTGATCGTGGCGATCAGTACGGAAAGCGCCGCCAGAATCACCACCAGCCAGTTGCCGGAGCCGATCTGGAGAAGCGCGCCGAGAATGACGATGCCGGAGATGGCGTTCGTCACCGCCATCAGCGGCGTGTGCAGCGAATGCGACACGTTCCAGATCACCTGGAAGCCGACGAAGCAGGCGAGCACGAAGACGATGAAATGGCTCATGAAGGCCGAGGGCGCATAGGCCCCGACGATCAGCATCAGCGCCGTGCCGATGACGAGCAGGCCGACCTGATTTTTCGTCTGCGCCTTGAAGGCCGCCGCTTCCTGCGCGTGGCGTTCGGCTGGCGTCAATTCCCTTGGCTTTTCCTTGGGTTTCTGCGCGGCGATCGCCGCGATCTTCGGCGGCGGCGGCGGATAGGTGATCGCCCCCTCATAGGCCACCGTCGCGCCCCGGATGACGTCGTCTTCCATGTTGTGAAGGATGACGCCGGCCTTGCCGGGCGTGAGATCGCTCAGCATGTGGCGGATATTGGTGGCGTAGAGCGTCGAGGCCTGCGCGGCCATGCGGCTCGGGAAATCGGTATAGCCGATGACGGTGACGCCGTTTTCCGAGACGATCTTCTGGTCGGCGACGGTCAGGTCGCAATTGCCGCCGCGTTCTGCGGCAAGATCGACGACGACGGAGCCCGGCTTCATGGCGGCCACCATATCGGCCAGCCACAGCTTCGGGGCATCGCGGCCGGGGATCAGCGCCGTGGTGATGACGATATCGATCTGCGGCGCCAGCTCGCGGAATTTTTCGAGCTGTTTTGCGCGGAATTCCGGAGAAGAGGGCGCGGCGTAGCCTCCGGTCGCGGCCCCATCCTGCTGTCCGCCGTCAAAATTGAGATAGACGAACTCCGCCCCCATCGATTCGATCTGCTCGGCCACTTCCGGGCGCACGTCGAAGGCATAGGTCTGGGCGCCGAGCGAGACGGCGACGCCGGTTGCGGCAAGGCCCGCGACGCCCGCGCCGATCACCAGCACCTTCGCGGGCGGCACCTTGCCCGCCGCCGTCACCTGCCCGGTGAAGAAGCGGCCGAAATTGTTGCCCGCCTCGATGACGGCGCGATAGCCCGCGATATTGGCCATGGAGGACAGCGCGTCCATCTTCTGTGCGCGGGAAATGCGCGGCACCATGTCCATGGCGATGACGGCCGCGCCCGTGTCCTTCGCCTGCTCCAGCAGGGCGGTGTTCTGGGCCGGGTAGAAGAACGAGATCAGCGTCTTGCCAGCGGCCAGCCGCGCCACTTCCGATGGCTCGGGCGGGCGAACCTTGGCGATGACATCGGCCTGCGCGTAAAGCGCTTCCGCACTCTCCGCCACCGTCACGCCTGCGGCGCGATAGGCCTCGTCGGAGATTCCGGCGCCAAGCCCCGCGCCCGTTTCCACAAGGCATTCATGCCCGAGCTTCTGAAGCTGCAACGCGCTTTCGGGCGTCAGTGCCACGCGGTTCTCGCCCGCGTATAATTCCTTCGGTGTGCCGATCTTCAAACCAACCCCTCCCTCGAGCATGCAGAATGATCCGTCGGGCGGCACGATATGTCAGTTTTCCGGCAAGCGACATATCGGTATGGGCCGAAACGGTACGATGTTCGGGCCGCGCCGTTACATTGACGCGGCGGCTTCTATCGCGGCGCGGTATTCGGCGATCAGCCGCTCGCAAAGGTTGGCGGCGGGCAGGATCTCGTGGATCGAACCGACGCCCTGACCGGCGGACCAGACCGTTTTCCAGGCCTTGGCTTCCTTGTTCATGTCGAGTTCGGTTTTCGGCGGCAGGGCATCGGGATCGAGACCGGCGGCGCGGATGCTCTCGCGCAGGAAATTAGCGTGAACCCCGGAAATGCTCGGCGTGTAGACGAGATCGGCGGCCTGCGAGGCGATGATCATCTGCTTGTGGCGCGGATCGATCAGGGCTTCCGGCGTGGCGAGGAAGCGGGTGCCGAGATAGGCGAGGTCGGCCCCCATCACGCGGGCGGCGGCGATATCGCGGCCGCTGCTCATCGCTCCCGACAGAATCAGGGCGCCGGAGAAGAAGGAGCGGATTTCCGCAATCAGGGCGAAGGGGCTCAGCGTTCCCGCATGGCCGCCCGCCCCGGCGGCAACGGCGATGATGCCGTCCACCCCGGCTTGCGCCGCCTTTTCCGCGTGGCGGCGGTTGATGACATCGTGAAAGACGAGGCCGCCATAGGAATGCACGGCATCGACCACCTCGGCGGCGGCCCCCAGCGAGGTGATGACCAGCGGCACGCGATGCTTCACCACCTGCTCCAGATCGGCGGCAAGGCGCGGATTGCTCTTGTGGACGATCAGGTTGACGCCGAAGGGCGCGGCCTGCGGCGCCTCAGCGAGCCGGGCCGTGATGTCTTCCAGCCAGGCGACGAAGCCCTCGGTGGTCCGCTGGTTCAGCGCCGGAAAACTGCCGATGACGCCCGAGCGGCAGCACTCCACCACCAGATCCGGCCCCGAGGCCAGAAACATCGGCGCGGCAATCGCGGGCAGCCGCAGTTTTCCCTTCAAGCGATCCGGTAACGCCATCCCATTTCTCCTCATCCCGGCTTCATTATAGCAATTTATATTGCAGTGCGAAAGATAGGATGCGGTGCAAAATCCTGATGTCAGCGAACGACCTTGCCGTTCTCGGCCACCAGCCTGCCTTCCTTGAAAACCCTGCGGTTTTTCGGCACGGCGACCACGGCTTCCGGCACATGGACGGCGTCCAGCGTCACGAAATCCGCCTTCGCGCCGATGGTGATGCCATAGCCTTCCAGCCGCAGCGCCTTCGCGCCCGCCGCCGTGACCACGTCGAAAGCGGCGGCAAGCTCCTCGTCGGTGTAGAAGCCGGAGCGGTAGCCGATGATCGAGGCGCGGCTCAGCATGTCGCCATCGCCATAGGGCCACCAGGAATCGCGGATATTGTCGCTGCCGCTGAACACGTTGACGCCTTCGGCCCGCAGCAGCGCCACCGGCGGAAAGGCATGGTCGCCCGGCGCGTTGGTCATGATCGAGACGCCGCTTTTCGCGATCAGCCCGGCGATCTTTTTTGCGGCATCGGCCGGGAGGTCGCCGAGCCCGTAGGCGTGGCTGATGACGACATGGCCCTGCATGCCGAGCGCCTCGGTCCGCGCGCAGATTTCCTCGATGGTGAAGGCCCCGAGCGTGCCGAAATCATGCAGATGGATATCGACGCCGGCGCCGTGCCGTTCGGCGACGGAAAACACGACGTTCAGATGCGCCTGCGGATCCCGGTCGAAGCTGGCGGGGTCGAGACCGCCGACGAGATCGGCGCCCATGCTGATCGCCTCGTCCAGCAGTTCCGGCGTGCCGGGGCTTTTCAGGATGCCGCTTTGCGGAAAGGCGACGAGCTGGATATCGATGAGACCGCGATAGTCCTCGCGCACCTTCAGGATCGTTTCCAGCGAGGCGAGGCCGACGGAGCCATCCACCATCACATGGCTGCGCATCTGCACGGAGCCGTTGGCGATGCACAGGTCGAGCTGGTTGCGGGCGCGCTCCTCCATCGGCGCGGCGCGGGCCATGTTCTCGGCCTGGAACGCCACCCGCTCATGCACGTCGAAGCCGTTTGTGCAGGGCCGGTGCGGCATCCAGCGGTCGCCGTAAAAGCTGGTGTCGAGATGGATATGGCCTTCCACGAAGGACGGCACCAGCAGCGCGCCCTCCAGATCGAGCGTCTCCCGCGCCGCGATGCCGGAGCCCGCCGCGTGAATGGCGGCGATGCGCCCGGCGGTGACGGCGATATCCACGCTGGAACCGTCCGTCATCCGCGCATTGGTGAAAAGCCTGTCCTGCATCGTCAGCTCCTTCGGTTCGTATACAATACCGATACGATATTGCACACGAAGCGTCCAGAGCCAGCGGGGCTCAAACGCCCATCGCCACCTCGCGCATGCGGCCGAGTTCCGCCATCCACCCGGCAAGCTCGGCCTGCTCGCGCTTCTGGTGGCCGTAATGGCGGGCAAGCGCGGCGCTGAGGCGGCCGCCGCGTCCGAGCAGCCGGTCGGCATAGCCGATCATCACCGAATTCGGCCAGGCGCGCGGGCGGATGGCGCGCAGCCGCTCGAACAGCAGATCCTCGGAAGCCTCGGGCGAGGCCTGCGCCATCAGCGTCAGCATGGCGGCGGTCGAGCGGGAAATGCCCATGTGGCAATGCACGAGCAGATGCGACTCATCCACCTGCAAGCCGCTGCCCGCATAGCCGGTGCCGAGATCGAGAATTTTCTCCACATCCGCAATCTGCGGCATGATCTGCCCCGGCATGGGGTCGATGATATCGTGAAACTGCATGATGGTGCGGTGATGGGTGTCGTAGCTCCTGAAGGCTTCAAGCTCCGGCAGGCCGGGATCGACGATGGACAGCACATGCGTCACCTTGCGCGGCTGGTATTGCGGCAGTTCCTCGATGCCGCAGATCGTCAGGATGGAAAAATGGGGGATCGCCATGGCGTCGTCTTTCAATCGGTCGGGGAGGGGAATGGTTCGCCTGCATTATAATCCCGCATGCGGGCAAGATGAAACCGCAAAGGTGAGGGTTGCGCCGCCGCCGCCTTCGAAAACCTCTGCACAGGCTTTTAAATCGATTTTTCTTCCGGCGATTCTGCGCTAGCCTTGCGCCGCGCCGCATCGTGGCGGCAACAGTCAGAGCATTCCGGCAGATAAGTAGGAAGCGGCCGCAGCGCCGCAGGCAGGGAGTTAGGCGACCATGGAAGGATTTGGCGTTCACACGAGCATGTGGACCATGAACTGGGACCGGGAGGGGGCGGAAAAGGCCGTCGCGGGCGCGGTGCGCTACGATGTCGATTTCATCGAGATCGCGCTGATGAACGCGCCCGCCGTCGATGCTGAACATACCCGCGCGCTTCTGGAAAAGCACAAGCTGCGCGCCGTCTGCTCGCTCGGCCTGCCGGAGCCCGCCTGGGCCTCCGTGCGCCCGGATGCGGCCATCGACTACATGAAGGTGGTGATCGACAAGGCGGCGGCCATGGGCGCGGAAGCCGTGTCCGGCGTCATCTTCGGCGGCATCGGCGAGCGGACCGGCGTGCCCCCGACGCAGGCCGAATACGACAACATCGCCCGCGCCCTGCAAGCCATGGCCAGGCATGCCAAGCAGTACGGCATGGAACTCGGCGTCGAGGCGATCAACCGCTATGAGAACCATCTCATCAACACCGCGCAGCAGGCCGTCGACATGATCGAGCGCGTCGGCGCCGACAATGTGTTCGTCCACCTCGACACCTATCACATGAACATCGAGGAAAAGGGCGCGGCCAACGGCATTCTCGTCGCCCGCGATCACCTGAAATACATCCACCTGTCGGAAAGCGACCGCGGCACGCCGGGCTATGGCAACGTGCCGTGGGATGCGATCTATGCGGCGCTTGCCGCCATCGGCTTCAAGGGCGGGCTGGCGATGGAAAGCTTCATCAACATGCCGCCGGAAGTCGCTTTCGGCCTTGCCGTCTGGCGTCCGGTCGCCCGCGACATGGAAGAGGTGATGGGCAAGGGCCTGCCCTTCCTGCGCGGCAAGGCCGAGCAATACGGCCTGATCTGACATCGCTCCGGCGGATGGCGCGGATCGTTCCGGTCCGCGCCTCCGGCCCTCCCGGCATCGCGTGGCTTAGAGGAAGCGCTGGATGCTGAAGGGCTGCGGATCGGCGAAGGGCGTTTCCCCGGTCATCATTTCCGCCAGCAGGCGGCCGGTGGCGGGGCCGAGCGTCAGGCCGTGATGGGCATGGCCGAAGGCCAGCCACAGCCCGCGATGGCGCGGCGCGGGGCCGATCACCGGCTTCATGTCGGGTGTGGCCGGGCGCAGGCCGAGCCAGGGCGTATCCTCCACCGGCGTTCCCAGCGGGAAGATTTCCCGCGCATAGCGTTCCGTATGGTCGATCTGCACCCGGTTGGCGGGCGCGTCCGGCGGGGCAAGCTCCACGCCCGTCGTCAGGCGGATGCCCGCCGCCATCGGCGCCAGAACATAGCCGCCGACCTCGTCGAGAACGGAATGGTTGAGCGTCGCCCCGCCCTGCGGTTTGAAATGCAGGTGATGGCCGCGCTTGCCGACCAGGGGCACCTTGTAGCCCTGCTGCGCCAGCAGCTTGCCGGAATGGGCGCCGAGCGCGACGACAACGTTTTGCGCCGTATGGCTGCCGCGATCGGTGGTGACGCGCCAGCCATTCGCCTCCTGCGCCATGCCGGTGACGGTTTCGCGCAGCACCGTGCCGCCGCGCTTTTCGAGCAGCGCCGCATAGCCCTTGGTCAGTGCGCCGGGATCGGTGACGGTGAAGGGATCGAGCCAGTGAACGCCGCCGGTCACCGGGCCTTTCAGCGACGGTTCGAGGCGCGCCAGCGCGGCGCGGTCCAGCACCTGCGTCTTCAGGCCGTAATCCCTGCCGTATTCGGCGGCGCGGCCTGCCGCTTCCGCCAGCAGCGCCTCGGAGCGAACCACTTCGAGCCAGCCCTGGCGGCGCACCAGATGCGCCATGCCGGAAGCCTGCACCAGCCGGTCATGCTCGTCCAGACACGCTTCGATCAGGGGCAGCAGCTCGGCGGCGATCTTCGCCAGCCGGGCGGGCTGGGAGGCTTTCCAGTAGCCGAGAAGCCAGGGCGCGATGCGCGGCAGATAGGCCGGATCGTAATGCACGGCGGAATTGCGGTTCGACGCATAGGCGAGCAGCGTCCTGAGATCGCGCGGAATCGCATAGGGAATGACGCTGCTGCGCTCCAGAAGCCCGGCATTGCCGTAGCTTGCGCCTTCGCCGGGCGCGCTGCGGTCGATCAGAACGACGGAGTGGCCGCGCTCCTGCAAATGAAGGGCGGCGCTGACGCCGACGATGCCCGCGCCGAGAACGATGGTTTCCGTGGTCATGAAAATTCTGTCAAAAACGGAGAAAACGGAGCCGGGCCACCCCGCAGGGCGCGGCCCGGCCGTGTGTATTATTGCATCTTGTAGATGTCGAGCGAGAAATACTTGTCGTTGATTTTCTTGTACTCGCCGTTGGCGACGATGGCGTCCAGCGCCGCGTTCAGCCGGTCGCGAAGCGCGCCGTCTTCCTTGCGGATCGCCATGCCCACGCCTTCGCCGACATATTTCGGATCGGTGATCGGCTTGCCGGCCAGTTCGCAGCAGGCGCCGTCATCGGTCTTTTCCGTCCATTCCAGCATCGGCACGAGGTCGCCGACCTGCATGTCGAGGCGCCCGCCCGCCAGGTCGAGATTGACCTCGTCCTGCGAAGGATATTGCTTGATATCGGCATCCGGATGGGCGGCTTCGGCATAGGCGGCCTGCGTCGTGCCCTGCTGGACGCCGACGGACTTGCCGCCCAGATCCGGCTTGTCGAGCACGGAGGCGTCGCCGCCCTTCTTCATCACATAGGTCATGGCCGCCTTGTAGTAGGGCTTGGTGAAGTCGACCTGCTGCTTGCGCTCCTCGGTGATGAACATGGAGGCGATGATGACGTCGTATTTCTTGGCGAGCAGGCCGGGGATGATGCCGTCCCAATCCTGCGCCACCAGATCGCATTCCGCCTTCATCTCGGCGCAGAGCGCCTTGGCGATATCGACATCGAAGCCGATGAGCTGGCCCGCGGTGTCGACGGCGTTGAAGGGCGGATAGGCGCCTTCGGTGGCGATCTTCAGCTTCAGCGGCTCATCCGCCCTAGCGGGCGTGACGGCGACGAAGGCGGCAAACAGCAGATTGGCGGCGATGGGCGCGAATTTTCCGGTCATTCTTATGGTTCCCCTCTGGCGTGGTGGTGCACGCTGCCAGATTACGCGGGCAGGGGCAATCCGCAAATGCATAGAATGCATTCCCCCATGATTTCGGCGAATGGCGTTGGCGCGGGCATTCAGGGCGGGTTCAGGCGCGCCGCGCCAAGGCTGGCGCGTGATTGCGGACAAACCGGCTCGTCTTTTGCGGGCGCGCCGCTAGTTTTTAACCTGCCACAGCATTTTCGCGTGCCGGAAACGGCGCGCCACTGCCGAGAAGGAGACTGTTCCATGCGCGCCATCCCGCTCTTGCTGGCCCTCGCCGCATTCGCGCTTCCCGCCCCCTTCGCCGCCACGGCCGCCGCCCGGCCCGCCTCGCCGCAGGGGCGCTGGCTGGTCGAGGATATCCGCCATCGCGGCGTGATCGACAATCTGCAAACGACGCTGGAAATCGATGCGGCGGGCAAGGTCAGCGGCCTGGGCGGCTGCAACGGCTATGGCGGGGCGGCCCGGATCAAGGGAAACCGCATCGCGTTCACGCCGATGGCCGCGACGCGGATGGCCTGCCTTCCCGCCGTCATGGATCAGGAAGACAAGTTCCATAAGGCGCTGGCGCGCGTCGTCAGGTGGCGCATCCTGCCCACCGGCCAGTTGCTGCTGTTCGACCGCTCGGGCCGGGCCGTGCTGAAGCTGGCAAGGCTCGGCGCGCCGGGCTCTCAGTAATCGGCCCTGCGCTCGCCAGCCGCCTTGAGGTAATGGCTGGGGGCGCTGCCCAGCATGCGCCGGAACATGGTGGTGAAGGCGGCGATGTTCTCATAGCCCGCATCCAACGCCACCGTGGTCACCGGCTCGCCTTCCGCCAGCCGGGGCAGGGAGGCGAACAGGCAGGCCTGCTGGCGCCACGTCACGAAGCTGACCCCGGTTTCGGCCCGGAAGAACCGCGTGAACGAGCGGCGGCTCATGCCGAGCGCCCGCGCCCAGTCGTCGATGCCCGCCTTGGCGGCGGGCTGTTTCAGGAAGCGGCGGCAAAGCGCGGCAAGACGCGGCGCTTCGGGAAAGGGCAGGCCGAGCGGCCGTTCCGGCAGATGGCCGATCTCGTCCAGCAGCAGCTCCATCACCAGCCGCTGACGCCGCTCGGCGCGCATGCGCGGCTCCTCGCCCAGCAATTCGCCGATCAGGCTGGCGGCAAGCGCGGTGATCTCCACCACCCGCGGCCCCGCCGCTCCCGCGACGGTGGAATCGACATAGACCGAATGCATCTCCACCTTGCTGATCATCTCCGTGCGGTGATCCAGCCCGGCGGGAATGATCAGCCCGTGACCGGGCGGGATCATCCAGCGGCCATCGGCGGTGCTGACCAGCACGACGCCGCGCCGCGCATACCAGAGCTGCGTCTTGTTGTGGCGGTGCGCCGGCACGCGGTGGCCTGCCGGATAGATGCGGGCCAGCGCCAGAACGCGCTCGTTGGTGCCGTCGATCAAGCTCAGGCTGCTGGCATGCAGAGCCTCCGCCTCGTCGGGTTTTCCGGAAAGATCGATGTTGCGCATTTCTGGCCCACTCACGAAAGGACAAGACCAGAGCACAAAAGCAGGCCAGCGGCAATCCCTGTACAAGACGGCGCTTGAAGACTGTGCCGCACGGGCGGCTTTTGGAGACTCTCATCATGGCAAGCGTTACCGGGGCGGGCATCAGCGCCCAGCGAACGGCTTTTTCCATCATTGCGGCGGCCAGTTTCTGCCACATGCTGAACGACATCATGCAATCGCTGCTGACGTCGCTCTATCCGCTGCTCAAGGAAAATTATGCGCTGGATTTCGTGCAGATCGGCCTGCTGACCTTCGCCTTTCAGGTGACGGCCTCGCTGTTGCAGCCTGCCGTGGGGATTATCACCGACAAATGGCCGATGCCGTTTTCGCTGCCCGCCGCCATGCTGTCCACCTGCGCGGGGCTGCTCACGTTGGCATCCGCGCATAGTTTCCCCGTGCTGGTGCTCGGCGCCTGCCTGATCGGCATCGGCTCGGCGATCTTCCATCCGGAAGCCTCCCGCGTGGCGCGTCTCGCCTCCGGCGGGCGTCACGGGCTGGCGCAATCCTTCTTCCAGGTCGGCGGCAATGCGGGAACGGCGATCGGGCCGCTGCTCGCCGCCTTCATCGTCATTCCCTACGGGCAGGGCAGCCTGAGCTGGCTGTCCGTCATCGCGCTGCTGGGCTTCACGGTGCTGACATGGGTCGGAATCTGGTACAGCCGCCACCGCCGCGCAACGGCGGGCCGCGCGCCCGCCAGCCGCGCCCTGCCGCTGCCGCGCAACACGGTGATGGTGACGCTGCTGGTGCTGGTGGTGCTGACGGCGACCAAGAACGCCTATCTCGCCAGCCTGTCGAGCTACTTCACCTTCTACACCATCGAGAAATTCGGCGTTTCGGTGCAGAACGCGCAGGTGCTGCTGTTCCTGTTCCTCGGCGCGTCCGCCGTCGGCGTGTTCTTCGGCGGGCCGATCGGCGACCGCTTCGGCTCTCGCGTGGTCATCTGGTTCTCGATTCTCGGCGTCATTCCCTTCGCGCTGCTGCTGCCCTATGCCAACCTGTTCTGGACCGCCGTTCTGGTGGTGCTGATCGGCTTCATCTTCTCCTCCGCCTTCTCGGCCATCGTCGTCTTCGCGCAGGAGCTGGTGCCGGGCCGCGTCGGGCTGATCGCGGGCATGTTCTTCGGCTTCGCCTTCGGTTTCGGCGGCATCGGCGCGGCCGTGCTCGGCGTCTTCGCCGATCGCGAGGGCATCGAATTCGTCTACAGGGTCTGCTCCTACATGCCGCTGCTCGGCCTGTTGACCGTGTTCCTGCCGCGCCTGCCGGGGCACCGGTAAAACCCGATTCTGCTTCTCCTCCCTCGAACGAGGGATTGGAGAAGCAGCCTCCCCGATGGCTTTATGGCGGCAACGCAGGCCTGAGGGGAGCATGAAGCCGCCCTTGCGTCCTGCGCTTTCGTCATTCGAGGCAGGGGGACTTCATGAAGATCAGACACCAGCTCGCAATCGCAATGTGTTCGGGCCTGCTCGCAGGCTGTAGCAGCGGAAACAGCGCCGTCAATGGCGGGCCGGGCGGCCCCGGCACCCCGGCGGGCGGCGATGTTCTCGCGGGCACGGCCAAGGGCCGCATGCTCGTCACGCGGCTGCCGGCCGATGTGAAGGCCAGCAAGGAATCCTGGGGCAAGAACCTCCAGACCACCGTGACCTCCGCCAAGGGCGTCGATCGCAGCGGCCCGGCGGGCATCGCCTTCGACGCCGCCGGAGAGGAAGACAAGAGCCGTACCGCCCAGGGCCAGATGAAGCCCGGCCTGATCAGCCTTTCCTCGAAGGAAACCCTGGCTGGCGGCACCAGGATCAAGGGCATGAGCAAGGCCCCCGCCGACGTCTATTTCGAAAACGGCAATTTCGGCGATCCGCAGGTCACCAGCGACGATGCCGCCGTCAGCGCGGTCGGCGTCTACAACACGTACAAGGACGGCAAGCTCGCCCGGCAGTTCGTGCTGACCGAGGCGACCACCGTGCGCTATCGCGACGGCGCCGATGGCGACAAGGAAGCCAATTTCGGCGTCGGCTATGTCGGCAATCCGACGGCGGCCATGCCGAATTCGGGCACGGCAAGCTATGACGGCTTCCTCGAGCAAGCCACCAGCGTCTACACCAAGGCAGACGGCTCGGTTGCCATGTTCGGCTTCGATCAGGATCCGAAGGTCGGGCTCAAGGCCGATTTCGGGGCGGGCACGGTCAAGGGCGGCGTCAGCGGCTCCCGGCTCGTCACCTATGACGGAGGCAGCAAGACGGTGCTGAACAGGGACATCACCGGCCTTGCCATCGACGCGAAGATCAACGGCTCGGAATATGCGGGCACGGCCAATTTCGTCGACAAGGCGGGCAAGTCCGTCGGCACGGTCACGCAAGGGGCGGCGATCGGCGGCTTCTTCGGCGCGGGCGCCAAGGAAACGGCGGCGGCCGTCGCTGTGGAAGGCAATGCGAAGCTCGGCGGCAATTCGTCCGATTATGTCTATCAGGCGGTCATCGGCGGCGTGAAAAAGTAAGGCCGAGGGATCGGTCATGCGGATTCATCCGAAAGCGCCTTCGCCGCGTTCCGGGGCGCGCCCGCGCCTCGGCCTGCTGCTGGCGCTGGCCCTTCTTCTTCCCGTTCCCGTGGCGGCGGCCCCCGCCACGGCAAAGACCTATGGCGGCCTCACGCAATCCGAGCGCATCGATTTCATCCAGGCGGCCATCGCCAACGGCGATATCGACCTGGCGGCGCGGCTGCTCAGGCATAGCCGTTTCAACGAGGGCGATCTCGGCTACAAGGCCGCCTATCTTCAGGCCGTGGTGCTGCGCGGGCAGGGCCGCGCCGCCGAGGCGGAAGCGCTGCTGCGCAAAATCCTGACCGAGCGGCCGGAATTCGATCTGGTGCGGCAGGAGCTTGCGGTGACGATGATGGCGCAGGGCAACGCGCAAGGGGCGCGCTACCATCTGCGCCTGCTTGCCGACGCCGCCCGCGACCCGGATATGCGCGGCCAGTTCGAGGATTTCATCGACCGCATGGATGGCGGGCGGCAGTTCCGCGCTGGCGGCTTCATCAGCATCGCCCCCGACAGCAATTTCAACAACGGGTCCGATCACGAGGTCATCTATGTGAACGGCATCCCCTTCGTGATCGACGGCACCTCGCGGGCGCGCTCCGGCATCGGCCTGATCGGCGGCGTCAACGCCTCCTATACGCATGATCTCACCGAAAGCCTCTCGGCCTACACCGCCGGATCGGTGACGCAGACCCTCTACCGCGAGAGCGCCTATAACAACACCACCGGCGATATCCGCTTCGGCCTGTCGTGGAAGGAGGGGGCGACGCAGATTGCCGCCGAATCGATCTTCGACCGGCGCTGGTATGCGGGCGACCCCTATGATTACGGCATGGGCGGGCGCATCTATGGCCGCGCTGTCCTGTCGCCGCAATTCGTCTATTCCGGCGAGCTGCGGGTGATGAACCGGCATTACGACGACCGCCCGGATGCCGGGCGCACCAATCTGCGCGCCACGGGAAAGCTGAGCTACATCCACCGCCCCTACGAGATCTATTCGCTGGAACTGGGCGCCGAGCGCGAGAACGTGCCGCGCCAGAGCTTCAACAGCTTCACCGGCGGCTTCGCCGAGGCCGGGGTTCAGAAGGAACTGCCCTTCGGCATCAATGCCGGTTTCTTCGTGAAGCTCGGCGTGCAGGATTACGACAGCGATTTTCCCGGCATGCGCGAGGCGCGGCAGGACACGTCGCTGCGGCTGAGCGCCACCTTCCTGAAACGCGATTTCTCCTATGCCGGATTCACGCCGCGCCTTGGCCTGACCTATTACCGGCAATGGAGCAATGTCAGTCTTTACGATTACGACAAATACGGAATGGATATCACCTTGACCCGGGATTTTTGAGAAAGCGATGGCGGCTTCTATTTGGGCTGTCCTACAACGTAATGAATTTCATAAGGTTTTTATTGTAAAATCCCGATGATGCGAATAGCTTACTATCGCGTGGGAGGAACCGGATAGGCGCGATTTCGGAATGACGACGGGAAAACTTTCGCCATTCTCTCGACTGGCGCTTTTTTTGACTTTGATTGCCGTTGCGGTTTTCGCAACCATCGCGGTCGCGGTCAGCAGGCCGTCGCTGCTGATCGGCCTTGGCCCGCAATCGCGTGAGGCGCCCGATGGCAGCCGCATGGCGGTTCTGGAGGGACGGGCGGTGCCGGTTGCCGGGCTTTTCCGGCCCGGCGCGGGCGAGCCTCCGCCTGCCGTCCTGTCGCGCGCGGAGCTGGCGGATCTGGCGCGGCAACGCCCGGCCGATGTGCTGCTGGCCGAGGAGACGGATTTCGTCGAGGAGCCGGACATGCTCGGCTCCTACGCCATCTTCAACCGCTTCATGCAACGGCAGGGCTGGCTGGCCGGGCTTCTGTCCGGAGAGCATGCCGGGCTCGTCGTGGCCGAGGCGGATGCGGCCTCGCTCACCACCATGCATGTGCCCGTGCGCCCCTCGCGGCCGGTCGCGACCCTGCCGTCCGGCTTCTGGATCCAGCTCGGCTCGGCCATCTGCATGCTGGCGGTCGCCGCCTTCCTGATGACGCTGCGTCCGCGTGACGGCCCTTCCGCGGCCTTCGCGGTGTCCGGTGCGGGCGCGGCGGGGGCGGCGCTCACCGCCGCCATCTACAGCACGCGTGATCTGGCGCTGGAGCCGCGCCTGTTCGAAACGCTTTCGGCGCTCAATCAATTCTGCACTTTCCTGTTCGGCGTCGCCGCCATTCATCTCTTCGCCATGTATCCCGTGCGCCTTGCGCGCCCGCGCTCGCTCTGGCCGGTTGGCGCGCTCAGCCTCGTTCTTTTCGTCCTGTTCAGGACGCAGGCCGTTCCCATCGAATTCGTGTCGCCGCATATCGGCGTCCTCGGCCTGCTGATCGGCATTCTCGTCTTCGTCGCCCTGCAATACCGCGCCACCCGCGCCGACCCCGCCAACCGCGCCATCATGCTGTGGATCGGCATGTCCGTCGTGCTGGGGGCGGGCTCCTTCGTGCTGCTGATCACCGTGCCGCTGCTGCTCGGCCAGGAAGCGGCGACCTCGCAGGGCGCCGCCTTCATTCCGCTGGCCGCCATCTATGCCGCCATCGCCGTCGGGCTTCTGCGCTACCGGCTGTTCGATCTCGGGCGCTGGGCCTACCGGCTGATGCTCTATACCGTCATCATCGTCGGCGTGCTGGTTCTCGATCTCGGCATCGCGCTGGCGCTCAGCCTGTCGCCCGCCAATTCGTTGGGCATCGCGGTTCTTGCCATCGGCCTGCTCTATCTCGCCTGCCGCGAATATGTGTTCGACCGGCTGCTTTCGGAGCGGCGGCGGCCGGAACTCGCCGGGCTCTACCGGGAAACCGTGGGCATCGCCTTCCAGCCGTCGGCGGAAGGCAAGGAGCGAAGCTGGATCGAGACCGTGGAAAACCACTTCAATCCGCTGCATTGCGAGATCGATCCCGCTCCGTCGGTCACGCGCCCGCAATTGCTGGAAGACGGCATCGGCATGGCGATCCCGGCCTATGACTGGTCGCGGGGCCTGAAACTCAGGCTGGCGGGCGGCGGCAAGCGCCTGTTCGACATGCGCGATATCGCCCTTGTCGAACAACTGGCGGATCTCGTGCATTCGGCCGAAACCGATCGCGCCTCCTATGAGCGCGGCGTCAGCGAAGAGCGCCGCCGCATCGCCATGGACCTGCATGACGACGTGGCGGCCACGCTGCTTTCCGGCCTGCATGCGCGGGAAGAGGGGCAGCGGCGCGAAACCATCACGGACGCGCTGGCCGACATTCGCCAGATCGCCAGCGGGCTGGCGGGGCGCGAATTGCTGCTGTCGCAATTCATCGGCCATCTGCGCCATGCCAGCCGCAACCGCGCCGAGCTGCACGGCTTCACCCTGCAATGGCCGCTCGGCGGCGCGGACGAGTGCGATGTGGCGCTGCCCTATGCCTTTCACCGCAATTTCAGCGCCCTGCATCGCGAGGCGCTCTCCAACGCCCTCAAGCATGGGGAGCCCGGCCTCATCGAAATCGAGACGCGGCTGGAAGGGGACACGGTGGTTCATTCGCTCGGCAACCGCTTGGCCGCGCCCGTGCCCGCCGGGGCTGACGAGGGCGAGCGGGGCCTGCGTCACCACGGAACCGGCAACATGAAGACGCGGGCGGCGCGCCTGCATGGCGGCATCGAGGCGGTGGAGGCCGACGGCCGTTTCACCGTCACGCTGCGCCTGCCGCTGCGGGCGAACGAAGCGGAGCCCGCCGATGGACTCTAGCTGCGCCCGCACGGTTCTGGTGGTGGAGGACAACAGGGAAACCCGGCTGTGGATCTGCGATACGTTGCGCCGCCATTTCGACACCTGCAAGGTGCTTGCCGCCGACAGCCTGCTCGCCGCCGAGCGCATCCTCGACGAATGCGAGGAGCGCGGCCTCGTCATCGATCTCGCCCTGATCGATATCGGCCTGCCGGACGGCAACGGCATCGCGCTGATCCGCCGCCTTTCGCTGCGCTGCCCCGCGACGCTGCCGGTGGTGGTGACGATCTTCGACGATGACGCCACCCTGTTCGACGCGCTGGCGGCGGGAGCGCGGGGCTATGTGCTGAAGGGCGTGCAATCGAAAAGCCTGATCGAGCAGTTGCGGCGCATCGAGCGGGGAGAGCCGCCGATTTCCCCGCAGATCGCCCATCGCATCCTCGCCTATTTCCGCTCGAAACCGGCGCCCCCCTCCGCCGCGCCGCCCGCGCTGGCCGAAAGCGAGCAATTGACGCAGCGCGAGGTGGAAATTCTCGGCTTTCTCGGCAAGGGCCTGACCGCGACCGATATCGGCGGCGTTCTCGGCATCACCCGCAACACCTGCTCGACCCATATCAAGTCGATCTATCGCAAGCTCGGGATTTCCAATCGCGCCGAGGCGGCGCTGGAAGCAAGCCGCCGGGGATTGATCTGAACCGGGCGCCCTCCCGGCTTGACCGCTCTTGCCGGGAGTGAAACAATCATGCCGCCGGACATGCGAAGGTTGTGCCGCGGCGATCATGAACGGAGGAACATACATGCTGAAATCGGTGCTGGCTGTCGCTGCGTCGCTGTTTATCGCCGGGTCCGCGCTGGCGGACGGATTGCCGAATCTCAATCCGGGCGTCACCACATCGGAGCTTCTGGCGACGCAGCCGGTGCACTGGGTCTCGGTGGACCAGATCGCCGCCTCGCTGGAAGGCCAGGCGCCCACCGCCGTCGGTTTCGACGTCGACGACACCGTGCTGTTTTCCAGCCCCTGCTTCTATTACGGCAAGATGAAATATTCGCCCGCGTCCGAGGATTACCTGAAAATGGATGCCTTCTGGACGGATATTCACACCAACAATTGCGACCAGTATTCGGTTCCGAAGGAGGTTGCGCGGCATCTGATCGACATGCATGTGAAGCGCGGCGACGATATCTACTTCATCACCGGTCGCACCCGCGGCACCGGCGGCGAAACGCTGACCGGCGCGATCAAGGCGGCTTTCGGCATCGAGAAGATGAACGATGTGGTCTTCACCGCGTCGGCCGACAACAAGGTGCAGTTCCTGAAGGACCACAAGCTGACGATCTATTACGGCGATGCCGATGGCGACATCAAGGCGGCGCTCGCCGCCGGAATCCGGCCTATCCGGGTGATGCGCGCCCAGAATTCCACCTACAAGCCGGAGCCGAAGAACGGTAAATTCGGCGAGGAAGTCATCGTCAACTCCACCAATTGACGGGGATTTGGGAAACATTACGAAAATATAATCAATCCAAAGGCTTCTCTCACGCGGGTTGACGTGCCATCTGTCGCTGGAAACGATCCGGAAATCCGACAGGCCGAATTGCCATGACCACGAAAGCCAGACCCGCCAGAGACGAGCCGCCGGCGCCGGGAGAGCCCGCGCCGAAAGTGGCCCTGATCCCGGCCTCGCCGCAGCGCCCGCGCCGCAGGCGCCGCTCGCGCCTGTGGCTCTGGCTGCCCGTGCTGGCCGCGCTCGGCGGCGCGGGCTGGTATGGCTGGACGCTGTACGGGCCGCAGGAGCAGGTGAACGCCGTGCTGACCGAGGAGGTGACGCGCGGCGATATCGAGAACGCCGTCACTGCCGTCGGCACGCTGGAGGCGGTCAAGTCCGTCGATGCGGGCGCGCAGGTCTCCGGCCAGCTCAAGGCGCTGCATGTGGAGATCGGCGACCGGGTGGAGCGCGGCGACCTGATCGCCGAAATCGACCCCGCCACCATCGAGAACCGCATGGAGATCAACCGGGCGGAGCTTTCCTCGCTCGAAGCCCAGCTCGTCGCCAAGAAGGCGCAGGTGGTGCTCAAGCAGGCAAGCCTCCAGCGCCAGCGCGATCTGGTGCAGGGCCGCACGGCGGCGCAATCGACGCTGGATCAGGCGGTTGCCGATCTCGCGGCGGCGGAAGCCGATTCCCGCGCCGTCGAGGCGCAGATCCGCAAGCAGCAGGCGACGCTGAGGGGCGACGAGGTCGATCTCGGCTATACCAAGATCTACGCGCCGATGGCGGGCACCATCGCCGACAATCCGGCCAAGGAAGGCCAGACGCTGAACGCCAACCAGACCGCGCCCACCATCGTCACCATCGCCGATCTCTCGACCATGACGGTGAAGGCCGAGGTTTCGGAAGCCGATGTCGGCAAGCTGAAGCCGGGCATGGATGCCTATTTCACCCTGCTCGGCCAGCCGGGCAAGCGCTTCACCGGCAAGCTCAGGCAAATCCAGCCGCTGCCGACCACGGAAAACAACGTGGTGCTCTACAACGCCCTGTTCGACGTGCCCAATGCCGATGGCGAGCTGATGATGTCGATGAGCGCGCAGGTCTTCTTCGTGGAGAATGCCGCCCGGGACGTGCTGCTGGTGCCGAGCGGCGCGGTGTCGATGAAGCGCGGCGAGGGCGGCAAGCGGCAGGCGGAGGTCACGGTGGTCACCGCGGCTGGCGCGCAGGAAACCCGCATGGTGGAAACCGGCATCCGCAACCGCGTGTCGACCGAGATCCGCAGCGGGCTGGAAGAGGGCGAGCGCGTCGTCGTCAATTCCGGCGGCGCCGGGCGTTCGGGCGAGCGCGGCAACCGTTCGCAGCGCGGCATGCGCATGCCGCCGATGTTTTGAGACAGGAGCAACCGGCCTTCGGCCCGCGATTGCCCGCAAACAAAGAAGATCACGCCATGACCGCGCTGATTTCGCTTCGCAATGTCACCAAGACCTTTTTCAACGACGGGTTTTCCGTCGAGGTTCTGCATGGCATCACGCTGGATATCCAGCCGGGCGAGTTCGTGGCCTTTATCGGCCAGTCCGGCTCCGGCAAATCGACGCTGATGAATATTCTCGGCTGTCTCGACCGGCCGACCAGCGGCGATTACCTGCTGGACGGCGAGCCGGTGGCCGATTTTTCCAATGACGAGCTGGCGGCGCTGCGGCGGCGCACCTTCGGCTTCGTGTTCCAGAGCTACAACCTCATTCCGACGGCCAGCGCCCGCGAAAATGTCGAGGTGCCCGCCATCTACGCAGGCATGGGCGCGCATGAGCGGCAGGAGCGGGCGGAATCGCTCCTGCAATCGCTGAAGCTCGGCGAGCGCTTCGATCACCGCCCGAACCAGCTTTCCGGCGGCCAGCAGCAGCGCGTGTCCATCGCCCGCGCTTTGATGAACGGCGGCCGCGTCATCCTTGCCGACGAGCCGACCGGCGCGTTGGACAGCCAGAGCGGCGAGGAGGTGATGGCGCTGCTCCGGCGCATGCATGCCGAGGGCCACACCGTCATTCTCATCACCCATTCGCGCGAGGTGGCGGAGGAGGCCGACCGGCTGATCGAAATCCGCGACGGCCGTATCGTGTCCGACCGCAACCGCAAGCCGCATGCCGCCCCCGCGACGCCCGCGCCCGCGCCGGTGGAAGGCGAGGGAAGTGCCGCGATTGCCGATATCGGTGAGTCCGTGCGCATGGCGCTGCGGGCGCTGAAGGCGAATTTCTTCCGCACGGTGCTGACGCTGCTCGGCATCGTCATCGGCGTCGGTTCGGTGGTGGCGATGCTCGCCATCGGCACCGGCGCGCAGGATTCGGTGCTGGCGCGGATTTCCTCCATGGGCTCCGATCTGCTGCTGGTGCGGCCCAGCATGGCGAATTTCCGGGGCTCGGGATCGATCCCGGTGACGCTCATTCCCGCCGATGCCGACGCCATTCTGGAGCTGCCGAACGTCGCCTTCGCCGTGCCGGAAATGACCAGCAGCGTGACGCTGCGCTACGGCAACATCGATTACCAGACGTCCGCCAACGGCACCGTGCCGCAGTTTCCGCTGGCAAAATCCTGGGCGGTCGCCTCCGGTGAATTCATCAATGCCGAGGACATGGCGGGCTATGCCCCGGTGGCGGTGATCGGTCAGACGGTGGCGAAGACGCTGTTTCCCGATGGCGGCAATCCGCTCGGCAAATATGTGCTGGTCAACAAGATCCCCTTCCAGATCATCGGCGTGATGAGCGAGATGGGCGCCAGCGCTGGCGGCAACGATCAGGACGACACGATCCTCGTGCCGCTGACGACCGGCAGCATGCGCCTGTTCGGCCAGCGCAACGTGCGCACCATCACCGTGCAGGTGCGCGATGCCAATGCCATCGATGCGACGCAGGACGCCATCCAGGCGCTGCTGGACGAGCGCCACAAGAAGCAGGATACGCAGATCACCAACATGTCCTCGGTGCGCGAGGCCTTCACCGAGACCTCCAATACGATGAAGGTGTTTCTCGGCTCGGTGGCGGCGATCTCGCTGCTGGTCGGCGGCATCGGGGTGATGAACATCATGCTGGTCAGCGTGCGCGAGCGCACCCGCGAAATCGGCGTGCGCATGGCAACGGGCGCCCGCCAGCGCGATATCCTGTTCCAGTTCATCGTCGAGGCGCTGGTGGTTTCGGCCATCGGCGGGGCGATCGGCGTGGTGCTGGGGCTCGGCGTCGGGATGACGGCGCAGCTTTTCGGCCTGCCGGTCAGCTTCACCGCCGGGCCGGTGGCGCTGGCTTTCGCCTGCTCCTTCCTCACCGGCCTCGTCTTCGGCTATCTGCCCGCCCGCAACGCCGCGCATCTGCAACCGGCCGTGGCGCTTAGCGCGGATTGATCCGCGAAACGGGATGGGCGGCTCAAGGCCCTGACGGCTTCACCCCGTAGGTTTCATAGGCGCTCTGCATCCGCTCCGCCTCCGTCCTCTCGGGAAAAAGGTGATAGCTCGGAGCCCAGATGCGCGATATCCGCTCCACGGCGATGCAGATCACATGCCGGATCGGAAAATCCGGACCGGCCAGCCGCAGCAGTTCTTCAGCCAGTTCGGGAAAGGCGGCGTCCTCCGGCGCGATGATGTCGGCCGTACCGGTAATCTTGAAGCCGCGCTGGCGGAAGATATCGACAAAGCTCACGCAGACTTTCGGATGGGCGCGGATATTGCCGACGCTATGGGAGGAGGCGATATCCGCGATGACGATGCGGTCTTCGCCATGGCTGGCGAAGATCTCCTTCGGCGTGACGTTGGGCGTGCCGTCCGCGCCGGTCGTCGCCAGCCAGCACAGGACCGCATTGCCGATATCGGTGCGGACCGCGTCGTTGATCTTCATGATTCGCCCTGTCCGGGCGCGCTGGCGGCATCGAGCGCTGCGATATCCGCCGAACCGAGGCGAAGGGCGGCGGCGCGCGCGAAGCTTTCCACATGGGCGATGCGGGTGGCGCTGGCGATTGGCGCGGTGACGCCTTCCCGCGCCATCAGCCAGGCCAGCGCGACTTCGGCGGGGCTGGCGGAATGGGCGGCCCCGATGTCATCCAGCGCCGCAAGGATCGCCTCGCCGCGCCTCGTCAGATATTTGGCGGCGTCCTCGCCGCGCGGGGATTTGCCGAGATCGTCATGGGAGCGGTATTTGCCGGAGAGGAAGCCGGAGGCGAGGCTGTAATAGGTGACGACGCCTAGCCCTTCGGCGATGCAGAGATCGCGCAACGGGCCGTCGAAACCGTCGCGGTCGTAGAGATTGTATTCGGGTTGCAGCGCCTGATAGCGGGGCAGGCCGGTATCGGACGACACCTTCAGCGCTTCGGCCAGTTGCGCCGCATCGAGGTTCGAGGCGCCGACCGCCTTGATCTTGCCCGCCTTCAGCAGCTTTTCATAGGCGCCGAGCGTTTCCGCATAGGGGGTGGAGGCATCCGGCCAATGGGAGAAGTAGAGGTCGATGGCATCGACGCCGAGGCGTGACAGCGAGCCTTCCACCGCCTGCGCGATCCAGCGCTCCGACAGGCCCTTCTGGCCGGGAAAGCCGAGATCCGAACCGACCTTGGTGAAGATCACCACCTTGTCGCGCAGGCCGGGACGGGCTTTCAGCCATTTGCCGATGATGGTTTCGGATTCGCCGCCCTTGTTGCCCGGCGCCCAGGAGGAATAGACGTCGGCCGTGTCGATGGCGTTGAAGCCGTGGTCGACAAAGGCGTCCAGCACCGCGAAGCTGGTTGCCTCGTCGATGGTCCAGCCGAAGACATTGCCGCCGAAAACCAGCGGCGCGATGCTCAATCCCGTCTGTCCGAGCGCGCGTTTTTCCATATCGTTCCTCCATCGGTGCCGTTGCGTGGCGGCCAGCTTACCGGGCCTTGCCGCGCTTGGGCAGGGGGAGGGCGGATAATGCCGGGGAAAACCCGGCGCGCCGCGTCAGCGCCGCATGTCCGGCGCGCGGCCGAAGGACAGGACGTATCGCTGCTGGTCCTCGGTTTCGATCGCCCGGCGGTCATGCTCGCGGCGCACCGCTTCGATGGCGTCAGGCGGTTGCAGGCCCGCCTCGACCAGCAGGCGGGCGGCAATGGTGCCCGTGCGGCCGAGACCGGCGCGGCAATGGATCGCCCAGACCTCGCCCCGCCCAAGCCGCGCAAGCAGATCCATCTCCCGGTAGGCCTGCTCGAAGGCATGGCCCGGCACGCCGAAATCCTCGATCGGCAGATGCGCCCATTCGAGCCCCGCCGCCGCGACCCGCTCAGAAAAGGCGGCGATGCCGAGCGGAAATTCCCCGGTCTCGATCAGGCTGAGAAGCCCCGTCGCGCCCGATGCGCGGATGCACGCCAGATCGTCGTCGAGGGCTTCAGCGCTCGCTTCGCCCGCGCGCAGTCCGGGGCAGGCGGTCAGGCGGATTTCGCCGAGATCCGCAACGGCCACGACCGAAGGGAAGGAGGAGGATGACATATCGCTGGCCTTTCGTCTGCGCCGGAATCCCTTGCTTTCGGAGTCTTCCATTGACAGTCTGGCATGGTGCTGTGTACAGGTATCTAGCTATAGGACCAATCTCCCTGCGTCAACGGAGTATTGCCATTTACACGATGATCCCCCCGTCGCCGCCCCCGGCAAAACCCGCGTTGACGCTGACCGCATGGCTGCGTCAGGCGCTCGTGCCCGCCACCGTCATGCTGGCGACGGTGATCGTCGCGGCCGTCGTCCTGCGCAATATCAACGCCAATCTGGCCGCCGCCGGGCTCAGGATCGATTTCGGCTTCCTGACCACCCAGGCCGGTTTCGATGTCAGCGAAAGCCTGATCCCCTATACGCCCCGCGACAGCTATCTCGACGTGCTGATGGTCGGCGCGCTCAACACGCTGTTCGTCGCCGTCTGCGCGCTGCTGCTTGCCACCGCCATCGGGCTGGTGATGGGCATTGCGCTCACCAGCCGCAACTGGCTGTTGCGCAATCTGGCGCGCCTTTACGTCGAATTGCTGCGCAACACGCCGAAGCTGCTGATCCTTGTCGCGCTTTACGTGCTGCTGGTGCGCACGCTGCCGCATATCCGCGCCAGCATTCCGCTGCCGCTGAGCGGCTTCATCAACAATCGCGGGCTTTTCCTGCCCTGGCCGGGCGTGGAGAAGGGCGGGGCGGTGCTCGGCCTTTGCCTGCTGCTGTGGCTTGCGGGCGGATACGTCGCCTATCGCGCCATCCGCCGCCGCCAGGACGAGACGGGCCAGCGCCTGCCTTTCCTGCTGCCGCAACTGGGCGTTGGCATCCTGATCGTCTGGGGCCTGCACCAAGCGGGGATTGCGCCGGTCGCATGGTCGCTGCCGGAACTCAAGGGCTTCAATGCCAGCGGCGGCAAGAGCCTTTCCCTGCAATTCGTCACGCTGGTCCTGACGCTCGGCATCTATCACGGCGGCCAGATCGCCGCCATCGTGCGCGGCGGCATCGTCGCCACCTCGAAGGGTCAGCACGAGGCGGCGCAGGCGCTCGGCCTGTCGCGGCTTCTCACCATGCGGCTGATCATTCTGCCGCAGGCCCTGCGCGTCATCACGCCGCCGCTCGGCAACCAGTATTGCAACCTGATCAAGAACACGTCCGTCGCGCTGGCGATCGGCTATTCGGACATCATGAGCGTCATGAGCACCTCGGTAAACCAGACCTTCCGTCCGGTGGAACTGATGCTGATCGTCGCCCTGTTCTTCCTGGTCGTCAACCTCGTGCTGTCGGCCCTGGTCAACTGGTGCAACCATAGCTTCAAACTCAAGACGCGCTGAGGCCAGAATGAACGCAAACGCTCGGCAGGCACACCGGCAGGCGCAAGCGCCGGACAGGATGCGGATAGCGCGGCGCTGGCTGCGGGAAAACCTGTTTTCCAGCGCGTGGAACACGCTGCTCACGCTCGGCTGCGGTGTCTTCGCCGTCTGGGCCGTGCTCGGCATGCTCCGCTGGGGCCTGATCGACGCGGTCGGGCCGGGCGGAACGCTGGAGGATTGCAAGGCCGCCAGCGGCGCCTGCTGGGCTTTCCTGCGCGAAAAATCCGCGCTCATCCTCACCGGAACCTATCCGCAGGAAGAGCGCGGGCGGGCCTACGCGGCCGCTATCCTGATGACGCTGGTGACCGCCGTTGCGGCCTTCGTGCCGATGCGGCTGTGGATCAAGGCGGCGCTGCTCGCCGTCACGGCGGTTGCCAGCTACATGCTGCTGCGCGGCGGCGTCGCGGGCATGCCGGTGGTGGAATCGGCGCGCTGGAACGGCCTGCCGCTGATCCTGTTCCTCTCCGTCTTCACGCTGGCCGCCGCCTTTCCCGTGGGCGTCATCCTGGCGCTGGTGCGCTGGAAGGGGCGGGGGCTGCCGCAGCAACTGGCGATCGGCTTCATCGAGGGCATCCGCGCCATTCCCATGGTGGCGGTGCTGTTTGCCGGGGTCTTCATCCTGCCGCTCGCCATGCCGCAGGGAACCGCCATCGAGCCGGTGCTGGCGATCCTGATCGTGCTGACCTTCTTCCATGCCGCCTATCTGGCCGAGGATGTGCGGGCGGGCCTGCAATCGCTGCCGGTTGGCCAGTCGGAGGCGGCGGCCAGCCTCGGGCTGTCGCCGCTCCAGACGATCCGTCTCGTCGTGCTGCCGCAGGCGCTGCGCGTGGCGGTGCCCGGCATCACCAACACGGTGATCGGCGGCTTCAAGGATACCTCGCTCGTCGCCATCGTCGGCATGCACGATCTGATGTCGACGGCGCGCATGGCCTATGCCGATCCGCTCTGGCAGGCCTATGCGCTGGAGGGCAATCTGGCGATTGCCCTGTTTTATTTCCTCGCCTGCTGGGTTATCTCGGATCGGGGCCAGGCCCTGGAGAAACCGCGGCGTGCCGGTGCGCTGGCGGGCCACTGAACCGCCGAGGACAGGATGACGAGCGAAACGGACGAAACGCAGACGGCCATCGGCGCGCGCCATGGTATCCGGTCCCGCAACGACATCATCTACGAGGTCGTGCGCGACCGCATCTGCCTGCGCGAATATACCGAGGGCCATGTCATCCATGAGATCGGGCTGGCGAACGAATTCCATGTCAGCCGCACGCCGATCCGCCAGGCGCTGCAAAGGCTGGTGCATGAGCGCTTCGCCGAAACGCGCAATGGCGTGGGAACCATCGTGGCGCCGGAAAATCCCGATCTGGACGACACCTGGCGCTTCTGGATCGGCCTGATCGGCCTGATCGCCGACAGCATGACGCTGCATCTGCCGGCGGAGCTGGAAGGCGAATACGCGCGCCTGGAAACCCTTGCCGAGCGGCTGGACGGCGCCGCGCCCGCCGCAAGGGCATGGCCGATCTGGCGCGGCATCCACGAAGCCCGTCTCGGCATGATCGGCGACGAGGTCATTCGCCAGATGGCGGATCTGATGTTCTACCGCACGGCGCGGCTATGGTGCCGCTGGTGGACGGAAAACCCGGCCAGCATGGGCCGGTTTCTGATGCAGGAGCTGCGCGACAGCCGCGCCGAAATCGTCAGGGGCGAGCGCAAGGCGCTGTTTCGCCGCCATGCGGTCACCTTGCAGGCGCTGGTCGACAGTCACGGCACCGCCCGCGCCTGAGCGAGCAGGAAGCGGAGCTGCGCCTCGCTTTCGATGGCGCCCGGCCGCGCCGCCCGCACGCTTTCCACCGCCGCCGCGGGCGCATGGCCGCAATCGATGAGAACCTGCGCGGCGATCATGCCGCTGCGGCCGAAACCGGCAAGGCAGGAGACCGCGACCGCGCCGCCCTGCCGCAGAATCGCGTGCAGGCGCGGCCTGAGCGTTTCCAGCATGGCGGCGTCAGGCGTTCCGAAATCCACCACCGGAAGATGAAGCAGGGGAATATGGGCGAGGCGCAGCGCCTCCGCCAGCGCCTCGAATTCGCCCTCCGGCGCTTCCTCCTCTCCGATCAGCGAGACAAAGAGCGCGCATCCCCCGGCCGCGAGGGACGCGACGATCGCCTCCTGCGCGTCGGGATCGACGAAGAGATTGCCGCGTGAAAGGATGGTGAGGCCGGGAAAGGCGAGAAACGCGATACGGCCCGGCCTGTCCGGACCGCATGTCAGCCAAGCAATCGCATCGCCCATGATCGTTTCCAGCGCGGACGACAATGCCGCGGCTCCGGATCTACCAGAACCGCGGCGGATGGCCAAGCATGGCCCGCATGTGCTGTCAGCGGATGGGATAGGAGAATAGCAGGCCGCCGTCGCGCGAGAGGCGGTTGGCCATGTCGGCGCGTTCCATGCCGAGCGGCGAACCCTTGCCGATGGTGCGCTCGAAGACTTCGCCGTAATTGCCGACCTGCTTGATGATCTGCACGCTCCAGTCGGGAACGAGGCCGAGCTTCTGCGCCATGTCGGCGGTCGGTCCTTCCGGGGAAATCAGCCGCTGGGCGTCGACCGGCAGCGTATCGAGGGCCGCGAGCTTCTCCTCCACATTGGCGGAAGTGATGCCGTAGGCTTCGGCGTTCAGCATCACCTGCACGCTCCAGAACAGGATCTTCTGCAATTCCGTATCCGGGCGCGACACCAGCGACAGCGGCTCGCTGGCCCCGCCCTGCGGCATCAGCACGTAATCGTCGGGATTGGGAGCCAGAAGGCGGTCTGCGGCCAGCGCCGAAATGGTGCTGGCGACCGCGTCGCACTTGCCGGAGAAGAAGGCCTGAAGGCGCGCCGTCTTGTCGGCGATGTTCTCGACCTTGTATTCAAGGCCCGCCGCGCCGAACCAGTCGGCCAGATAGAGAAGCGTGGTCGAGCCTTCCTCGGCGCAGATGGTCGCGCCGTTCAGATCCTCGAGCCCCTTCATGCCGAGGCTCTTCTCCACCATGAAGCCCTGGCTGTCGTAGAAGGTGGGTACGACGAAGGCAAGGCCCGGATCGGCGTCGCGGGTGGCGGTCTGGGTGATGCCGCGCGAGGCGATGTGGGCGCTGCCGCTGATCAGCGCCTTCAGGCTGTCGGAGAAGCCGACGCCGCGCATTTCCGCCTTGTTGGCATCCCCGAAGATGGCGGCGGCCGTCATGCGGCAGAATTCGACGTTGAAGCCCTTGAACTGGCCCTGGCTGTCGGGAACCGAAAAGCCCGGCGAATTGGGATTGACGATGCAGATCAGCTTGTCCTTGCTCTTGATGTCGTCAAGGATCGGCCCGGCCTGCGCCGTGGATGCCCATGCGCCAGCCAGCACGGCAAATGCGATGCATTTCATCTTGAAACTCATTTGGTTCCCCTGTCTTTGGTCGAGTTCGCTATATTGCTGTATACAGCTATAGAGACAGGCCGTCAATCTGCGGCGGGCGGCCTTGCGCGGGTCGTCACGGCGCCAGAAGCGCCCGCGTCAGCGGATGCCGGGGATCGGTCAATCCGTCGAGGATATCGAAATGATGCCGGTTCGGCTCCTCGTGGATGGCGGTTTCAGCGCCGAGCCCGGCCCAGATATTGGCGAGAAGCGCGTTCTGGCGGAGAAATTCGGCGCGTTCGCTGGCGCCCGCCCAGCAGAGCACGCGCGCGCCGGGGCGCGGCATGGAAAGCGCCGGGCTTTCTGCGGCCGCCTCGCGCATGTCGAGATGCAATATCTCGTTCAGTTGCGTCTTCAGCAGCGGCCGCAGGTCATGCAGGCCGGAAATCGAGACGGTGCTGGCGATGCGCCGCGCAACGTCTTGCGCAAGCGGGGCGTTGGCGGTCAGCATCCGCGTCACCAGATGGCCGCCCGCGGAATGGCCCGCAAGATGGATCGGCCCCGCCACCAGGGCGGCGGCCCGTTCGATCGCGGCGGCCACCTGCACCGTGATCTGCGAAATCCGCACGTCCGGGCAGAGGGCATAGCCGGGCATGGCGACGGCATAGCCGCTTTCGGCGCTGCCCGCCGCCAGATGCGACCAGTAGCTGTTGTCGAGTTCCGACCAGAAGCCGCCATGAACGAACACCACCAGCCCCTTCGGCTCGCCCTCCGGCATGAACAGGTCGAGGCGTTCGCGCGCGCCGCCGCCATAGGCGATCCCGAGGCTGGCCCGGCCCGCCGCCACGGCCTTTGCCCGGTAGGCGGCGGCCGGTTGCGCCCACAGGTCCGGCCAGCGGTTGCCGCCGGGGATGTGGATCATGTTCGAATAGGCGTCCGTCCAGTCCTCGACCGAATAATAGATCATCTGCGCTCACCCGGAATCAATTGGCTTCGATACAGGGTTTAAAGCATGCCGGGCAAAACCGTGCGCCTGTTTTGCGATGGCCGGGCCGTTTCAGGCGCGGCGGTGCTTCGGGGTGACGCCATAGGCCTTCTTGAAGGCGGTGGTGAAGCTCGACGGGTTGCGGTACCCGGCGAGATAGGCAGCCTGCGCAATGGGAATGCCGTCGCGTTCGAGGGCGGCGCGGGCCGTTTCCAGCCGCTCGCGCCGGATGAAATCGGAAACGTTGATGCCGAAGCTTTCCTTGAAATGCCGCTGGATCGACGACGCGCCGATGCCGACGGCCTGCGCGATGCGGTCGAGCGTCAGATCCTCGCAGACATGGGCGAGGATGTAGTCGCGCACCTTTTCGCCCTGCCTGCGGCTGAGCGCGGTCGGGTGATGCGGCGTTTCCTCTGCCGAGCCCACCAGCGCCGAGCAGGCGTGGCACAGAATGTCGAAGGCATGGGAGTTGCGGTGCAGCGTCAGCAGTTCGCCCGCCATCGCCACCGGCGGCTTGAGGATATGCTCGGCGATCTGCACCAGATGGCGGTTCGGCCAGAAGCTGAACTGCGCCAGATGCTCGGAAAAGAACGACCGGAGCCGCGGCACGCTGGTCGGCTGCGACTGGATCAGCCGTTCGATCCACGGGCGCGGCGCCGAAATCATCACCTTGCGCAGCGGCGTCTCGCTTTCGTTGATGAAGCGCAGCTTGCAGCCGCGCGCGATGTTCAACATGAAGATCACCGGCTCGCAGGCATCGGCATCACCCGCGTCGATGCGGAAATGCACGTCGTCCATCACGAAATGCTGCTGGCCCTGAAGCAGAACCATCACCACGCATTTCGGCCAGACGTCGTAGAGATTGTCGTCGGGCGTGCAGGTCGAGGGGCCGTCCATGGCGCCGACGAACAGATGCTGGGGAATCTGCGGTTTGATCATCACGTTCAAGGTTCGCTCCTTCGGCATCGCCCGGGCGGCGCCGGAGATGCCTGCGCGTAATTTTTTGCCGTCTGCGCGAAAGTCTTTCCATTCGACAGCGCCGACAGGCTAATCATATAGTTGAGGCTGTCAATCAAGTTTTAATCGCCGGTGCCAGCACCGGCCTTTCTGGCATGTGGATCGGAAAATGTGGAGCATTTTTTCGCCGTCTATGGGGCGGCGGCGTATCTTGTTGATGGCTGCGGCGAGCGCCATGGCGCTGAACGCGGCATCCGCGCAGCAGCAGACTGGCGACGGCACGGAACTCGAGGCGATCGTCGTCAAGCGCGGCGGCACCGAGCGGGGCAACGGCCCGGTCGACGGCTATGTCGCCAGCCAGAGCATGGCGGGCACCAAGACCGATACGCCGGTCGCGCGCACGCCGCAGAGCGTTTCGGTGGTGCCGAAGCAGCAGATCGAGGACCAGCACGCGGAATCGGTGGCCGAAGCGCTGCGCTACACGCCGGGCGTCTTCGCCGAATATCGCGGCGCCTCCAACCTGCGTGACGAACTGTTCGTGCGCGGCTTCTATTACGTGCCGAAATATCTCGACGGCCTGTTCCTCGGCGGCGATCTCTCCTATGCGAAAATCGATCCCTACCTGCTGGAGCGGGTGGAGCTTCTGTCGGGGCCGGCCTCGGTTCTCTACGGGCAGGCCAATCCGGGCGGCATCGTCAACATGGTCAGCAAGCGCCCCACGGACGAGCCGCTTCGCGAGGCGCAGATTTCCGCTGGCACCGGCAAATATGTGTCCGGCGGCTTCGATATCAGCGACCGCGCCGCCGATGGCGCGGTGGGATACCGCCTGGCCGTGACCGGCTCGCGCCGCGATTTGCAGGAGGATCACGCCCGCGAGCGCTCCTTCGCCATCGCGCCCTCGATTGTCTGGTCGCCGGACGAGGGCACCTCGCTGACGGTGCTCGGCGGCTATCAGAACGAGCCGGATGCGGGCTACCGCAACTTCCTCGATGCGGCCGGGACCGTCTATCCGATTGCCGGTTTCGGCTATGTGCCGCGCGATTTCTTCGTTTCCGATCCGGATTACGAGCGCGCCGAGCGCCAGCAGGCATGGATCGGCTACGAGTTCAGCATGAGCTGAACGACACCTTCACCTTCCGCCAGAACGCCCGCTATCATCATCTGGACTGGCTGCATCACACGCTGACCTATGGCAGCGCCAGCGCCGATCCGGTTACCGGCGCCAACACCATCGTCAGCCGCTCGGCCAGCGGCGGCACCGACGACTGGAACCAGTTCACCATCGACAACCAGATGGAAGGGCGCTTCTCGACGGGCGCGGCCGAGCACACGCTGATCGGCGGGGTGGATTTCCAGTACCGCAAGCGCGATTACCAGTGGGGCTATGCGGGCGTTCCCTCCATCAATATCGCCGCGCCGCAATATGGCGGCTTCGATTACGGCTCGGTGGTTCTCGGCACCAGCGATCTTCAGCAGACGAGCGCCCGCCAGACCGGCATCTATCTTCAGGATCAGGTGGCGATCGGCAAGCTAGACCTGATGGCGGGCCTGCGCTACGACTGGGCGAAGACCGATATCGACGACCGGCTGGCGGGCGACAACGACCAGCATTACAAGGACGGCGCCGTCACCTGGCGGGCGGGCGCGCGCTATACCTTCGACAACGGCATCGCCCCCTATGTGAGCTACGCCACCTCCTTCGAGCCCTCGCTCTACATGCCGCCCGCCGGGGTGGACGCCTTTTCCCCGACGACCGCCGGTCAGTTCGAGGTCGGCGTCAAATACGCGCCCGAGGGCACGGGGCTGCTGCTGAGCGCCGCCTGGTACGACCTGCGGCAGAAGGATGTGGTGGCCGGGGCATGGGATCCGGTGGCTGGCCAGATGGTCTATTCGCAGATCGGCAAGATCCACAATCGCGGGCTGGAACTGTCGGCCCGCGCCGAAATCACCGATTCCCTGTCGCTGGTATCGGCCTACAGCTATATCGACTCCGAAATCGGGGAATCCGTGACTTCAGGTGAAGTCGGCAAGATGCCCGCCCGCGTTCCCAAGCATCAGGCGTCGCTGTGGATGACCTATGACGTCGATCAGGGACCGCTGGAGGGCCTGACGCTGGGCGGCGGCCTGCGCTATATCGGCAGCAGCTGGGGCAACAACACCAACACCTTCAAGGTCGATCCGGTCACGCTGTTCGACGCGATGGTGTCCTACGATTTTGGCGCGAAGCAGCCGGACTGGAAGGGGCTTTCGCTGCAACTCAACGTCAAGAACATCGGCGACGAGCGCTATGTCGCCTCCTGCGCCAGCGCCTATGCCTGCTTCTATGGCGAGGGCCGCAGCATCGTCGCGACGCTGAAGAAGACATGGTGAGCATGCGCCTGATGGCGGCTTGCCTGCTGACGGCCGCCGTGACGATGGCGGCGGCTGCCGGTGCCTGCGCCGGGGAGCAGCCGCCGCTCGTTGTGGGCGAGGCGGTGGCGGGCAGGGCCGGGGCGTCCGGCGAGCGCCGCCTTTTCGATCCGCAGGCCGCATCCGGCGATTATATCCGGGGGCGGCTGGATGTCGGTTCGGGCCGCTTCGATCTCGATCTGGTCGATGCGGCGGGGCGGCATCTGCGCCGCCTTGCCGAAAATGCGGGCGGCGCGGCCGAATTCCAGTTCGTCGCCGGTCATCCGGGCGAGAAGCTGTCGCTGACGGCGCGGGAAGCCTCGGGCGATTACCGCCTGACGCTCGAACGCCGCATCGGGCCGGAGGCGCAGCGCGCGCCGCCGCCCTCGTGGCTCAGCCCCGCGATCGCTGACGCCGCCGCATCGCTTGCCCGGGGCGAAACCAGCGGCGCTTTCTGGAACAAGGTTGCCGAACAGGGCGCGCCGCTCATCGAGCCGGGGGCGGAGGGCAAGGCGATCGTCACGTTCCTCGGCCGCGGCGCGAAGCGCAATATCCGCCTGTTCGGCGCGCCGAGCGGCGATCACGAGGAATTGCAGCGGCTTGGAACGTCCGACATCTGGTTCCGCAGCTTCGAGGTTCCGGCGCAGACGCGCCTGTCCTATCAGCTCGCCTTCGACGTTCCCGACCTGCCGGGCAGCGCCCGCGAGCGGCGCGTCGCCATTCTGGCGACGGCAAAGGCCGATCCGCTCAACCGCCATCGCTGGCCTGCCGAGGCAATCGACGCCTATAATCAGGATTCGGTGCTGGAACTGCCCGGCGCGCCGCCGCAGCCTTTCGTGGCCGCAAGCGGAAACCCGCAGGGCGCGCTGGGGCGCTTTACGATGGCAAGCCGCATTCTCGGCAACAGCCGCGAGATCACGATCTACCGGCCGCCCGGCTTCGATCCGGCGCGCAAGGACAATGTGCTGCTGTTCGTGTTCGATGCCGAGCAGTATCTGGAGCGCGTGGCGCTGCCGCGCATTCTCGACAATATGATCGCCGCCGGTGCCGTGCCGCCGGTGGTTGCCGTCTTCATCGCCAATCCGGATCGCGAGGCGCGGGCGCGGGAATTGCCGGGCAATCCCGGTTTCGCCGATTTCATGGCGGGCGAGCTTTATCCGCGCGTGCTGGCCGAAACCGGGCTTGCGCCCGCAGCCAGCCGCACGGTTCTTGCCGGTTCGAGCTATGGCGGGCTGGCGGCCACCACCGTCGCGCTGCGGCATCCGCAGGTTTTCGGGGCGGTGCTGTCGATGTCGGGCTCGTTCTGGTGGAGCCCGCCGGGCACGCCGGAGGACCGCAAGGAATATGTGGCCGGGCTGGTCGCGGACATGCCCGCGCCGCCCTTGCGCTTTTTCCTCTCGGCCGGGGTTTTCGAAACCGGCTCGGGCGGAACGGCGGGCATCGTTGACACCACCCGGCATCTGCGCGACGTGCTGACGGCGCGGGGCGTGCCCGTGACCTATCGCGATTATGCCGGTGGCCATGATTACCTCGTCTGGCAGGGCGCGATCAGCGACGGGCTGATCGCGCTCTTTCCCAAGTCCGGACCGTAAACCGGCCGTCAGAACTTCACATTGATGCCGAAGGATGCGGCATGGGTGTTCTGGTCGCTGGCGAACAGCCCGTCATAGCGGGCGCGCAGCGAGGTCTTGTCCGAAATGCTCCAGGACACACCGGCGCCGAGGCGCAGGCGGTTGCGGGCGGCTTCCGGCCCGTGAACGGTGAAACCGGCCGGGCTGCCCGCCAGCGTCAGCGACTGGCTGGGCAGCGTATCGGCAAAGGCGTGCTCCCACACCGCCCGCCCTTCGAGCGTCACCGGCCCGTTTTCGGCGGGAATGACATGGGTGAGCGCGATGCCGAGCCCGGTGTCGAACCGTCCCCAGCTTTCCGAAGCCGAGGTGAGGTTCAGCGCGCCCGCGCCGCGCTCGGTGAAGCTGCCATGGCCGGACCAGCCCGCATCGAGCGTGAACAGCGGCGCGATGCGGGTCGTTTCGGCGAGATCGAAGCCGTAGGAGGCTTCGCCCGACAGGCCGACGCTGTGCGCCCAGTAATCCGCCTCGGCCGTGCGGCCCAGGAAGGCGATGCTTCGCTCCGTCGAAATGCGGTTGGCGCCGTAGGAAAGCGCGCCCGCCACATTCCACGGGCCGTCGCTCCACGCGCCATAGGCGCCGAGATAGAAGCCGTCGCTATCGAAGGACGACAGCCGCGCGTCGACATTGCCATGGCTGTGGATATAGCCGAAGCCGAAGCCCGCCACCGCATTGCCGCTGGCGGCGTCGAGCGCGCCCTCATAGCCGCCCGCCAGACCGGCGCTCCACCATTCGAGGCTGCCCGCATTGCCGTTGCCGTCGATATGGCCGAAGCCGCCGAGCGGGGCCGCCCATGCGCCATGGGTCCGGGCATTGCCGCCAGCGGTCGCTTCGCCGATGGCGGCGGCCGCGCCATTGCGCGTCACCGGCCCGTAGCCGAGCGGGGCGGCGGCGGTTTCCGGGCCAGTCCGGCCCGCGCCCGCCACGCCCTGATAGCGCAGGGCATGGTTGAACAGCGAGAAGGTTCCGTCGGCCGCATGCTGCGCGGAGGCATGAACCTCGCCCGAGGACAGGTCGAAGGCGCGCCGCGCCGCCTGATCCCCGCCGGGCTGAAGCGACAGGCCGACAAGCGTGTTGTAGACGAGGAGCGCATCGCCGCTCTGCTCCAGCGCCTGCAATCCCGCCGCCGTCTGGAACTGGTTGAAGGTGGCCGCCAGCGTCGTGAAGGGAATGTCGGCGGTCAGCGTCAGGTCGATGCCATCGGTTGCGTAGACCAGATCGGTGCGCAGCAGCGAGAAAGGCTGCTCGAAGACGAGTTCCTCGCGCATGTCGACGGTTTTGGCCGAAACGATCCGGTAGGTCTGGCCGCCTGTATAGCTGTCCTCGTCCGAAAGCTTGACGATTTCCAGCCCGCCGCCGTTCACCAGCGCCGTGCCGGTCGCCTCGATCCGGTCGGATCGATCCGGCGCTTGCAGGTCGACGCTGTAGACCGACCCGGCATTGAAGCTGACATCGCCGTTGACGGTCAGCGTGCCGATGCCCGCATGGCCGGGGGCGGCGCGCCCGTTGAGGGCGAGATTGCCGCCGATGACGCCGGTTCCGCTCACGATGCCGCGCGCGCCGATATTCGCCGGTCCGCCGTCGAGATCCAGAACGCCGCCGTCCCCCAGCCGCAATTCGCCCGAACGCAGGTCGAGCCTGCTGGCATCGACCCATGCGGAGGCGCTGCCTTCGCCGATGGTGAGGAAGCCTGACGCGCTGCCGTCGCTGCGGCCCATGGCGATGCGGCTGGTGAACACCTGCCCCTCATCGGCAACGGTCATGCGGCCTTCGCTGCCGGAAGCCCCGCCAAGCGCGGTGGCGCCGCCCGCGTCGATCAGACCGCCATTGCGGACGGTGACCTCGCCCTTGCCCTCGTCGCCGACCTTGAACGCCTTCCCGATCTTGACGGACGATCCGGCCCCGTCGACCGTCAGCGTGCCCCGGGCGTTGGCGCCTTCCCCGAGCGTCAGTGACGAGGTGGTGGAAAACCGCGCGCCATCGCTGACCAGCACATCGGCCTGCCCCGACGTATATGTTCCCCAGCCGAACACCGCCCGGTTCGCCGTGTCGATGGTCGCCCTATCCGTGACCGTCATCTTCGTGAGGCCGGAATCGCCCAGGTAGAAGCCGAATGCCGGTATTCTGGCGTCCTTCCATGCCGTGCCTGCGCCGGAGACCAGAATCTCGGCCTGCGCGTCATATTGCGCGTCGCCGCTGCGTGTTCCGCCAGCCCCGGCCATGACGCCTCTGGTCTCAATGGCCGCGCCGTTGATGAAACTGGCTTTCGCCCAGGCGCCGCCATCGGCGATGTAGAGGACGCTCCCCGCTTTCAGGGCCGCATCGTCGACCAGCAGCGACACCGACGGCCCATCGATGCTGGTATCCCGGCCGAAGCCGATCCGGATGGCCTCCGCCGCCGAGACGCGCGCGCCGTCCTCGACGGTCAGCGAAACCCGGGATTCGGCCCGGATGGTGTTGCCGCTGTGCCAGGCGCTATCCGTCCCCGTCACCGTCACGACGGTCTCTTTGGATGCCCGCCCGTAGAGCCGGTCGGGGGCGATGGTGGATTTGTACGGATCGGCCGCGAAGGCGGAATCGGTGAAGGTCCGCAACTGCGCGCCGCCGGAAACCGTGATCGCGCCGCCCAGCAGGAGTTCCAGATTTTCATTGACGGCGACCGAGCTTCCCTCGCCGTCGATCAGGATGCTCGCCGAGGGCATGCCGTAGCTGCTGTCGTTGGAATGGTCGCTGATGGTCAGGAGGCCGGTCCTGACCGTGCCGCCATTGGTCACGTTCAGGGTGGCGGTGCCGCCATCCTTTCCGATTGCCAGCGCGTCGTTGCGGGTGATCTGGGTCAGGTCTCCCCCGAGCGGGCCGCCATTCGGGATTTTCGTGATGATGTACTCGCCATCGACCCTGAGATGCCCGCCATCGGTGACCGTGATCTCGCCCTTGCCATCGGCAAAGCCGAGTTCAAGGCCGCCGTCGAGCAGGCGCACCTGCGACCCCGCGCCGGAGATGACAAGGCTGCCGTCGCCGTCCGCATCGCGGCCGACCCGCGTGGGGGCGACGGTGTCGACCTCGACCTCGCCGCCACCGGTGACGGAGAGCGAGCCCGCCGCGCCATCGCCGATCGTCAACTGGCCGGGATTGCCGATCGTCCAGCTTGCCGAGGGGTTGTCCGGCTGAACCGGCGAAACCTGCCCGCTGGTGGAAACGCTCTGCGCGAAGGCGCTTGCGCCAAGCAGCAGCGTCATCGCCGATGCGCTGGACAGCAGCTTCAGCCGCAGGCAACCGCCCCGGCGCTCCGCGTTCCGGTTTCCTCTCGTGTGAACGATGCGCATGATTCCCCCTTCGTGGAGCGCGCATGCCGATACGCGCCCGTAAGACCCCGCCGCAACACTCCGCCCCTGCGGGCCGAAGTGAAATTTCTTGCAAAAGTCTAGCAAATATCGATAGTTGTGAGGAACGGACAAGAAGGCCGAAGAATGCTCATGAACGCTCATCCGGCCGTTTACGGCGGCATGCCCGGGCATTTTACCCCATCTGACGCCCGCCTGCGGGCAAGGTGATTCTCTCACCGGGCGGCTTGCTGTTGTCTTCGGCGCGGAAATGTGGCCTGCTTGGCTTGAGCGTGCTGCGTACACGGACAATCATCATCGGTAAGGTGCCATGGGGAAGCCGGAAAACGGAAAAGCCACGCCGATGCATCTGTCGGGATGGCAGGCCATCGCGGATTATTTTCATCGCAATCCCAGCACCGTGCGGCGCTGGGCGGCCGAGCATGGCCTGCCCGTGCATCGCGCCGCAGGCGCGGGCGCGAAAAAGGGCGCGGCCGTCTTCGCCTATCCGGAAGAGCTGGACGCCTGGCTGCGCCGCTTCAACAGCGATGCGGGCCGCGACAGGCCGCAGGCGCCGGAACCGGCCCCGGAAACCGTAGCACCCGCGCCGGAAGGCGGCGATAACCTCGCGGCCCGGCGCGCCGCGCCGCCGCGCCGGGCAAGGCGGCTATGGCCGGTTGCGGCCGGGCTGGCGGCGGGGGTGGTGTCGGTGTCGCTGCTGGTCTTCGCCGGGTTTTCCGTCTGGCCGGGCGGGGCGCCGCAACCCTATCTCCCGACGGAGCCGGTGCGGCAGCTCTACAGCAACGGCGTCTACCTCCTGGAAAAGCGCACGCCCGCCGGTCTGCCTTTGGCGGTCGAGAAGCTGGAAATGGCGATCCGGCAGGATCCGCGCTATGACCGGGCATGGTCGGCGCTCGCCACCGCCTATAATCTGATGGTCGAATACCGGCTGATCGATCCCGGCGAGGGCTACGGTCGCGCCAAAGCCGCCGCCGAAAAGGCGATCGGGCTCAATCCCCTGCTGGCTTCGGCGCATACCGTGCTTGCCGATCTCGAATTTTCCTGGTCGCGGGAGATCGACAAGAGCCTGCGCCGCTTCGAGCGGGCCGTCGCCCTCGACCCCGGCGACGCGCAGACGCGGCACTGGTACGCATCGGCGCTGGCGCTGTCCGGAGAACCGAACAAGGCGCTGGCGGAAATCGAGAAGGCCAAATATGCCGATCCCGAGTCGCGTTCCATTCGCGTGTCGGAAGCGATCATCCTGCTTGCCGCCGGGCATGCGGCGCAGGCGGGCAAGTGTCTTGAGGAGCTGATCGTCCATGAGCCGCAATTCCGCAATCCCTACCGTTTCCTCGCCTTCGTGCGGCTGGCGGGCCGGGATTACCGGGCCTATCTGGAGGCGCTGGAAAAGCGCTTCGAGCTGACGGACGACGAGGCGGGCGCGCGGATCGTCCTTGCCGGACGCCGGGGATTTGCGGCGGCGGGGCCGGACGGCATGGCCGCCGCGATGATCGCCGCCATGCGCGACGACGGGCTGGAGGACAAGGTCGAGCCCTATTTCCGGGCGCATTTCCACGCTTTGTCGGGCGACGCCGCCAGGACGGCGGAAAGCCTGAAATCCGTGCCGACCCGCCACGCCTTCTACTATTCGATCGACCCGGCATTCACCGCGCTGCGAAAGCAGGGCGAGTTTCAGGATGCGCTGCGGGAAATGCACCTGCCGGTGATCTGACGCCCGCCGTCAGGCATTCCAGGCCATGGCTGGCGAGATTTTCCGCATCAGCACCTTTTCAAGCTCCAGAACCACCATGGCCAGCAGACCGGCGGCGACGATCAGCAGGCCATCGGCGATGGCGATGGGGGCGCTGTCGAAGAGGCGATGCATGAACGGCGCGAAGGTGAACAGCAGTTGCGCGGCGGCGACGACGGCGATGGCGGCGAGCACGGCGGGCGTGCCCATCGCGCCGATCAGGCTGAACGAGCTGCGGTGCAGGTAGCGCACGTTGAAGAGGTAGAAGATCTCCATCACCACCAGCATGTTGACGACCATGGTGCGGGCGCCGTCCTCGTCATAGCCCCGGTACAGCGCGTATTCGAAGATGCCGAAGACGCTGAGCATGAACAGGACGGAGACGAAGGCGATACGCCAGACGAGGAAGCGCGACAGGATGGGCGCGTCGCGCCTGCGCGGCGGGCGGCGCATGACGCCGGGCTCCGAAGGCTCGAAGGCAAGCACCAGCCCGAGCGTGACGGTGAGGATCATGTTGATCCAGAGGATCTGCACCGGCGTCATCGGCAGCGTCAGCCCCAGCAGGATGGCGAAGACCACGCACAGCACCTCGCCGCCATTGGTCGGCAGCGTCCAGCCGATCACCTTGCGGATATTGTCGTAGACGGTGCGGCCCTCATGCACGGCGGAGACGATGGAGGCGAAATTGTCGTCGAGCAGCACCATGCGCGCCGCTTCCTTGGCGGCTTCCGTGCCCTTGCGGCCCATGGCGACGCCGACATCGGCCTGCTTGACCGCCGGGGCGTCGTTGACGCCGTCGCCGGTCATGGCGACGATATGGCCGTTGGCCTGAAGGGCGCGCACGATGCGCAGCTTGTGCTCCGGCGTGGCGCGGGAAAACACGCTGATATCCTCGACCACCCCGCGCAATTCCTCGTCCGTCATGCCGTCGAGCGCGCTGCCTTCGAGGGCCCTCGGATTGTCGGCGATGGCGAGCTTGCGGGCGATGGCGATGGCCGTGCCGTTATGGTCGCCGGTGATCATCTTGACCGCGATGCCCGCCGAGCGGCATTCCGCCACCGCCGCGATCGCCTCCTCGCGGGGCGGATCGATG
>JBDHTA010000012.1:0-40795 GCA_039808465.1 Rhizobiaceae bacterium | reverse complement strand
GAGGAAGACCAGCCGATCCACCTGCAACTCAAGAACCCGGCGCTTCAGAAGACCTCGGAACTGGATGTCTATGCCGGTCCGTCGACGCGCTACTGTCCGGCGGGCGTTTACGAATGGGTGGAGAAGGACGGGCAGGAGGTCTACGTGATCAACGCGCAGAACTGCGTGCACTGCAAGACCTGCGACATCAAGGATCCCAACCAGAACATCAACTGGGTGCCGCCGCAAGGGGGCGAAGGGCCGGTCTATCCGAACATGTAAATGTTGGGAGAGCCGGATCGCGCGGACCTCCCGCAAAACAGGGAGCGCGGCGAAGGGCCCGGCCTATCCGGACATGCAAGCGAAAAGGGCCCGGAACTCCCGGGCCCTTCCGTTTTCAGAGCAGCGTGCCGCCGAGAATGACCAGCGCGACTGTGAAATAGATCACCAGGCCGCTGACATCGACCAGCGTGGCGACGAAGGGAGCCGAGGCGCTGGCCGGGTCCAGCCGCAGCTTCTGCAACAGGAAAGGCAGCATGGACCCTGCCATCGAGCCGAAGGTTACGATGCCGATCAGCGCCGCGAAGACGGTTAGCCCGATCATCTGCCAGTACGGACCGTAATCGTAAAGGCCGATGGCTTGCCATAGGGCGATGCGGGCAAAGCCGACCGTGCCGAGAATGCCGCCGAGTGCAAGCCCGGCCGGCAGTTCACGCAGCGCCACGCGCCACCAGTCGGAAAGCCTGAGTTCGCCGAGCGCCAGCGCCCGGATGATCAGCGATGTCGCCTGCGAGCCGGAATTGCCGCCGGAACTCATGATCAGCGGCACGAACAGCGTTAGCACAATGGCCTTTTCCAGTTCCGCCTCGAAATGCTGCATGGCGCTCGCCGTCAGCATTTCGCCGAGAAACAGGGCAGCCAGCCATCCGGCCCGCTTGCGGATCATGCCTGCGAACCCGATCTTCATATAGGGCTTGCCGAGCGCTTCCATGCCGCCGAATTTCTGCGCATCCTCGGTGGTATCGGTGATCATGGTGTCAATGACGTCGTCGACGGTGACGATGCCGAGCACGCAGGCATGCTCATCGAGCACCGGCAGCGCCAGAAGATTGTTGGCGCGGATCAGCCGGGCCACCTCCTCCTGCGGCGTCAATGGTGTGACGGAGATCACGCCGTCCTTGCGGGCGACGGTCATGATATTGACGTCCGCATCCCCCATGATCAGCCGCCGTAGCGTGACGACGCCGACGAGGTTGCCGTGCTGGCTGCCGGTTACATAAACGGCGTAGACCGTTTCGCTGGCCTTTTCGACGTTGCGAATATGAGCAAGGGTATCGGCGACCGTCATCGTTTCCGGCACCCTGACAAACTCGGTCGTCATCATCGCCCCTGCCGTGCGCTGCGGGTAGCGCATCAGATGTTCGACGGCGCGGGCCGTCGCCGGGTCGAGCCGCGAGAAGATGACGGTGCGCCGGTCCTCGTCCTCCATGGACTGGAAAAGGTCCGTCACCCGGTCATGCGCCGTTGCTTTGAGCAGGCGCACGGCCTGCTCGACGGGAAGGGCGGCGACGATCTCGGCGGCGTGGTGCAACTCCGGCCGGGCGAGGAGCGCCACGGCTTTGCTTTCGGGCAGGCCGGACAGCATCTGCGCCGCCTCAACGACGGGCAGCCGGTTCAACTGCTCGACCTGATCGGCAAGCGACGGCAGGGCAGGGCCGTGCGGCAGGAAGATACGGGCGGCGCGGCCGGTCCGTTCGGGAAAAGTCTGGAAGTTCATTTTGGCTCGCTTTCCAGCCGACCGCACCCCGTGCGGCCGTAAAAGCGAGCTGACGGAAGTCAGGTCACGATAGCCGCACAGAAGGTGTTCAATCGACTGCTACTGTCGCTTGGCATCGTATCGATGGCTCCGTTGAAATCCGCGCGGAAGGATAGGCGCGTATCCGTCAGATGATGCGGAGACCGGAAAAAGTCAAGTGGGAAAAACAAGGCGGAGCCACTTGGCCGGTTGCCACAAATCCTAATCTTTCGGGTCGGGTCTTTACCTGTCGTTAACCATGTTTTCCTTAAATTTCGGGCATCAACGAAATTTTAAAGAGAGCATGCCGATGACGCTGACCCGCCGCCACCTGTTGCTTGGATTGACCGCCATGCTGGCGGGCTGCAACGCGCAGACGACCAGCCAGCTCGCCAATTACGGCGCAAGGCCGCAGGAGCCGCATCCGCTGCCCGCCATGCCGCTGGAGAAGATCAAGCCGGAGCTGCGCCGTCAGGAAGTGGCCTATGCGACCACGCAGGCCCCCGGCACCATCGTCGTCGACACGCCCGCGCGCCGCCTCTATTACGTTCTCGGCAATGGAAGGGCGATGCGCTACGGCATCGGCGTCGGCCGCAGCGGCCTTGCGCTGGCGGGCAACGCCTATATCGGCCGCAAGGCGGAATGGCCGAGCTGGACGCCGACCCCCAACATGATCCGCCGCGATCCGGGCAAGAACCTGAAATATGCGGGCGGCCTTCCCGGCGGCATCAACAACCCGCTTGGCGCCCGCGCCGTCTATCTCTATCGCGGCGGCAACGACACCATGTTCCGAATCCATGGCACCAATCAGCCCTGGTCGATCGGTCTTGCGGTATCCAGCGGTTGTGTCCGCATGCTCAACCACGACGTCATCGACCTTTTCGAGCGCGTGAAAGTTGGCGGGAAAGTTGTGGTCCTGCAAGCGTAAATCCGGTAAAAAATCAATATTTCCATAATGTTAAAGGCCCGGAACGTGTTTCCGGGCTTTTTTCGTGTGTCGCAATGAGGGCAAATGCAGCCGCATCTGGGGTGGCATCTGACGCTCAGCGTGTAAAACTGTTTGCCATGAGAGAAAAGCCGGGCGATCATCGCAATCGTGAACGGTTTCGGACATGAATTAACCCGGACACAATGAGGGAACGCAACATTATGAAACATCTTCTTGCATCGACCTGTCTCGCCCTTGGCCTCCTTGCCTTCGGCGGCACGGCCAATGCCGCCTGCGGCGATCTCACCATCGCCAGCATGAACTGGCAGAGCGCCGAAGTTCTCGCCAGCCTCGACAAGTTCATCCTCAACAACGGCTATGGCTGCAATGCCGATATCATCGTCGGCGACACCGTTCCGACGATCACCTCGATGGTCGAGAAGGGCCAGCCGGATCTGGCGCCGGAAGGCTGGGTCGACCTGCTTCCCGACGTCGTCAAGGGCGGCCTGGATGAAGGCAAGCTCATCGCCGCCGCCGAGGCGCTGTCGGACGGCGCGGTTCAGGGCTGGTGGATTCCGAAATATATCGCCGACGCCCATCCCGACCTGAAAACCATCGACGATGTGCTCAAGCATCCCGAGCTTTTCCCCGACCCGGAAGATTCCAGCAAGGGCGCGGTGCATAACGGCCCGCAGGGCTGGGGCGGCACGGTCGTCACCGCGCAGCTTTTCAAGGCCTATGGCGGCGAAGCGGCCAATTTCACGCTGGTCGACACGGGCTCCGCGGCCGGTCTCGACGGCTCCATCGCCAAGGCCTACGAGCGCCAGCAGGGCTGGGTCGGCTATTACTGGGCTCCCACCGCGCTTCTCGGCAAGTACGAGATGGTAAAGCTGGAGCACGGCGTTGCCTATGACGAAGCCGAATGGAAGCGCTGCAACACGGTGGCCGATTGCCCCGACCCCAAGAAGAACGACTGGCCGAAGGACAAGGTCCAGACGCTCGTCGCCAAGCCTTTCTCCGAAAAGGCCGGGCCGGAGGTGATGGATTACCTGAACAAGCGTTCGTGGACCAACGCCACCGTCAACAAGCTGATGGCCTGGATGACCGACAATCAGGCGTCCGGCGATGAAGGCGCCAAGCATTTCCTCAAGGAAAATGAGGATCTGTGGAGCAAGTGGGTTTCTCCGGAAGCCGCTGAAAAGATCAAGGCGGCCCTCTGAGCCCCTTGTTTTCGCAAGGGTGGCGCTTCCGGTGAGGCGCCACCCTTTTTGAACCGGCATGTCCGAAAAGAACAATGGCAAAAGGGGAAGCCATGGACTGGCTGTACAGTTTTCCGCATATGAACGATGGCGCGCTGCGCGATCTGAAAAAGGCGATCGACGAGGGGTTCCGCGCCTTTACCCGCGCCTATGGCGGTGCGATCGAATCCTTTTTCGAACCGCTGCAATGGTTCCTGATCTATTCCGAACGATTCATGACGCGCACGCCCTGGCCGATCATCCTGCTGCTGGTCGCGGTGATCGCCTGGTATGCCAGCCGCAACTGGAGGATCGTCGCAGGCGCGATGGTCACGCTGTTGCTGGTCGGCTATTTCGACATGTGGGACGATACGATGAAGACCATCTCGATGATCTTCGTCTGCACCGTGCTGTCGATCGCTATCGGCATCCCCATCGGCATCGCCATGTCGCGCTCGGACAGGATGCAGAATATCGTCAATCCGGTGCTTGACGTGATGCAGACCATGCCGAGCTTCGTCTACCTCATTCCCGTCGTCATGCTGCTCGGCATCGGCAAGGTGCCGGGGCTGATCGCCGTCGTCATCTACGCCATTCCGCCGATGATCCGCCTCACCAATCTCGGCATCCGGCTGGTGGATCCGGATGTGCTGGAGGCGGCGGACGCCTTCGGCTCGTCGAGCTGGCAGAAGCTGAAGAACGTGCAGATGCCGCTGGCGCTGCCCACCATCATGGCCGGTGTCAACCAGACGATCATGATGGCGCTCGCCATGGTGGTCATTGCCTCGATGATCGGCGTGCAGGGCCTCGGCCAGCCGGTGCTGAAGGCGATCTCCAACCAGTATTTCACGCTCGGCATCTTCAACGGCATGGCCATCGTCGGCATCGCCATCATCTTCGACCGCGTCAGCCAGGCCTATGGCAAGCGGTTGCAGAAATACCGCGAGATCGTGCACGGCTGACGCCTTCCGCATCGCAACGAAAAAAGCGCGCCGGATCGCCTCCGGCGCGCTTTTGTTTTGAATGCTGGGGCGGATCAGGCCTTCGCGGCCTTCTCCTTGCGATCCAGCATGTAGGAAACGGCAAAGACCAGCATGCCCGCCGCCGAAAGCAATGCGCCGACGAAGCCGGTGGCGGCAAAGCCGTAGCCCCAGGCGATGACCAGCCCGCCGAGCCAGGCGCCGAGCGCATTGGCGATGTTGAAGGCGGAGTGATTGGAAGCGGCGGCAAGCGTCTGGGCGTCGGCGGCCACGTCCATCAGCCGCGTCTGGATCGCCGGGCCCGCCGCGAAGCCGCAGCCGATCAGGAAGGTGCAGAAGCACAGCAGCGCCGGATTGGCCGCCGTCAGCGAAAACAGCGTCAGCACCACGGCATTATAGGCGATGGAGCCGCCGATGGTGCCCATGATCGAGCGGTCGGCCAGAAAGCCGCCGACGAGGTTACCGGTGATCATGCCGACGCCGAACAGCGCCATCAGCAGTGACACCATGCTCTCGGGCATCTTTGCCACCTCGGTCGCGGTCGAGGCGATATAGGTGAAGACGGCGAACATGCCGCCATAGCCGACGGCGGCGACGCCGAGCGTCAGCCACACCTGCTTGCGCTTGAAGGCGCCGAGTTCGCGCGCGAACCCCGCGCCTTCCGCCACCTTGTCCTTCGGCAGATAGAAGAAGATCATCGCCACCGTCACCAGGCCGATGATGCCGACGGCGAGAAAGGCGACGCGCCAGCTCAGAGCCTGCCCGAAGAAGGTGGCGAGCGGCGTGCCGACCAGCGTGGCGACGGTCAGGCCGAGCATCATGCGCCCGACCGCGCTTGCGCGCTTGTGCACCGGCACCATGGAGGCGGCGACGAGGGCGGCGACGCCGAAATAGGCGCCGTGCGGCAGGCCGGTGACGAAGCGCAGCGCCGTGAAGCTGGCGAAGGTCGGCGCGACGGCGCTGAGAATATTGCCGACGGCGAAGATGCCCATCAGCATCAGCAGCAGATCGCGCCGCGCCATGCGGGCGGCGGCCAGCGCGATCACCGGCGCGCCGATGACGACGCCGAGCGCATAGGCGCTGATCACGTAACCGGCCTGCGAGGGCGTCACGGAAAATTCCTGCGCCATGTTCGGCAGCAGGCCCATGATGGCGAATTCACCGGTGCCGAGGCCGAAGCCGCCGACGGCGAGCGCCAGTTCGATCAGGATATGGGCAAGGCGCGAAAGCTGCGGCGGATCGGACGGGGCAGGGGCGCATTCGGGGGCGCGATCGAAACAGTCTTGCCGCGCTGAGGCGTCGGCGAGGGCGGTGCGGGTCATGATATCCTCTTGTGCCTCGGGGCCGCGCGGGATGGGGGAGGAACATCCATTCGCGGCCGGGCGCATGTCGGTAAAAATAAGGGTAACGAAGCAATTTCCTATTATCGCCGAAGTCATGGCAGCGTCGAGACACAATTTTTTGCATCGCAAAATATTTCGCCGATGTGATCGGCCCGCCGCACCGCCTCTTTACCTTCGTCCGGGGCTTCCTATCTGTGTTGCGGCAGCGGATACGAGGACGATGAAGCTCAAGGCCTTTCTCAATCGCGATGGCGGCACGTTCCGGACCACCGATCTGGATGAATACGAGCGGCTGGCCGAGCGGATTTTCCGTGAAGCGGGCCATGATTTCGACTGCGTGATGGTCTCCGGCAAGGAGATCGTCGGCGTCATGGAGCGCGAGGCGGCCAGCGGCGGGCTGGACGGGCTGATCGCGGGCGGCGGCGACGGCACGATTTCGGCGGCCGCCGCGATCTGCTGGAAGCACGATATCGCGCTCGGTGTCATTCCGGCGGGCACCATGAACCTCTTCGCCCGCTCGCTGAAGCTGCCGCTCGATATCCGCGCCGTGCTGGAAACGCTGGCGAACGGCCATGTCGAGCAGGTCGATATCGGCAGCGCCAATGGCAGGCCCTTCGTGCACCAGTTTTCCGCTGGCCTGCATGCCCGCATGGTGCGCATCCGCAATTCCATGTCGTTCGCCTCGCGGCTCGGCAAGATCCGGGCGAGCGTGAAGGCGGCGCTCGGCGTCGTGCTCGATCCGCCGGTCTTCGATGTCGAGTTCACGGTGAACGGACAGGCGCAGCATCGCCGCGTTTCGGCGATTTCGGTCTCGAACAACGAGTTCGGCACCGATCCGCTGATGTTCGCCGATGATCTCACCGGCGGCCATCTCGGCTTCTATCTCGCCAATCCCATGCAACCGGCAGGCGTCGCCCGCCTTGCCCTCGATATCCTGCGCGGGCGGCTGAAGGACAATATCGACGTCACCGCCATGGCCGCGACGGCCATCGACCTGCATTTTCCGAAGACGAACGGCCGCAGCAATTGCGTCATCGACGGCGAATTGCTGCCGATGGAGCGCGATGTCGAGCTGCGGCTGCATCCCGGCGAATTGAAGGTCATCACCGGCGACCCGCCCGCCGTTCCCACGCTGATGGAGCGTGTCGCGGCGGTGCTGCCGGTCGCCGAGCGCCCGGCTTAAATCCGTGGCAGGTAGGTCTGGTAGTCGAAATCCGAGATGGTGCGCAGGAAGGCGAGCGCTTCCTTGCGCTTGGTCACGCCATACATCTTGCGGTATTCCAGCCCGAAAGTGTCGGCAATGAATTCGGACGCCGAGAAGCGCTCGACCGCCGACAGGAAATCATAGGTCAGCCGTTCCGCCTTGCTGTCGGTGCCGGGCTCCGTCGCCGGGCCGGGATCGAGATCGTTGTCGAGGCCGAGCAGCATGCCGCCGAGGATCGCCGCCAGGAGCAGATGCGGATTGGCGTCGGCGCCCGCCACGCGATGCTCGACGCGGGCGGCGGGGCCGTCCTTGTCGGGAATGCGGATCGCCGTGCCGCGATTGCCGTAACCCCATGTCAGATCCACCGGCGCGAAGGAGCCGGGCTGGAAGCGGCGGTAGGAATTGGCGAAGGGGGCGAAGATCAGTTGCGCGTCATGCATGGTGTTGAGCATGCCCGCGCAGACGGATTTCAGCCGCACCGGATCGCCGCCCTTGGCGTCCAGCACGTTGTTGCCGTTCTTGTCGATGACGCTCGCATGCACATGCAGGCCGGACCCGGCGTGATCGGCATAGGGCTTGGCCATGCAGGTGGATTTCAGCCCGTGGCGGCGCGCCGCCTGCTCGGCCAGCCGCTTGAGGTAGATGCAGTCGTCGGCGGCGGCCAGCGCGTCCGGGCGGTGCAGCAGGTTGATCTCGAACTGGCCGGGGCCGAATTCCGCCGTGGTGGCGTCGGCGGGCAGGCCTTGCGCCTTGGCCCATGTCCGCAGCGTTTGCAGGTAACCGTCCAGCGCGTCGACGGCGTTCATGTCGTAGAGCTGGTAGCCGTTCGGCTCGCCGCGCCAGGTGAGCTTCTTCGGCGGCGAGGGGCGGCCGGTCTCGCGCCAGTCGTCCTCGACCACGTAGAATTCCAGCTCGGTGGCGACGACGGGGGTAAGGCCGCGCTCGTCATATTTCTTCAGCACCGAGGCGAGGATGGCGCGGGGGCACATGAAGCTCGGCGAGCCGTCGAGTTCGTGCATCGTCGCCAGAACCTGCGTGGACCCGGCGGGCGCCCAGGGCATCGGCGCATGCGAGCGCGGATCGGGAATGCACAAGCCGTCGGGATCGCCGATCGACAGCGACAGGCCGGTGATGTCGTCATTGTCGTCGCCCCAGATATCGAGCGACTGGGTGGAGGAGGGCAGGCGCACCGTGCCTTCCCAGACCTTCTTTTCCGCTTCGAGCGGGATCTGCTTGCCGCGCAGATCGCCATTCATGCCGACGAGAAGTATTTCGATGCGCGGCGGAGCTTCGCCAGCGTTATTATCGGCTGAACGGCAGTTTTCGGTCATGGGCAAACTCGTGGCTGGATAGAATTGCGTTGTGTTATACGAACGAAAAACAATCCCGCGCAATCCCTTGCCAAACGCTTTTTGGCAAGCCATGGTCTTGCGGCGATAAACTGCCTTCTCAATCAGGCATGTCAGCGCAGGGGCGGCAGAGGGGCCGCCTGTCGCCGTTCGCACGGCCTGACTGCCGCGAGGACCAAGATCATGAACAAGCATGTTGCCCATTCCAATCTCGGCGCGATCGATGCGGCTCACCACCTGCATCCGTTCACGGACATGAAGAAGCTGAATGCCACCGGTACCCGGATCATCCAGCGAGCCGAAGGGGTGCATGTCTTCGATAACCACGGCAAGAAATATCTGGATGCCTTCGCGGGCCTGTGGTGCGTGAATGTCGGCTATGGCCGCAAGGAAATCGCCGATGCCGTCTACCGGCAGATGAACGAGCTGCCCTATTACAACACCTTCTTCGGCACCACGACCGAGCCGACCATACTGCTGGCCGAAAAGATCACCGCCCATGCCGGGCCGAAGCTGAACCGCGTTTTCTTCGCCGGTTCCGGCTCGGAAGCCAACGACACCTGGTTCCGCATGGCCCGCGTCTACTGGAAGGCGCTCGGCCATCCTACCAAGACGACGGTGATCGCCCGCAAGAACGGCTATCACGGTTCGACGGTGGCGGGCGCCAGCCTCGGCGGCATGAAGTGGATGCATGAGCAGGGCAACCTGCCGATCCCCGGCATCGCCCATATCAACCAGCCCTACTGGTATGCCGAGGGCGGCGACCTCTCGCCGGAGGAATTCGGCCTGAAGATCGCCCGCGAGCTGGAGGAGAAGATCGATGAACTCGGCGAGGAAAACGTCGCCGCCTTCGTTGCAGAACCCATTCAGGGCGCGGGTGGCGTCATCATTCCCCCGGAGACCTACTGGCCGGAAATTTCCCGCATCTGCAAGGAGCGCAATATCCTGCTGGTGGCGGATGAGGTGATCTGCGGCTTCGGGCGTCTGGGAAGCTGGTTCGGCCATCAGCATTACGGCATCGAGCCGGATCTCTGCCCGGTCGCCAAGGGCCTGTCCTCCGGCTACCTGCCGATCGGCGGCGTGCTGGTGTCCGATCGCGTGGCGGATGTGATGATCGAGGAGGTCGGCGATTTCTTCCACGGCTTCACCTATTCCGGCCATCCGGTCTGCGCGGCGGCGGCATTGGAAAACCTGCGCATCATCGAGGATGAGAAGCTGGTCGAGCGCGTGCGCGACGATATCGGCCCCTATTTCGCGAAAGCATGGGGCAGCCTTGCCGATCACGACATGGTGGGCGAGGCGCAGTCCGTCGGCCTGATGGCGGGCCTGCAACTGGCCAAGGACAAGAAGACCCGCCAGCGCTACGCCAAGCCGGACGATATCGGCACCATGGTCCGCAATGTCTGCGTGGAAAACGGCGTCATCCTGCGCGCCACCGGCGACCGCATGCTTGCCTCGCCGCCGCTGACCATCGGCAGGGAGGATATCGACCAGATGGTTTCGACGCTGCGCAAGGCGCTGGACAAGGTCTGGGTCGAGGCGAAGGAATAGGGGCGTAACGCCCCTCATCCGCCTGTCGGCACCTTCTCCCCGCAGGCGGGGAGAAGGAGATATGCCGCTCCGGTTTCCTCAGAATAACAGCTATTCGTGGGGCAAGTTCCCTCTCCCCGCAGGCGGGGAGAGGGTTAGGGTGAGGGGCCGGGCACCCCTTACTGAAACGCCGTCTCGTAAAAACTGCGCAATTTCCGTGAATGCAACGCCTCGTTCGGCATCGCCGCCAGCTTCTGGATGGCGCGGATGCCGATCTGCAAATGCTGGCTGACCTGCGTGCGGTAGAAGGCCGTCGCCATGCCCGGCAGCTTCAATTCCCCATGCAGCGGCTTGTCGGAGACGCACAGCAGCGTGCCGTAGGGCACGCGGAAGCGGAAACCGTTGGCGGCGATGGTGGCCGATTCCATGTCGAGCGCGATGGCGCGCGATTGCGACAGCCGCTTCACCGGCCCGCGCTGGTCGCGAAGCTCCCAGTTACGGTTGTCGATGGTGGCGACGGTGCCGGTGCGCATGATGCGCTTCAGCTCGAACCCCTCGTAACCGGTGATCTCGGCAACCGCGCCTTCCAGCGCCACCTGCACTTCGGCGAGCGCGGGAATCGGCACCCAGACCGGCAGGTCGTCATCGAGAACGTGATCCTCGCGCACATAGGCATGCGCCAGCACGTAATCGCCGAGCCGCTGGCTGTTGCGAAGCCCCGCGCAATGGCCGAGCATCAGCCAGGCATGCGGGCGCAGCACCGCCACATGGTCGGTGATCGTCTTGGCGTTGGAGGGGCCGACGCCGATATTGATCATGGTGATGCCCGCATGGCCCTTTTTCTTCAGGTGATAGGCGGGCATCTGCGGCAGGCGCACGGCGGAGGGATCGATGCCGGGGCGGTCCGCGCCCGCGGGCGTCACGACATTGCCCGGCTCCACGAAGGCGGTATAGCCTTCGCCGCCCCGCGCCATCAGGTCGCGCGCCCAGGCGCAGAATTCGTCGATATAGAACTGGTAATTGGTGAACAGCACGAAATTCTGGAAATGGATCGGGCTGGTCGCGGTGTAATGGCTGAGCCGGGCCAGCGAATAATCGATGCGCTGGGCGGTGAAGGGCGCCAGCGGCGCGGGCTCGCCCGCCGCCTGCTCATATTCGCCATTGGTGATCAGGTCGTCGGTATTGTTGAGGTCGGGCGTATCGAAGAGATCACGCAACGGCACGTCAGAGAGCGAGGACGAGCTTTCCGCTTCCACATAGGCGCCCTCGCCGAAGGCGAAATGCAGCGGAATGGGGGTGGCCGATTCCGACACCGTGACCGGCACATTGTGGTTGCGCATCAGAAGGCCGAGCTGCTGCTTCAGGTAATGCCGGAACAGTCTCGGGCGGGTGACCGTGGTGGTGTAGACGCCGGGCGCGGTGACATGGCCGTAGGACAGGCGCGAATCCACATGGCCGAAGCTGCTGGTCTCGATGCTGACCTGCGGATAGCAGGCCCGGTAATGCCCGGTGATCGGCGCGCCCTTGGCCAGCGCCGTGAAGGCATCGGTCAGGAAGGCGGTGTTGCGCTCGTAAAGCGCGGTCAACGCGTCGACGGCCTCGACGGCGGTGTCGAAGGTTTGCGGAATGAACGTCTCCGGCGAGACGAAGGGAAGAGGGGAGATTCGCTTGCTCATGCCGCACTATAGGGGCAGATGCGTGACAAGCGGAAGATCTCCCCCCGCCGGACGGCGGAATTTAGCTGTTCAGATCGCGCAGTAGGGGCTGGCGCTGTGGTAGCAGGGGACGGCCGCGCCCGAGCGCATCTTCAGCGGCGACGGGGCCGACTGGTTGACGATGGCCGAAAAGGCCATGGCGAAGATGGCGGCGCTGAGCGTGATGATGGTGAGGCGGCGTGCGACGATTTCCATGGCGTTTCCCCTTTTGTCATCCTGAACCCGTTTTGTGGTTTCAAAATGGCACAGCCGGGCTGAACGCCGCCTGAGAAGAAGGTTCATCCGCTATTCAGTTTCGTAAACAAAACCTTGAACTCGCTGGCCGATCGCTTACCTCTGCAAAACCAACAGGAGGGACTTTCATGAGCGCACCCATCGAACTCTATTACTGGCCGACCCCGAATGGCTGGAAGATTACGGTCATGCTGGAGGAGCTGGGCGTTCCCTATCACGTGAATTACGTGGACATCGGCAAGGGCGACCAGTTCGCGCCGGATTTCCTGAAGATTTCGCCCAACAACCGCATGCCCGCCATCGTTGATCCGCAGGGGCCGGGCGGCGAGCCGATTTCCGTCTTCGAGTCGGGCGCGATCCTGCAATATCTCGGCCGCAAGCATGGCCGCTTCTATCCCTCCGGCGAGCGCGCCCGCGTGGCCGTGGATGAATGGCTGTTCTGGCAGGTCGGCGGCCTCGGGCCGATGGCCGGGCAGGCGCATCACTTCCGCCAATACGCGCCGGAGAAAATCCAGTACGGCATCGACCGCTACACCAACGAGGTGAACCGCCTCTACGGCGTCATGAACAAGCGGCTGGATGGCCGCGATTTCCTGGCGGGCGATTATTCCATCGCCGATATGGCCTGCATCGGCTGGGTCATCCCGCATGAGAGGCAGGGGCAGGATCTGAACGACTTCCCCAACCTGAAGCGCTGGTTCGAGACGATGATGGCCCGCCCGGCCGTCGAGCGCGCCATCGCCATCGGCAGGCAAGAGCGCGAGCGCAGCAACCTTGCCGACGACAAGGACGCGCAGAAGGTTCTGTTCGGCCAGCGCGCGCGCTGATTTCGCCGAAATCCGCTCCATCGAACCCGCGGGAGGCGACTTTCGCGGGTTTTGTTTTGCCCGCAAAAAAGCGCGGCCCAAAAAACAACCTCCGGCGTGGTAAAGCAAAGGTTGAAATCCAACCCTTGCATTTTCGTAAAAACCGAAGCGAAAGCCTTCATTTGCAAGGGCCGGAATGTTTAATCGAATCCTGCATTTACCGCCTGTTTGCACTTTGTTTGGCCCCGGTTAAGCATCCGCTTTAAGCCGGTGTTGAAAGGCTTTTGGCATAGTCGGGTCATCAAACGAGCGGGACATAACCCGCCGCCCGGCACCCGCCGGAAACGCCCGCGAAGACGGGAACGGCGGGGAACGGGAGCCTCGGCACAGAGGCGCTGCAAGACAGGGACATGAGGGATATCCGGGCGGAAATTCCGCCCGGGATCCTCAAGAAGAAACGAAGAAAACAACAGGCACGAACAGGGACAAAACCGATGGCACGCTTTGAAATCCGCTCTTCCGAAATGGCCGCCATGGGCGGCGAGAACCGCGCCGACGTCTTTTGCGACATGGGGCTGATGTATGCGACCGGCCGCGGTTGCGATGTCGATCTGGTCGCCGCGCATAAATGGCTGAACATCGCCGCCATCCGTGGCTCCGACCGCGCCGCCGAGCTGCGCGCCGATCTTGCCGCCACCATGACCAAGATGCAGCTTGCCGAGGCCCTGCGCGCCGCCCGCGAATGGATGACGCAGCACTGACATGATTGCAAGTTCACACCGGAAACCCCGGCCGGCATAACAGGCTGGCGGGGTTTTTCCGTTTTAGCCGATCGTCTTCAACACCTTCGGCAGCGCTTCGGCCAGCAGATCGAGATCGCGGCCCGGCCCGACGCTGACGCGCACGCAGCGGTTCAACGGCGCGACCCCCGGCATGCGGATGAAGACGCCATGCTCCATCAGCCCGTCGACGATGGCGCGGGCGTAAACGCCGTCACGGCCGCAATCGACGGCGACGAAATTGGTGGCGGAGGGCAGCGGCTGCAAGCCGTTTTCCCGTGCGATCACGCCGATGCGCTCGCGGGCGCTGGCAATCCGCCCCACTACTTTCTTCAGATAATGCTGGTCGGCAAGGGCCGCCATCGCCGCCGCCATGCCGATGCGGTTCATGCCGAAATGATGGCGGATCTTGTCGAAGGCCCGCATGGTGCCGGGCGTGCCGATGGCATAGCCGACACGCGAACCGGCAAGCCCATAGGCCTTGGAGAAGGTGCGGGTGCGGATGACGTTGGGCCGGTCGAGAAGGGCGGCCAGCGGCGGCAGGGCGCTCGTCGGGCCGGTTTCGCAATAGGCTTCGTCGAGAATCAGCAGGCAGGTTTCCGGCACGGCGCGGGCAAAGGCGAGAACCTCCTCGGCCTCCCACCAGCTTCCCATCGGATTGTCCGGATTGGCGAAATAGAGAAGCGTCGCATCCTCGCGCCTTGCCGTGTCGAGAAGCGCGTTCAGGTCTTCCCGGTCGCCCGCATAGGGCACGGTCACGAGGCGGCAGCCGAAGCCGTTGGCGTGGAAATTGAAGGTGGGATAGGCACCGTGGGAGGTGACGACCGTGGTGCCCGGTTCCACCACCAGCCGCACGATCAGGCCGAGCAGCCCGTCTATGCCGTCGGCGATGGCGATATTGCCGCTGTCAATGCCGTGGTGAAGGGCCAGCGCCTGCTTCAGATCGTAATTTTCGGGATCGTTGTATTTCCAGGTTTCCGTCGCCGTCTGCCGGATGGCTTCCAGCACGGAAGGGGCGGGGCCGAAGCCGTTTTCATTGGCGCCGATACGCGCCCGGACGGGAAAGCCGCGCTGGCGCTCGATGGCTTCGGGGCCGACGAAGGGAACGGTGGCGGGAAGGGCGCTGATCAGCGGCGTAAAGCGCGAGAATGCGGACATAAGTGTAATTCCGGACGATGGCTTATGGTGGCGTTTCCAGCCACCATAAGCAGCTTCGGTGCCGCCGCAACCGTTTTCGATGCCTGCCTTTGTTTTCTCGCATGCCGTTATTGCAAACTTCAATGCGTGGTTTCATGTCCCAGCCGCAGCACATGCATGAGGAATTCCTCGGCGATCAGCATGTTGAAGCCGACGGTGACGATTTCCTCGTCGCGGGTGATGACCGTGCAGCCGATCTCGTCGCGAATGCCGAGGATTTCGAGGAAGAAATTGGTGGGAAAGGCGAGGTAAGGGCTGACTTCCAGCGTCGCGCCGTAAAGCGAGATGCTTTTCACCAGGCAGCGCACATGCGTCTTGGTGCTGAGGTGATGGCCGACCAGAACGATGCGGGCGGGAAGATGCGCCTCGTAAATGGGATAGGCGTGTTCGGGGCGGCCGGGGCCGCGGCGGGGCTGGCTGCGTGGCGTGAGCGGCATGGTAGCCTCCATTCCTCCTCGTCGGACTTGAAGACTAGCACCGGAAAGCTGCCACCCCGTTTCGCGAATGGATAAAATGCTTCCGATTTCCCGTTTATGTTTGTTATGAAAGAGAAATCGGGGGCGAAAGCAGCATGCGCCGCGACCAGCCGGCGCGCTGGCGGGGATGGGCCACGCCAGCATTACAGCGCCGCGCGTCGTAGACGCGCAAAGGACGCTGTAACACTTTTGAAGCTTCTGACTATCCTGAAGCCGTTTCAGGCTTCAGGATAGTTAGAAGGCGAGTGCCTCGCTCTCGATACGGAGGTGACGATGATGTGGTTTATGCCCGTCAGCATCACGCTTACGATACGAAAAACCCGGACGAGCTGGTCAGTGACCGTCCGGGTTAATCTTATCAGATAAGCTAAACGGTCGGCAGAGTTCGCGCTCTGTCGGCCACTCCGTAAGATTAGCGCAAATCACCGGATTTGCAATATGGACGCCCACCCGGTTTATCGCTACTCCTCAAGGGCAAACGGCTTCGGAGGATATCGTGACGGACAGGCTGGTTATCGTCGGCGCGGGGCAGGCGGGTTTTGCGCTTGCGGCCAAATTGCGGGCTTTGAAGGATATGCGCCCGATCACGCTGATCGGCGCGGAGGAGGCTCTGCCCTATCAGCGCCCGCCGCTCACCAAGAAATATCTGCTCGGCGAGATGAGCTTCGACCGCCTGCTGTTTCGCCCGGAGCAATGGTTTTCGGATAACGATGTCGAGGTGCGCTTGTCCTCCTGGGTCGAGAAGATCGACCGGGACGCGAAGGAAATCGTGATGCAGGACGGTTCGCGGCTGGCCTATGGCACGCTGGCGCTGACCACCGGCTCCACACCGCGCCGCCTTCCCGACAGCATTGGCGGCGATCTCGAAGGCGTCTATGTCGCCCGCGACCGGCGCGACGCCGATCTGCTGCGCGAGGAGATGCGCGCCGGGCGGCGGGTGCTGATCATCGGCGGCGGCTATATCGGGCTGGAGGCGGCGGCGGTCGCCCGCCATCTCGGGCTGGAAGTGACGGTCATCGAAATGGCCGAGCGCATCCTCCAGCGCGTCGCGGCCAAGGAAACCGCCGATATCATGCGCGTCATCCATACCGGTCATGACGTGGTGATCCGCGAGAGCGTCGGCCTGCATCGTCTGGTTGGAAACAACGGCCGCGTCACCGCGGCGGAGCTGTCCGACGGCTCGGTGCTGGAGGTGGATTTCGTCATCGCCGGGATCGGCGTGACGCCGAACGACCGGCTGGCCAAGGAAGCCGGGCTGGAGGTGGCGAACGGCATCGTCGTCGACGCCTTCGCCCGCACCTCCGATCCGGCGATCTTCGCCATGGGCGATTGCACCATGCTGCCGTGGCGCGGTCAGCGCATCCGGCTGGAATCGGTGCAGAACGCCGTCGATCAGGCCGAAGCCGCCGCCGCCGTCATCGCGGGCGGCGATACGCCTTACGAGCCGAAGCCGTGGTTCTGGTCGGATCAATACGACGTCAAGCTCCAGATCGCCGGTTTCAACCTCGGCTACGATGAAACCCTGCTGCGCCCCGGCAGCCGCGAAGGCAGCGCCTCGGTCTGGTATTTCCGGCAGGGCAGGCTGATCGCGGTGGACGCGATCAACGACGCCAAGGCTTACGTCTCCGGCAAGAAGATGATCGAAAGCGGCATCACGCCCGGCAAGGCGCGGCTCGCCGATCCCGCCACCGATCTCAAGCAATTGATGAACCAGGAATGATATCATGCCCGCTCCCGCAAACCGCCTGAAGGCGGCGCTGAAGGAAAACCGCCCGCTCTACGGCCTCTGGCTTGCCATGGCCGATGCCTATGCCGCCGAAATCGCCGCCCATGCCGGGTTCGACTGGCTGCTGGTCGATGGCGAGCACGGACCGAACGACGTGCGCTCCATCCTGCGGCAATTGCAGGTGTTGCAGGCTTCCGCCTCGGAGATCGTGGTGCGCGCTCCGGTCGGCGACACCGCCGTCATCAAGCAGCTTCTCGATATCGGAACGCGCTCGCTGCTGGTGCCGATGGTCAACAGCGCCGAGCAGGCGGCGGAACTGGTGCGCGCCTGCCGATATCCGCCGCATGGCGTGCGCGGCGTCGGCGCGGCGATTGCCCGCGTCTCCGGCTTCGGCGCGATCGGCGATTACGTGCAGACGGCGGATGCGGAAATCTGCCTGATCGTGCAGGCGGAAAGCCGGGCGGCGATCGCCGACCTGGAGCGGATCGCGGCGGTGGACGGCGTCGACGCCGTCTTCATCGGCCCGGCCGATCTTGCCGCCGACATGGGCCTCACCGGCCAGACCGATGCGCCGGAAGTGCGCGCCGTGGTCGAAAACGCCATCCGCACCATCCGCGCCGCGGGCAAGGCGGCGGGCGTGCTGACTTTCGATCCGGCGATTATCCGCGATTATATCGCCGCGGGCGCCACCTTCGTCGGCGTCGGCGCGGATGTCACCGTCTTTTCGACGGCGCTGAAACGGCTTGCGGGCTCCTATACCGGCCGGGGCGAGGCGAGAGGCGCATCCGCGAGCTATTGAAAGGCGGGAACCGGCGAGTTCTGGCGGCGTTAGGCTATAAAGCCCGGAGGTCCGCCATGGTCATTCGCTATCCCGGTTCGTTCGACGGACAGCCTGCGCCCGATGGCGCGGGCCGTGGCGCCATGGAAGCCGCCGTCACTCACGCGCTGGCCTCGGCCTTCGATCTCGACGCCTCGCAGATCGCGGTTTCCAGTATCGGCTCCTATGTGATCCTCAGCGGCTTCGTGCAATCGTCCCGGGAGCGCCTGCGGGCGGAGGAAATCGCCGCCGATATCGCTGGCGCGGACTATGTCCGCAGCCGGTTGCTGCATCGCTCGCAGCCATGAAAAACGCCGGCATCGCCGGCGTTCCGACATATTCGTCCGGTGATCAGATCATGCCGATCCAGACCGGAATCCCCATCATCAGGCTCGCCGCAACCATGCAGACAATGCCCAGCCGGAACTGGTTCGACCGGCGCGTGCGCGTTCCTGTCCAGTCATACTGCATGAAACCGCCTCCTTTCCCCAAAACTCCGAAGGTCGCTTTCGCTGACCCGCGCATACAAACAAGTTTTGGCGGGGGAGTCGAGTCCGGCGGGCCATTTCCGCCGGGTTGCGTAACGGTTGTTAACACTTCGTTAACGCGTGGCGAAGATCCGTGCCGGAATCACACCGGCGCGGCGGGGCTTTTTAGGGCGAATTTCCTGTCCGGCAAGGCTTGCAAACTTTTGCAAATCAGAGTCTTTATGCCCCGCATCCGATTGGTTCGAGGAGATTTTATGCGCGAGACTCAAGGCCAGCCCCGACGTTCACAGGCCGGTGGAGCTTTCGAGGCCGCAGCCGTCTCCACGATCAGGACGGAGGCGCTCGATGCGCTTCTGGTTGCGCTGCGCTGGGGCGATGACGATCGCATGGGTCTTGCTCTCGCGCGCATCGCCGCCCATCACGAGCGGCTGTCTCCGGCCTTTTCCTGACGCCTTACCGGCTGTTTACCAGCCCGAGAATGAGCTGGTGGATATTGCCGCCCTCGCTCATTTCCATGCGGTCGAAATCGCGGCCGCGCTGGCGCTGGGTCTGCGATAGCGCCCCGAGCTTCACGGTCATCTCCTCGCGGATCTTCTTGCAGGCGGCGTCGTCCGGCACGGTAAGGCCGAGCGTCGCCGCCTCGATATCGCGCACCATCTCCTTGATGTGCTCGCCATGCACCTTTTCATGCGTCAGCACCCCGGATGCGAACCTGTCCCAATGCGCCTGCATGGCGGGGGCAAGCTTTTTCGCCGGTTTGGGCACGACATAGGTGATGATTAGCTTCGGCCTGGCGACGCTCAGCACGCAGGCGCCGTCCCGCACCTCGTATTTGCGCGTCCATGTCAGCTTGAAGCTGGTATGGGCGATGGTGCGCATGCCGTTGCCGATTTCCGGGCCGCGCTCGCCGATGGATTTGTAGAGCGCAGCCCCCGTGTCGCCGTGGACGGTGTAGGTCTTCACCTGCTCCACCGGCTTCCAGTCGGCAAGCGCCGGGAAGGCGGCAAGGCTGAGAAATGCCGCAAGCCATGCCGTTCTCACGCCAGCGTCTCCGGCACGTTGCGGCGCAGTTCATCGATCCAGATGCGCGCATTGCCATCGGAAGGGGCGCGCCAGTCGCCGCGCGGCGACAGCGAGCCGCCGGAGGTGACCTTCGGCCCGTTCGGCGAGGCGGAGCGCTTGAACTGGCTGATGGTGAAGAACCGGAACAGGAAGGTTTCCATCCAGGCGCGGATGACCGGCAGCGGAAATTCGCGGCGCTTCTCCTGCGGAAAATGCGGCGGCCAGCCGCCGAGCCCCGCATCGTGCCAGGCATGCCAGGCAAGGAAGGCGACCTTGGACGGCTTCAGCCCGAAACGGGTGGTGTAGAACAGGAAGAAATCATGCAGGTCGTAGGGGCCGATCTTGTCTTCCGTGCTCTGCATCTGGCCGTTTTCGTCGGCGGGCACCAGCTCCGGCGAAATGATGGTGTTGAGAATGCTTTCCAGCGTCGTGTTGGCCTCCGGCGACAGGTCGCCGGAGCGCGCCACCCAGCGGATCAGGTGCTGGATCAGCGTTTTCGGCACGGAGGCGTTGACGTTGTAATGGCTCATCTGGTCGCCGACGCCATAGGTGCACCAGCCGAGCGCGATTTCCGAGAGATCGCCGGTGCCGAGCACCAGCGCGTTGCGCTGGTTGGCGGCGCGGAACAGGAAATCGGTGCGCAGGCCCGCCTGCACATTCTCGAAGGTGACGTCATAGACCGGCTCGCCGCCGGAGAAGGGATGGCCCAGATCCTTCAGCAGTTGCAGCGCCAGCGGGCGGATATCCACCTCTTCCGCCGTGATGCCGAGCGCCCGCATCAGCGCCCATGCGTTGGATTTCGTCTCGTCGCCGGTGGCGAAGCCCGGCATGGTGAAGCCGAGGATATCGCTGCGCGGCCAGCCCAGCCGGTCATAGGCGCGGGCGGCGACCAGCAGCGCATGGGTGGAATCGAGGCCGCCGGAAATGCCGATGCACAGCCGCTTGATGCCGGTGGAAGACAGCCGCTTCATCAGCCCGTGGACCTGGATGTTGAAGGTCTCGTAGCAATCCTGGTCCAGCCGCTGCGGATCGTCCGGCACGAAGGGGAAGCGGGCGGTGGCGCGTTTCAGGCCGATATCGCCCTTCGGCGCCTCGAAATCGAAGCCGATGCGGCGGAAGCTGCGCTCCGGCGTCAGGTTCAGCGTCGCGGCGTCGTTGAAGGTGCCGGTGCGCAGCCGCTCCAGCCGCAGCCGCTCAGCATCGATATCGGCCATGCAAAGCTGCGATCCCTCGGGAAAGCGCTCGGTCTCGGCCATCAGCGCGCCGAGTTCGTAGATGCAGGCCTGCCCGTCCCAGGCAAGATCGGTGGTCGATTCGCCCGGTCCCGCCGCCGAATAGATATAGGCCGCCCAGTTGGCGGCGGATTTCGCCGCGCAGAGCAGCTTGCGCGTATCGGCCTTGCCGACGGTGATGTTGCTGGCCGAGAGATTGGCAAGGATCGTCGCCCCCGCCAGCGCGCCGAAATCCGAGGGCGGGGCAGGCGCCCACAGATCCTCGCAGATCTCGACATGGAAGGTGAAATCGGCCCGGCCGTTGGCGGAAAAGATCAGGTCGGTGCCGAAGGGGGCGCTGCGGCCCGCGACGGCGATTTCGGCATTGCGGACATCGCGGCCGGACGCGAACCAGCGCTTCTCGTAGAACTCGCGGTAATTCGGCAGATAGGTTTTCGGCACGACGCCGAGAATGCGGCCGCCATGCAGCGCCACCGCGCAATTGTAGAGGCGGCCATTGTGGCGAAGCGGCGCGCCGACGAGCAGCACCGGCGTCAGGGCGCGGCTGTGATCGGCAAGACCGGCGATGGCCGCCTCGACGGCGTCGAGCAGCACCTCCTGCCCCAGCAGGTCATCGATGGAATAGCCTGACAGCCCAAGCTCGGGAAACACCATCAGCCCCGCGCCCGCCGCATGGCCCTGCTGCGCCAGCGCCAGCGTGGCGCGCATGTTGGCGGGCGGATCGGCCAGTTCGCAGGCGGGCGTGCAGGCGGCAACCCGGATGAACCCCTGATCGTAAGCCGACAAAAATTCCATGAATGTTTTCCTGTCTCTCATCCATTGCTGGAAACAGAGATAGCGCCCGCAGGCGCCCTTGACCATCCCAATCGTGCGGGGCTCAGCGCGGTTCCACGGTGCAAGTCAGGTAGGTCGGGTCGAACTGCGCCAGCGCCGTCAGGCGCGGCCAGTCGAGAATGGTGATGGTCTGGTTTACCCAGCTCAGAAGCCCGTCGCGGCGCAGCGGCTGCAATGTCTTGTTGAGATGCACGACGGAAATGCCGAGAACGTCGGCCAGCTCCATCTGCGTCAGCGGAAAATGGAAGCTGAAATCCACCGTCTTGCGCACCGCCTGCAACCGGTAGAACAGTTCGCAGAACAGATGCGCCAGATGCGAGCGCTTGGAGCGCCGCCCCATGGCGACGATCCATTCGCGGTGAATGGCCCCGTCGATGACGGTGTCGAGCCAGAGCAGGCGCGTCAGGTGCGGATGCGCCTCGGTGATCTCGCGCAACGCCCCGTGGTCGATGAAGCCGACATGACAGGGCGAAAGCGCGATGACGCCGTGATCGATGGTGTGCAGCAGGAAGGCGTGCAGATCCATGAAATCCCCCGCCACATGCAGGGCGGTGATCTGGCGGGTGCCGTCGGCCATGTATTTGTAGCGGGCGGCGAAGCCTTCGAGCAGCACGACGCTGTGCTGGGGCCGGGAGCCTTCGGTCACGATCGTTTCGTCGATATCGAAATGCCGGTCGCGGGACACGAGCCTGCGCAGCGCGGCCTGCTCCTCTTCGGTCAGGATATCGCGATTCATGAAGTTGAGCAGAAGAGAATCGACCAAAGCCGCGCCCCGTAATGAGTTCATGGCCGTCGCGTAACCCAAGCCGCAGATGCCGACATTTAACTTTTACACAGTCGGCGCGAAAATCACCGTTTTGGAAAGCCAAGCCTGTTCAAAGGCTTCCGCGCCCCGGTTTTCCCCGGCGCGGGAAGGCGGCCTGCGCATTCAGGTGGCTGTCAGGCTTCTGGCGTTTCTGGCGGAACATGACGGCGCGCGCGCCGGAAATGCCTGTGGAGCATGCATGACACCGATGATTTCACGACGCCCGCAGATCGGCAGCGTCACCCTTTCCCTGCTGGCCGCCCTCTGGCTGTTTTTCGTTCCCAACGCCGCCTTCTGGCGCGCCACGGCCGCCGGTTTCGAGGGCGCCGACATGGCCTTTCTGGCGTTCTCGCTGGGGCTGCTGGCGCTGACGGCGGCGGGCATCGTCGCCTTTTCGGTGAAATACCTGATCAAGCCGTTTCTCATCGCGCTGATCCTGATCGCCGCCGTCGCTTCCTATTACGCGGACACCTTCGGCACCGTCATCGACAAGGACATGATCCGCAACGCCGCCGTCACCACCCCGGCGGAAGCGAAGCACCTGATCACCTGGGCCTTTGCCGGGCATGTGGCGCTTTACGGCCTCCTGCCATCGCTGCTGGTGGCTTTCGTCCGCGTCCGCCACCGCAATTTTCTCGGCAAGCTGCTGCATAATCTGGCGGTGGCGGCCGCCTGTCTGGCGCTGACCGCCGGGCTGCTGATCTGGCAGTTCGCCACCATCTCCACCACCGTTCGCGCCCATCACGACATGCTGGCCCGCCTCAACCCCTTCGGCCCGATCGCGGGCGCGATCGGCTACGGGCTGGACAGCTATGAGGAAATAACCGCCGTCTACAGGCCGATCGGCCAGGATGCCCGCATCGGCCGTCGCCTCGGCGCAAAAGGTAAGCCGGTGGTGACGGTGATCGTGGCGGGCGAAACCGCCCGCGCCATGAATTTCTCCCTGAACGGCTATCGGCGAAACACCAATCCCGAGCTTTCGGCGCTCGATATCGTCAATTTTTCCAACACGTCGAGCTGCGGCACCGCCACCGCCGTCTCGCTGCCCTGCATGTTCTCCGTCTATACCCGCGGCGATTACACCGACATGAAGGGCCGGTTCACCGGCAACCTGATGAATGTGCTCGCCCAGGCGGGCATCGAGGGCAACTGGTGGGACAACAATACCGGCAGCAAGGGCATCGCCGATCTCATCTCCTTCAGCAGCACGGTGGCGGGCAAGGATCCGCGCTATTGCCGCGAGGGCGAATGCGACGACGGCATCTTTCTCGAGACGCTGGAGAAGAAGCTGTCCGGCATCACCCGCGACACCACCATCGTCCTGCACCAGATCGGCAGCCACGGCCCCTCCTATTTCCTGCGCTATCCGCCGGACTTTGCGCGGTTCAAGCCCGATTGCCGCACGCCGCAGCTTTCGGATTGCTCCCACGAGGAACTCGTCAACGCCTATGACAACACCATTCTCTATACGGATCACATCCTCGCCAGCGTGATCGGGCTGTTGCGCGCAAATGCAGACCGCTTCGATTCCTCCATGGTCTACATGTCCGATCACGGTGAATCGCTGGGTGAGAACGGGTTGTTCCTGCATGGCGCGCCCTACGCCTTCGCGCCGGAGGAGCAGACGCATGTGCCCTTCATCGCCTGGTTCTCGGAAGGCTATCGCCAGCGCGCCCGCCTTTCGCTGTCCTGCCTGCGGGGCAAGTCGGCCGCGCCGATGTCGCATGACAACCTGTTCCACACGGTTCTCGGCCTGATGGACGTCGAAACCGCCGTCTACGACGCGAAGCTGGATGCCTTCGCCGCCTGCCGCGATCAGGGCGGCCAGGAATTCCCGCAATCATGAGGCTCCCCATCGCCCCCGTTATCTATGTCGCCGTGCTGCTGCTGCTGGCGCTCGCCCCGCTGGCGGTGGAGCGCCAGCGGGCGCAACCGGCCCCCGGCATGGAAGTGCCGGTGATGCGGATTTACGAGCGTCTTTCGTGAGATCTGTCCGGCATGGGAAGACCCCTCCCTAAATCCCTCCCCACAAGGGGGAGGGACTTGAGCCTGCCGCCCCTGCGGCGATAAAAAATAAAGGAAAAGCAAGCCTTTGACTTTCTCCCCCCTTGTGGGGGAGATGCCGGCAGGCAGAGAGGGTCTTCATATGCGATTGCCCCAGCGTTACACCATCGGCGCAAACAGGATGCGCGCCTCGAAACCCCGCGCCCGCCCGGCGGCGGGGGAGGCGAGTTCCAGACGCCCGTTCATATGCGCCAGCATCCGCTCGACGATGGACAGCCCGAGCCCGGTGCCGCTGGCGCGGGTCTTGCCGCGCCCGAAGCGCTGGCGAATGGCCTGAAGCTCGGCGGGCGCAAGCGCCGGGCAATCGTTGATGACGCGGATGCCGCCATCCCCCGCGATGATCTCCACCACGCCTCCGGCGCTGCCGTGGCGCAGCGCGTTCTCGATCAGGTTGCGCAGCACGATGGCGAAGGCATCCTCGCTATAGGGGCCGCGAAGATGCAGGCCCGCAGGCCGTTCGTAACGGATGCGCTCCGGGGAGGCGCCCTGACGCCGGTATTCGTCGACGACCACATCCAGCACCGGCATGAGATCGGTCTCGGGCGCGCCGGTGCCGATCCCCGCATCGGCGCGGGCCAGTTGCAGCAGCTTTTCGGTCAGATGCACCAGCTTCACCAGCGATGCCTCGATCTGGCGGGCGCGGCGATGCGCCGGGCCATCATCCAGCGCCGCGATCAGCAATTGCGTCTGGGCAAGCGCGCCCGCGATCGGCGTGCGCAGTTCATGGGCGCTGTTGGCGGTAAATTCCCGCTCCGCCTCGAAGGCGCGGTGCAGCCGCTCCAGCAGCAGGTTCACGGAACGGCCGATGGAGGCCAGCTCCGGCGGCAGGCCGGCAAGCGAAAGCGGGGTCAGGTTGCCGCCATCCTTCTGGCCGATCGCCTGCCCCAGCGCGCCGACCGGGCGCAAGGCGCGCCGCACGATCAGCATGATCAACCCGGCGCTGGCGGGAATGAGGATGGCAAGCGGCACCAGCAGCGCCATGCCGCCTTCGATCAGGGCTTCCCGCCGGTTGGCGAGCGCATCCGCCACCTGCACGAAAACCGTGCCGGCCGCATTGACGGCGGTATGGTAACGATAGGTCTCGTCCTCGAAGAAGCCGCGCGCCAGCGGGGCGGAAAACGGCGTATCCGGCGCATCGCGCGAATGCATCAGCAGGGCGCCTTTGGCATCGCGCACCTGATAGACGAGATATTCCTCCTCATCCACCAGCGCTGGATCGTCCAGCTCGCGGATTTCCGGGGTCTGGCCGCGCTTGGCGAGATCGTCCACCACCAGCGGCAGCAGCCGCTGCGCGGTCTCCTGCAACGAACTGTCGAAGATCTCGGAAAACTCCTCCTTCATCACCGCCACGCCGAGCCCCGCCGCCAGCAGCCAGAACCCGGTGAGCGCCGCAATCAGCCAGAGGATGATCTGGCGGGTCATGCGCCGCCGTCCTTCGCCATGCCGTCGCCCGCGCCCATGCGGTAGCCGATGCCGCGCAGCGTTGCCACCGCCTGCCTGCCGAGCTTCTTGCGCAACCGGCTGACATACACCTCCACCGTATTGCTTTCGATTTCGGAGCCGAAGGCGTAAAGCGCCTCCTCGATCTGCGCCTTGGACACGATGGCGCCGGGGCGCGCCAGCAGCGTATCCAGCACCGCCCATTCCCGGCTGGACAGGGCTATATCCTCCCCCCCTGCGGTTACCGTCCGCTCGGTGCTGTTGATCCGCAATTCTCCCACGGCCATCACCGGCGAAGCCTTGCCCCCGGCGCGGCGGCTGACGGCCATGATGCGCGCCGTCAGCTCACCGAGATCGAACGGCTTGACGAGGTAATCGTCCGCGCCGCTGTTCAGCCCCTCGATGCGGTCGGAAATCTGGTCATGGGCGGTGAGAATGATCACCGGCACGGTTTCATCGCGCAGGCGCAGGGCTTTCAGGAAGCCGATGCCGCTGCCATCGGGCAGGCGCAGGTCGAGCAGGATCAGCGCATAGGCGACCGCCCGCAGCGCGGCTTCCGCATCCGCAAGCGTGGTCACCCAGTCCACGGCATGCGCCTGTCCCGCCACATGGTCGCGCAAGGCTTCGCCGAGCACCGGATCGTCTTCAACCAGCAGGATTCGCAATTCGCCCGTACCCGTCCTTTTGCGTCTGGGCGTTTTATAGCTTATGCGGCGGCAGGCGTCAGCCTCCCGTCAGCAGGCGCAGCGCAATCGCCGCCATCACGATGGCGATGATGCCGTCGAGTATGCGCCATGCGGCCGGGCGGGCAAACAGCGGCGTCAGGTAGCGCGCGCCATATCCCAGCCCGAAGAAGAACAGGAAGGAGGCGCTGGTCGCCCCCAGCGCGAAGGAAAGCCGCGCCTCGCGAAACTGCGTGGCGATGGAGCCGAGCAGCACGACGGTATCCAGCCAGACATGCGGGTTCAGCCATGTCAGCGCCAGGCAGGTGACGAGCGTGGCGCTGAGCGTCGAAGCGCCGTCGTTTTCCACCCGCAGCGCATCGGTGGCGGTGAAGGCCGATTTCATGCTGCGCAGCGCATACCAGATCAGAAACGCCGCGCCGCCATAGCGCATGGCCGGTTCCAGCCATGGCAGGAAGCTGAGAACATGCGTGAGGCTGGTAATGCCGAGCGCGATCAGTATGGCATCGGACACGGCGCAGGCCAGAACCACGGGCAGCACATGCTCGCGCTTCAGGCCCTGCCGCAGCACGAAGGCATTCTGCGCGCCGATGGCGACGATCAGGCTGAGGCCCATGGAAAGGCCGGTAAAATAAACGGGAATGGACATGGCAGGCAAACTCCGCGGCAGGAACGGCCCCTCGCTAGCGCCTTCATCGAATTCAGGCTAGTTAAATTCCCTAAGCCCAATTCAGGAAAGCTAATCATGTTCGATTACCCGGCATTGAAGGCCGTGGCGGCGGTGGCGCAGACCGGCAGCTTCGAAAAGGCCGCCCGCAAGCTGAACGTCACCCCTTCGGCGGTGTCGCAGCGCGTGCGCCATCTGGAGGATCGCCTCGGAACCGCGCTGATCGCGCGCGGCACGCCCTGCGTTGCCACCGAAAAAGGCGAGTGGCTGTGCCGCCATATCGAGCAGGTGGAAATGCTGGAGGGCAGGCTGACCGGCGTGCTGCCTGCCCTTGGGCCCGCCGATCGCGAAACCGAGCGGGTGACGCTGCGCATCGCCACCAATGCCGATAGCCTCGGCACCTGGTTTCTCTCGGCCATGGCGGATTTTTCTGATCGCTCCAGCCATTTGCTCGATATCGCCGTCGACGATCAGGATCACACCGCCGAATGGCTGCGGGCAGGGCGGGTGCTTGCCGCTGTCACCGGGCTGGAAAAGCCGGTGGCCGGATGCCAGCGCATCGCGCTCGGCAAGCTGCGCTATCATGCCACCGCCAGCGCCGGTTTCATCGCCCGCCATTTTCCGCAAGGGGTGACGGCCGAGGCGCTGGCGCAGGCGCCCGCCCTGACCTTCAACCAGAAGGACCGGTTGCAGACGGCATGGCTCCGCATGGCCGTGGGCGGGGATCTGCTGCCGCCGACCCACTGGCTTCCCTCGACGCATGCTTTCGTCGAAGCCGCCGAGCGGGGAATGGGCTGGGGCATGAACCCGGCGCTTCTGGTCGGGGACAGGCTTGCCCGCGGCGCGCTGGTGGAGCTGATCCCCGGTCTGGTGCTGGATGTGCCGCTCTACTGGCAGGTGAGCAGGCTGGCGGCGGGCCAGTTGCGCGATCTCACCCGCGCCGTCACCGCTGCCGCTGCCTCCGCGCTGCTGCCGTAATGGCGGAACGCCATCAATGTTAAGCATTTTTTTGCCGTGTATCGTATAATGGAAGTGAACGGCGGTTTCGTTGCCGCGGGCAACAGGGCAGGCGCCGCAGGCAGAGCCGCCTGGCGGCAACGATCGGCAAACCGCCCCTGCCGCCTGGCTCTTGTTGGGTATTGGTCTGAGCATGGAACAGCATCGCGGCCGGGGACGAAGCAAGGCGGCCTTGTACGTCATGATCGCCGCCGTTCTGCTTGTCATTGCCGCCATCGTGCTTCTGGCGAACGGGCAGCGCAACCTGCGCCGCCTGTTCGGCGATGTCTTCGTCGCGCAACTGTTCCCGAACCAGCATCCGCCGGAGCCCCGGCGGCGGGATGTGAAGTCCCGCAGGCTCGATGTTCCGCCCTATTACCTGCCGCAGCGCTTTTTTTCCGAAGCGGATATGCCCTCCTTTTCGGCCTTCATGCGCCGCATTGCCATGCCCGCCGGTCAATTCTGCGCCTTCCTCGATGAGAACGGCCTGGCCAATGAAGGCTGGAAACAGAGCGCCATGGCCTCGCGCAGCTATGAATGCCCTTCCGAGCAGCGCCTGCCGGACGACGCGGAGGTGGCAGATTCTCTGTTTGTCGACGTGAAGGGCGACGCCTCCGGCGCGATCTGGCGCGTGCGGCTGAAACTCTATCTGCCACTTGGCGACAATCGCAGATTGCTTACCGAAAAGGCGGCGGGCGTAGTGGAGCATCTCGCCGGGGCTTCCGGCTGGAGCGAGCTTGGCAACCTGACGGCGAGATTTGCCGAAGGCCGCGAATTCACCGAGGAAGCCTTCGGCCTGCGCCTCAAATTCTCGCCCGAGGTGATCAACGCCAACGGCTACAACATCCTGTTCCTGCCGGTTTACGAAACGCCGGGCGGGCGCAACTATTACAATTACTTTCTTTCGAAAGAGCGCTGGCTGCCCTTTTCCGCAGGTTTAGACCCCGCGCTGGAAGGTTTCTACCGAAGCGTGACGCAAGGCGGCGCGGGCACATCCCGCAAGGCTGACCCCGAAAGCCGGTAGATATCGCGCCTGCCGGGGCTGCGCGCACAGGAATTTTCTGGAAATACGCAAATTCTTGATAAACCCCCTTGATCCGCACATGCGAAACGCCTATCAGGGCCCCATTGGAGAGGTGGCCGAGCGGCTGAAGGCGCGCCCCTGCTAAGGGCGGTTAAAGGGATTTCAGGCAGCCAATTAAGCTACTGTTTATGCTTAATATTCTTGTCAATCACAAAATCTTTCAAATCCGCCTGTGACAAATTCGCGTCTTTCTTTCCAAAGACGCGGTCAATCACGTCGCGATTGGCGTCCCCCTCGACATAGGTTTCCATCAGAAGCCTTCTCGACTTCCATCCCCCATGATCCGCAGTTGTGGCAACGTCAATCGAATTGCGCACGATCATCTCCGTTGCGAATCCATGGCGTCCAAATTCATGCGATGTCAGCCGGGGAAGGCCTCCCGATGAAATTACCTTGTCGATGCGCTTCTTTACCGTTGAACGGTTCGCTGCGGCAAAGACGTTTGGATGGTCAACCGTCCTGATATTGGCGAGCGCGATAACCATTTTTCGCGTCAGGAATACCTTGCGCGGCGTGGTCTTCGTCTTTGCGAGATACGCAGCGCCAGCTTGCAGGTCTACGTCATCCCACGTCAGGCGGCAGGCCTCCGATACCTTGACGGCTACAAGGGCAGGATGACCGCTGCGGATTATGCCAATAGCATGAAAGCCATCAAACCGCAGCTTGACGCCCGGGAGGCGCAGGAGGACGGGCAGCGCATACTTTCCAAGGTCACTGGGACAGGAGGGCGGAATGCCCGGTTTGCAGCCGCAGGACTGCCGACGCAGGCATATGGTCTGCTCAGCGTGATCGCCGGGACCGAGTCTCCCGGATACAACGTTCTCAATGGTGGTGAACGCTTCGATAGCTACGATGATCATCCCCGCAGAAAAGGCGCAGGCGGTCTCTCAACTGCCGCCGGGAGATATCAGTTTGTCAAAGGTACATGGGACCGGGTTTCATCAGTTCTAGGATTGCCGAACTTCCTGCCCGAAAACCAGGACAAAGGCGCCTGGTGGCTCGCTCAGGCCGATTACAAGGCGCGAACCGGCCGCGACCTGACCTCCGATATAGACGGGGGAAATTTCGCGGCGGTGCGGGCGGGCCTTGCCCCAACATGGGAAGGCATTGCCAAGCTTTCCGATGAGCAATTCGCCGCCCGGATGCTGTCTGCTGGCAGCAATGGCTACGCCATCGACCCCAACGCGGTAAGCGCCGAAATTAACGCCATTCCCGACCCTGACAGGCGGGCGCTCGTTCAGCGCTATCTATCGGGCGAGATAGCGAACCAACAAGCGGCCTATAAGCAATACTCAGATACGATCGGCTTGAAAATCCTCCAACATCAGGTGACATCCGAGACGGATATCCTTGATGACCCTGTCCTGAGTATAGGTGACAAGGAGACCCATCTTCGTGCCTACCGGTCGGAAAACGAGAAAAGCGCGGGCATTGCCGATGCGATCGTCAATTTTACCAACGGCACGCTGACGGTGGACCCTTACGATGCGAAGGGCAAAAGCACGGTGGACAATCTGTTCGATCAGATTGCTTCCAGCATCCCGGCCGAGCGCGTCATGCCAACGGCGGAGGAGATCGTGCGGCAGGCTGGGGTTGTTCCCAAAAGGCTTTTAAGCGCCATACGGCAAGGGACGGAGAGCCAGAACCAGCAGGAAGTAATGGAAGCGCTGCAACAGGCATCCTGCGAGCAGCGCAGAAGGTTGCCGACGGTACGGCCACGCCAAAGGAGATCAGGAGGCTTGCGGCATCCAACATAGATCGCGACCTGGCGGCCCGCATCGCCAGGGAGTTTTCGGCGCACGGCGATAATCAGGGCAACATACTGCTTGCAAAGGCCGCCAACTGGTCGGACATTCAGGCTCAGGAGGCTTTCCGTGGCGCTGTGGTGCGGGATGTAGACCGGATCGTAGTATCGCCGGGGCAGGATAAGCCGCTCTGGATGTCAACAGAGCTTGGCAAGACCGTGGGACAGTTCAAAAGCTTCGCCATGTCTTCGATGCAAAGGGTCACGCTGGCAGGATTGCAGCAGCGAGACGCGGCGGTGCTGAATGGCCTGATGGTATCGATGGGGGTTGGCGCGCTTTCATACGGCATTTCATCGAAAATCGCGGACAGAGAGCCTTCGGACGATTGGCGGGTATGGGCGGTGAATGCTTTTGACCGCGCAGGCATCGCCGGGTGGCTTATGGAGGCCAACAATATCGCGGAAAAGGCGACACGCGGGCAAGTCGGGCTTTCGCGGCTGACGGGCCAGCAGGTATCCCGATATGCCAGCCGAAACGTGACCAGCGCCTTCCTCGGGCCGACGCCGGGCGCGGTGGCGGATATCTTCTCCGCCAGCGGCGCAATCTTTGCCGGGGATTTTAGCCGTTCCGACCTGAATAAAATTCGCCAGATGGTGCCGACGCAGAATCTGTTTTATATCCGATGGCTATTCAATCAGGTTGAGCGAGCGACGGGGGATCGTCTGGGGATGGAATAACGCCATGGTACTATTATCTCAGTCAGTCTGGGGGCGACTCGCACGACTCCTCACCCTTAGAATCTCTGGCAAAACAGTAGGTTACGGTAATTCCAGAAGGTATATAGGGCATTGCTGTCTCTGCTGAGAATCTGCAAGTGTACTCTGGTGGCTTGCGACCTAAATTGCCGTTTGCCGACAAATATCCGATCATCGTCATAATTGCTCTGGCGTACTCATTATTCACGTCGAAGCTAATTACGGATGGGATAGATTCGTTCAGAATGGAGGAGTATTTTTCTGAGTTATTTCCATGAATGGACCCCATACACGGACCTATCAAGAAAAAAGAAGCGGCAGTCTTCTTGCTTGCTTCTATTTCGTCTCCCCTCAGCCCGCCAGCTACAGCAATCCGCGTTAATGAGGATTCTGTACTCTTAACGTACTCAGCATAAGACGTCTGAACGAATCCGGCCTTCGCGCTATTCTGGATCGGCGCGAAGGCAAATAAGATCACCACGGCAATTAATCGAATAAGGCTCAACATTCGCTCCTCGGGCTCGTGCTTTCACAAGGAAGCAGGCCATCATCCGAACGTGAAAGTGAAGGACTTCCCGCCGATATTACCTGTGCCCGTCCCGCGAATGCCCGTCGACACGAAAGAGAAACTGCCGCTCTGTCCGTTTTGGCAGGTGAATGTTCCTTCTCCATTGCGACGTGTTACATAGACAAAATTTCCAGTGCATTTCCGGCCCTTGCTGCTAACAAGTTCAAGGGTTCCTCCTCCATCAGCATATCCAGTAGCCTTGCCAGAGAAGGTTTCATCGCCCGAAATAGTTTGTCCTTTTAGCGGCAAGGTCATTCCGCAGCCGCTGAGTGTGGCGCATGCAATAGCTAGATAAACGAGTTTCATTGGCACCTCCCTCCGATCCCCAAGACTTTGCACTAAAAGGGAGATAAGTCGAGTCAGGCGGCAGCGGCTTCTCGCGCCATTTCATGCTTGGCGGCAATAGCAAGGAACCCGGAGCGAGTAAGCCCCTGAGATTCCGCGAAGGCGTCGATTTCCTTCAAGACGTCTTCCGGCAGGGTGATGTTCAGCCGCACAGCCTTTTTCGCCTCGGCCCTGAGGGAGACGAGGATAGCTACGCCGTCCTTGTTCTCGGGACCAGCCATGATGGCTTCAAGGCTGGATGGTTCGGGAATGGCCTCGCCGTCTTCAATCATGCCTTCAACGTGAAGGGCGAGGGCTTCCTCCGCCATACGCCGGGCATCGTCCAAGTCGGTTCCAGCGGTCACGACGCCGGGAAAGTCAGGAAAGGAAACGCCGTAATCGCTATCAGCGTCCTTGTGGATCAGTCCGATATAGTTGCGCATGGTGCTTACCTCAGTTTCAGCCCGGATTGCTTTTCGATGCTCTTGAGCGTTCCGATGGGAATATCCCGCTTTGGATGTGGGACGGTAACGCGGCCCGGCTTGGAGGGGTGTTTGAACTGGACGTGACTGCCCTTGGTATTCACCTCGAACCAGCCGTCCGCCTTCAATGCCGATATTATGTCGCCGCTTTTCATGGTGTGTATATACGCACTTCTGGGATGGCTGACAACATTAATGCACATAGGTGTGTATTTTTAACGCCAGCGCCGGGAGGCTTTCGTCTTCGAGGTCGAGTGAAGACCAGCTAACCACCCACCACAATCCGAAACCTTCAAAGGCTCCTTCACCGGGGGCCTTTTTCTGCTTGAGGTTCATCATGACTGTTTCGAATGAAGCCAGCTTCTCCGGCCCTTATTACGGGGACGGGGTCGCGACCGTCTTTGCCTACAATTTCAAGATTGTCGACAAGCACGATCTTGTTGCTTTGAAGACCCGGCCCGATGGAAGCACCGTTGAACTGTCCCTTGATGCGGGCGATTACACCATTTCCGGTGTTGGCGCTGATGAAGGGCAGGTTGCCTTGAGTGTGCCTCTCGCTGTCGGGGAGACGCTTGTTCTCGTTCGCGAAGTTGCCGTTACCCAGCTCACCGAGCTTTCGAACGCCGGGGCATATAACCCTGAGGTCGTAGAGAAACGGTTCGATCTGACTGTAATGCAGATACAGTCCCTGCTCCGGGACACGCGCCGGGCCGTGAAATCGGATTACGGCGGTCCTGCCCTGACGATCGATGCAGACATTGCCGATGGTTCGATGCTTGTTCTGGACGGGGGGCGGTTGGTTCAAGGCCCGTCGGCCGCAGACCAGCAAGCTACGCTGGATGCGGCCAATGCTGCCAGTCAGGCTGCCGAGAATGCATCCCAGTCGGCTTATTCCGCCACGGCTTCGGCTACCGAAGCTCAGATGTATGCCGGTCTCGTCGGCGCGGCGGTCTACGACTTTAACCAGGACAGCAATCCTGACAACCCCCGGTTACGATTGGAACGTGTGATGGCAAAGATACCGAGACAATATGCCGGTATCGGCGCGGCGGACATGGCCGATGCTGCGGCCTTCGATGCCTACGTCGGCCCGGAACGGGAGCTGACGATCGATCATGTACGGGGCATCGTCGCCATGCACGATGGCCAGACGCCCGGCGGCAAGCGGTTCAGCCTGGCCGACGCCGTGACCTTAGGGGAGCTTCCGGAACGCGTCACCGATGCCGAAAACAATATCTCGGCGCTGGAGAGCGACCTCATCAGCAAGGCCGATGTGAGTGATCTCTCAGACCTTGCCGCAGTCGTAGAGCAGAAGGCCACACCCGAATTTGTTGCGGCTGCTATTGCCGGGAAGGCGGAGGCGGCTGACCTTGAGGACCTGCAAGATGTGGTGAATGGCAAGGCCCCGCTGATATCTCCGGCGTTGACGGGGACGCCGACGGTACCCACGGCTTCTCCGGGGACCAATACAGCCCAAGCTGCGTCTACTGCGTTTGTGGCTGCTGGCTTAGCTGGAAAAGCTAACTCCGTGCATAGTCATGCTGTGGCGGATGTTGCTAACCTGCAAATTACTTTGGACGCCAAAGCCCCGCTCGCATCTCCAGCGCTAACCGGCACGCCGACCGCGCCGACTGCCGCTGCGGAAACAAACTCCTTGCAGATCGCAACGACAGAGTTTGTCAGGAGGGCAATTACCAATCTTATTGCCTCCTCGCCCGCCGCCCTCGATACGCTGGTAGAGCTTGCGGCCGCGCTCGGGAATGATCCGAACTTTGCCACGACCACGGCGGAATCGCTCGGGAACAGGTTGCGCGTGGATACGGCTGCGCAGGGGCTGAACGGTACGCAGCAGGCCAATGGGCGCGCTAACCTTGCTCTTGGTACTGCTGCTACCGCGAAAGTCGGGACATCCGGGGCGTCGGTACCGCTTTTGAATAACGGTAATGCTTGGTCCGGCATTAATTATTTCGACGGGGTTTTCGCTGCGAGAGGCGGTACATACACAGGTATATCGTTCTATCGAGCGAATAGCAGTTCAAAGGGTGCGCTTTACATTGATGACGATCAACGGATGTATTTCCGTACCAGAAACACTGCGGGGCAAGATACCGGGTCGATGTATCTGGCACCCGATAGTGTTCTGTACGTATCCGGCGTCGCGCTGAAATCTCCCAACGGCAGCATCACCAAAACCCTCACCATCGATAACTCCGGGAATCTCCTGCTCGACGGCGTTGCCGTTGCCAGCGGCTCCGAAAGCGTGGATTGGAATCTGTAATGGCACGTACTCCTCGCAGAATTGCTGGCATCGGCGCGGCGGACATAACCAACGCAACCGCATTCGATGCGTATGTCGGTCCGGCCCGGGAAATCACCGCCGATCCGGCGCGCGGCATCCTTGCGCTGCATGACGGCGCGACGGCGGGCGGCAAGCGCTTTTTGAATACGCCGGTCATCACGCCGCAGTTGTTCGGCGCGAAAGGTGATGGGGTCACGAACGACACGGCGGCCTGGGCGGCCTTCCAGGTTGCGGCGGGTGCAAATGTCATCCCGGCCGGGTCTTACCTCGTGAATGGCGCGGCCCGGGTTTACGCCAGGGATGTCTACGGCGACGGCGGCTTTGTCACGGCGCTGACGGCCGGGCAGCAGTCGTCGGTCGGCACCAGACCGGCGAATATCAAATCGGACCATGCCAAAATCGCGCTATCCGCATCGCATACCGGCGCAACGTTCTATCCGGCTGTCCATGTCGCAGTAACGATCAAGGACGATAGCGGCGCGGCCTATGCGACCAAGGTTGCGGGTATTTACTCCTACATCGAGCAGACGGGCGGCAATACCAACCAGTACCCCAAATCGATCTGCGGTGTTGCCGTCAATGCCGCGTCCGGCAACAATGACAGCACTGCTGTCGTCGGCTACTCCTACAAGCTCAATGTGGCTGGCGGTATTGGTGACGCGTGCGGATCAGGTGGTGCCGCCTGGCAATACAGTACCGAAGAGGGGCTGGTGCTTGGCGCTGAGTTTGCCGCGCATCAGAACGTGGCGGGCACTTCGGCGTCACCGAATGCGACGGCTGGCAACAACACCATGTCGTTGCATATCACCACGAACAGCACGGGCGCGCGCTGCTGGTCGGCCATTGGAATCGATGGCCAGGACGCTGCCACGGCCGGGGCCAACCGTTACGGATATTGGAATGCCATTGCCATCGGCCGTAGCTGCTTTGCGGCCAATGGCGCGTCAGAGGCGGGCACGGTCGGCATCAATTTCGGGAACAACACCACGACATATCCCGAAAGAGCGCTGTACCTGGGCAATGCGGTGCATCATCTGTGGCGCTCAACATCGTCCGCCATCCGGTCGCATTGCGCCAGTTTCGATATCGAGAACACGGGCGGTACATCCGGGCTGCGCCTCGTCACCCCTTCGGCATCTCCGCAAGACAGGTATATTGCTGGCTACAAGGGCTCCGTCGGACCGGACGGCACGACGAGCATCGTGGCGCAGGGGGCGGTGACGTTCCAATCAGACGGATATGCCGCCCTGACGGCGCATGACAGCGCCGGTGCGGTGAAATCCAAGGTGCAATGCTCACCCGCCACCGACAGCTTCCTGCCAGCGTCTCCCTCCGGTTCCGGTAATATGTCGCTGGGTTCCGGCTCGCGTCTGTGGTCTCAGGTGTACGCCTCCACGGCTACCATCAGCACGTCTGATGAGCGCGCCAAGACAGCCCCGGAGAATATCCCGGACGCCGCGCTCGACGCATGGGGCGAGATCGGTTTCGGGCAATTCCGGTTTCTCGACGCGGTCGCGGCCAAAGGAGGCGCGGCGCGGCTGCATACCGGCGTCATTGCCCAGCGCGTGATTGAGGCTTTTGCGGCGCACGGTCTCGATGCCGCCACCTACGGTTTGCTTTGTCATGACACCTGGGAGGCGGAGCCGGAGACCGTGCGGGTTGACCGGGTGCTGGTCAAGCACGCTGTCTATGAGCAGGTGCTGCTGCGCGAGGCCGTCCTCGACGATGAAGGCCGCGAGGTCCGCGCCGCCGTCTATGTCGACGGCGAAGTGATCGAGCCCGAAGAATATGAGGACATTACCACGGTGACGCCCGGCGCGCCGGGAGGCGACCGCTACGGCATCCGCTACGAGGAGGCGCTTTGCTTCGAGGCGGCTTACCAGCGCCGTCGCGCGGCCCGTGCGGAAGCGCGGCTGGAGGCGATCGAAATGCGGCTTGCCGCGCTGGAAGCAGTATGACGGCTGGCCCGGGCAAAACCGGGCCAGCATTTGACCGCGCCTGACGGCGCTTACCATCGGCTCCAGTTGCAACGCTGGGCCGAAGCGCTCGCCGCAGCCACTTAATCCATCCCCTAAAATCTGGAGTAACACATGAACCGCGCAGCGTTTTACGCCAGCGTGCGCCAGCGCACGTCTGGAGTTTTTGGCACGTCTCTGTCTCAGCCACAGGTGCAAGGCACGGAAGCCATCCTTGACGGAGCGGGGAGGCGAGGGACGCCGCTCAAGCATCTCGCCTATATCCTCGCCACGGCCTACCACGAGTCCGCGCATACCATGCAGGCCGTGCGCGAGACGCTGGCGAAGACGGACGCAGGGGCGATTGCTGCGCTCGATAAGGCATTCGCGGCCGGCGAGCTCGGAAGTGTTAAAACTCCCTATTGGCGCAATGATGTGGACGGCAAGTCGTGGTTCGGCCGTGGGTTGGTTCAGATCACCCACAAGCCTAACTATGCCAAGCTCGGCCTGCTGATCGGCATCGATCTGGTCAAAGACCCCGCAAAAGCACTGGAGCTTTCCACGGCAGTCCAAATCCTGTTCGCAGGCATGGAGCTTGGCAGTTTCACAGGCAAGGCGCTGGACGATTATATCAGCGCCAGCCGGGCCGATTATGAAGGCGCTCGCCGGATCGTCAACGGCACGGACAAGGCAGCGCTGATCGCTGGCTATGCGCGGGCCTTCGAGCAGGCGCTGACGGATGCCGGTTACAAGGCCGTAAAGCCGGTCAAATCCGGCGCTGAGCCGACCCCAGCGCCTCCGATCCCGGCCGCGCAAGCCTCTCCCGCAGACATCGCGCCGCCTGCAACCATTGAGCAGGCCCCGATCTCGTCAGCTAATTGGCTTGCCGCTCTCCTGTCCAAACTCGCGAACCTCCTGAAGGGAGCATGACATGATCAATGCCAATGCATTTCACAATGTCCTCAACCTGATCGGCCTTATCATCGGCGCGCTGATCGCCTTCGACTGGACCGCGTTGGGCCTTGATCCGGTCACCGCCGCCAAGGTGGCGGGCGGCGTGCTGCTGGCCGACAAGATCATCAAGCTTGCGCTCAACGTCTCTCGTGATGGCGTAGATGGGCTGTTTGCCCGCCAGCCGCCGGTCATCAAGTGAGGCTGCCATGAAGGACCAGGCCGACCCCGTCAGCGCGATGCGAGAACTTCCTGAGGAGACGAGGGAGTTTCTCGCCCGCCTGCGCCCCGATGATATCCAGACCCTTGAAGACGGTGTGCGCCTAGTCAACGCCGTCAAAACAGTCGGGACATTCGTGAAATGGCTAATCGTCGGCATCCTCGGCGTCGCCCTTGGCACAGTGATGTTTGCCGAGAGCGTTGCCAAGATTGTTGGATGGGTTAGGGGGTGAGGCGGGACGAGAACATAACGTGATAGCGCGTGCCAGATTTGTGACGAACTATCTGGCACGTTCCAGCATCGTTCCGGTTTTATCTGCGATATTCTGCAATCGTCACTCCATCAAAAAAGTGATATCTCCTGCAAAAAGTTCTTGAATAGCAACTGGAATCCTCATATCAGGGCCCCACTGGAGAGGTGGCCGAGCGGCTGAAGGCGCGCCCCTGCTAAGGGCGTATACGGGAAACCGTATCGAGGGTTCGAATCCCTTCCTCTCCGCCAGCGGCCTTTCATTGATTTTATTGTGTTTTTCGGCGCTTCGGGTGGCGTTTGTACCCACTCGTGTACCCGGATTTCACGATGTACATTACGCGCCGCGAGAACGGATTTCGGTTTCAGCGCCGAATCCCTAAGGACCTTGAAGCGGTTCTTGGGAAATCTCCCCTTCGCCTTCATCTTGGACGGCTCCCCGCCCAAAAGGCAGCCCTTGTCGGTCGTTTACTGGTCAGTCATTCCGACCGGCTATTCCAAACCCTCGTTCGGAACGGGGGCCGATCCATGTCAGACAATACCGATCCCAGAGATGCCATTATCGCTGAGTTGCAACGCCAGCTTGCGGAGGTCATGGACGAAACCCGGAAAGTGCTGGAAGCCACGGAGGAAGCGGCGCAACTGCAGGAAAGGCTGCATGCGGCCGAACTGGAAAAACAGGCAAACGAAATGAAGGCCGCGGCCCTCGAACGGGAAAGTGACATCCGGCGCGACGTTCGTGATGTCTATACCTCGTTCATCGAGACGCAGGCTTCGGTTCTGCAAACGCTCGAAAAAGCCAAGGCCGAGCGCAATGTCGCTCCTGTTGAGAGCAATCGCGACCATGTCCCGACCAAGTCGCTCCTCACGAAAGAACTTCGCGAGCGCGGTGCCAAATACGATAGCGGCTCAGGTGACGATTTGGACTATCTGCCACAGGTTACTGTTTGCCGGCACTGCAACTCCAGCTTCTCGCCTGACGAGAATTACCTTCTCTGTGTGCTCCATGCTGTCATGGTCGGCAGCCTCTATCCAGACCCAATGAAATATCCCGAAGCGGCAACAATTCTGCGAAGCAACCGGCATGTAGTCCGCTCTCTCAAGACCAGGCCGGACGGACAGCTTCTCCTGTTCGACGATCTCCAACCTTTCACCCTCTTTCCTGACCCCGACAAAGTTCGGCGCGTCATAGTGAAGAACGCTCGTGGCCACGCCTACCATGAAAACGGCGAACCGCTACTCGAAACGCCTGACCATATCGCGTTCGTGCCGCTGGCGCTGCTGAGTTCCGAGCAGCGCGAGCCGGCATCGGCACGGAACTTGCCGTCTGGCCGGAGGTCGGCAGCCGCATGACCGTGCATTTGCTAGACGAGGAGGCTATGGTTGGCGGCTGGATCACCATCGAACCCGGTCGCTATCGTTATGCAATCGACTGGTCCGACGCCGTGACGGTGAAGACCGTGATATGGGAGTATCTCGCTACAGAGACTCGCTGGGAACGGTAAGCGAAGTTGTCGAGTCTTACCAATTTGCAGCTCCGCTTGTGTAACCGGGTGTTGGCGAACCCGATGCACTGGGCAACGTGGAGATATTCACCACTGGCGAGGTCATGTAAGCGGGAAACTGATAGCTACTAGCCAGCTCTGCCGCCCATGTTAAATTGTAGGGTCATGGAGGGCTATGGAGTAGATATAGTTCTCATCGCTATCCCGCATGGCCCGCCATTATTCCCTTTATGATTTCATTTTATTTTTTGCAGCAACCGCATGCCCGCGCCTATTGTGCTGTAAGTTTTC